>CANCOY010000011.1 GCA_947379865.1 Acetobacteraceae bacterium
CTTCCACCAGGCCCTCGATGCGCGCAGCGGCCCGCTCGCCTTCGCCAAGGGTGGTGGCGACCTGGGTTGTCAGATGGACGCTGGCCTCCTGGGTCCGTTTTGCTGTTGCGGTGGCGGCATCATTCAGGGCACGGGTCTGGGCTTCCATCTGCTGGCGGGCCATGTCGCCCTCGGCGGTAATGCGCACCAGCACCTCGGCCAGGGCCGAGGTTTCGGCTTGGAGAGCCACCTTCAACTGGTCGGCCTCAAGGCGCAGCTGGTCGGTGACGGCCTGAAGCGCGCTCATCTCGGTCCGGCAGGCGGCTTCGATCTGGCGAATGTGGCCGAAGGTGGTTTCCGTGGCCTGGGTCAGCATCCGGGCCTGGGCCTTTAGGGAATTGGTGACTGCCTCGATCCGCTGTTCAGCGCCGTCCGTCGGATAGGCAAGCGCTTCAAGCACATTGCCCAGTCGCGAGGAATGCTTGAGGAAGACCCGGTCGCGCTGGAAATAGAGCGCAATGATCCAGATCAGCAGCAGGGGGCCAAGCACGCCGCCGATAAGGGCAAAGAATTCGCTCGGCAGCAAAGAGGGAATGGCCACCCAGGAAATCGTCCGGTCGAGATAGAAACACGACAGGCCAACCCACATGGCAGAGGCAGCGCCGGCCACCATGCCCGTAAGATGCGCCCCGGCCCGCCTGATCTGCTGAAATGGCGAATTTGGCGAGGGTATCTTGCCAGACCCGCCAGCGTCACCGCCATCGCCGCGCTTTGCCCAGTCCCCGGTATCAGCATTTCCCACGACTTCAAACTGACTCACGGTTCGCCTCATTTTTGGCGCGCGTGCAGGCGCAGGGATTTGAAAAGGAACGGAACAACCTAGCCTGCTACAGGTCAAGGGGTGGTGTGATCAAATTCCATTCCGGACCCGACACGCCCTTATGGGCCGAGCGCGCTTGCGCAACTGTTATTCCCTGCCATCTCCGGGCTCCGGAGCGGACCGGATCGTGGCATCGCTCAGGCTCGGGCGCCGCCTGCGGCGTCGTGTCCCGCATCGCCCATGCCGGGCTCCGCTTCGCGCGGCGCTGCGGGCAGGCTCAGGATAAAGACAGCGCCAGGTCCCTCGTTATGGAAGCTGAGGGTGCCGTGCAGGTCACGCGCCATGGTCCGGCTTAGCGTCAGTCCAAGGCCGGCGCGGGTGCCGGCCGGTCTGGTTGTAAAGAAGGGCTCGAAAACCCGTTCTGCCAGGGCGTCGGGAATGCCGCCACCCGCATCGGCAATACTGATCTCGACCCGCTCATTTAGGCTTGTGCCCCGGATGTGGATCCAGCGTGCGCCATCGGGCGCCCCATTGGCGTCGACTGCATCCCTGGCATTGGTCAGCAGATTGAGCAGGATCTGGCCCACAAGGGTGCGGTCCACCTCCACCAGCAGCGTTGCCGGCGCCAGATCGACGGTTACCGCGATGTCCAACTGGCGCAGGCTGTGGGCCAGCAGGGTAAGGCAGGCATCCACCGCCTCCCGCAGGTCCAGCGTGCTGCGAGCCGTGGTGCCGCTGCGCCCCAGGGCGCGCAGGTGGCCAACCATATTGCGGGCCCGGGCCACATTGTTCTCTGCCCGGGCAAGGCTTTCGGCGAGTTTAACGGTATCAAGGTCACCGCTGCCCAGCCGGCGACGGATGTTGGCCAAGGCCAGGCCAATGACATTGAGCGGCTGGTTGATCTCATGGGCCAGGCCCGAGGCAATCTCGCCCAGGCTCAGCAAACGGGTTGCGTGCACAAGGGCAATCTCTGCCGCGCGCTCGCTCGTGCAATCGTGGCCAAGGCCCAGCAGGGCGGCATCACCCCAGCGCTCGGCCGGCAGGGGTGTGAAGATCCAGCTGATCTCCAGCCTCTGGCCATCCTCGCCGGGCACGCGGTCAAGGCGGCTGCGGGGGGAGGGGGAAGGGGAGGGGGAACGGGAAGGGAAGGGGGCCTCGTCTTCCATCGCCCCGCCCCCGCCCCCACCCTCGTCAAGCAGGTGGGCAATGGAGGTGCGGCTGCCATAGATCCTGTGGAAGGCCGCGTTTGCCCGATCGATGCGGCCATCGCGCCTGGCCACCACCACCAGGGTATCGGCGCTTGCGGAGAGCAGATCGGGAAAAGGTTCGGCAGCGGCGGCAGACGTTGCGGCAACAGCGGTGCCCGCCCGGCCAAAGGCGGTCCAGGCGCTGGCAAAGGCGGCGAGAGCCGCAGAGATGCGGGCGAAAAGGCCCTGCTGTACAGCAGCCATGCCGTTATCACTTTCCGGGACAGGCATTGCCATGATCCTGCACCACCGGCGGAATTTGCGCCCCGCCTAGGGTCAGCGCAAGGCCCGGCCAACCGCAGGCGGCACAAAAGAAAACGGCCCCGGATTGCTCCGGGGCCGTCTCTCGTTCGATCCGGAAAGATCAGAACGTGTAGTTCACCGTCAGACCGACGAAATCCTTGTCGGCATTGGTGTTGCGGTAACCACCGCCCCACTGCTTGGCAAAGTTCAGCGTCGCCGTGAGGTTCTGCTGGTACTCGGCCTTCAGTGAGAGGTTGGTTGCCCGGAAGCCCTTCTGCGGGCCGGCTGCGATGGGCGAGTTGCCCTGGATCGTCATGCCGTAGTAGAGGCCCGGCGTCAGGTTGATCGGGGTGCCAAAGGCGCCCGGATAGCTGACCAGCAGGAGGATGTTCTCGTAGCTGGACACCTTGGTTGCACCCGGGACATCGCAGGTGGTCGCGCCAGAGCCAAACGACGTCGCCGCGCCGCAGCCATTGGTGATGGCAGGCGACATGTTGAGCGTGCCCGAGTCAGGCAGGTTGGTGATGTAGTTGATGCTGGTTTCCGAGATGGCCGTGATGCTCTCTGCACCGATGCCCGAAACGAAGGGCATGCCAGCGAAGAAGATCTTGGTCAGGCGGAAGTTGGTGCTGACCTGGTCAAGCGGGATCGTGCCAGAGATGTGCGAGCGGTCATTGCTAGAACGATAAGAAGAAAGCTGGTTACCGCACTGGATGACGCCGTAGTACTGGCAAAGACCTTCAAGATAGGGGGTCGTGCCGTAGATCGCGCCCGGAACGTCCATCTTGTAGGAGAATTCACCGTTCACCGCGATGCCGGGTGCTTCCAGCGTCGTGTTGTACGACATGGCCAGCATCTGGATGCCACGCTGGTATTCGGCCTGGCTGGTGAACTCATCAGCGAACTGCTGACCAAGCTCCGCCAGATGAGCCGTACCACCGTTGAGAGCGTTGTAGCTCAGGCCGGGGAAGCGGCTCGTGTAGCGGACGTAGTAGAAACCGAACTCGGTGTTGTTCAGGGCTTCCGAGTACCAGTTCAGCTTCACGCCGTAGTTGCCGGAATCACCCGGGTCCCTGTTGGCCTGCTGACGAACGCAAGGCAGGGCCTGGCCAGAGGCGTTACAATCCGCGCCGTTGGACACGCCGCCGATGCCGTCGTTGGACTCTTCGATGACGTCAGCGCCACCGAAATAGGTGCCCGTGGGCGACAGACGCAGCTTCTTGAACTCCCACTGGTAGAAGCCTTCGACCGCCAGACCTTCGACGATTTCGTAGGACATCCAGGCCATGGGAACGGGGATCAGACCGTCGCGCAGCTCGGCGCCCGGAACTGCAAACTTCTGCAGATCGAGCGGGTTGATGATGGAGATGGCGTTCTGGGTGAACAGGGCTTCACCCCAGTTCAGGGTCTGCTGGCCAACGCGGACGTTCAGCGGCTGGGTGCCGATGTCGAACGAACCACGGATGAACAGATCCTGCACTTCGGCGCCACTGGCGGCTTTGCGCTGGGCGGCAGTGCTGATGCGGCCATAGGTCGGCGACGTCGTGTCACCGAACTTGGCGAGATCATTGTTGTCGTAGATGTAATCGTAGAAGGCGGTGCCGCGGCCGTAGACGCCGAGGTTGCGCCAGGCGACGTTCAACTCGGTGACGATCTTCACCGGCGCGCCGACGATGTCGCCCTGGTCAAAATGCTTGTTGTTGTCTTCGGCATTCTGCGTCATCCCGATCGCAGTGCTGCCGCCGTTCTTCGCGCCGAGGTAGCGCGGGTCACGAGAGGCGACGCGCATCTGGATGCCAGCCGACAGGGTGTTGATGACGCTGCCCTTGAACTCACCGTATTCAAACTCGATGGCGCGCGCAGGCGTCGCCAGCAGCAGCGCGGCTGTGGTGCCCGCGAGGGCTCCCAGCGCCAGGCTGCGCATTGTCAGTCCCACTCTCATTGTAAACCTCCCCTACTGGTAGACCTGCTGCAGGACCGCAGCAGCCCCGTATCAACCAGAGCCAATGCCAGGCTTTCGCCCACACCGCCCCCGACCGCCGCCGCTAAGGACGCACGCTGACGATTGAAGCAGCCAAGAAGGAGAAATGGCTAACAAAAGAGCAGATCTGAGGGACTTAATGAAATTCGTGTGACTGTTAAAACACAAAAACATCTTATTAACAAAATATTAGGCAATATGGTTTTAAGAAAGATCCCAAAAACAAAAACTATACAATGAACAGATAGATATCTTGCCTTGTCCGGCCCGCTTGAATAGGCCAGTGAAATTGCACAGCCTGTGAGAACTTAATCCTTTTTGCCGGGTTCCCGACAGCCACCGCGCTCGGGCCGGCATCCGTGGCAGGATCGTGACAGGGCCCTCTGCCCGCCCTCTGCCCAGCCTCTTTTGGGGCTGGAGGGACGCGCCTGCGGAGCACCCAAAATTTTTATCTCTTACCAATCTGGTGGAAAGAGTTCGTTCATCTTTTTGGTTTAATTATGAGATTCAGGTTCGGGTCGCTGTGCTGTATCTTGCGTCTGAGGAATCCATGGCACGCAAAGTTTTGCCTTTCTCCCCGACTTTTGTTCAAATGCGGGGAAGTGTGGCGGTCGGCACTGTCGACGGTGAACCTTCAATAATGGACCTAACAGAGGGCTCGCCCTCGGTATTTCCCTGATAGTGAAGGACGAGAGTTGGAGATGGCGGACTCGGCCCCCGGCAAAATCGGTGATGGAGGGAGACCTCTGCCTCTCCTGTTGAATCTTCCGGCCCCCGTCGCGAGATGGGTTGAGGAGTCATCGATCGTGCCAGCTGCCAAGGACAACAGGTCTGCAGACCGGAAGGGGAACCTTTCCGGCTTCCTCGCCGCCGGTAGGCGGCTTCTCACCTGGCAGCCGCCAACGCGCCGGGTGATCATCGAATGCCAGGGTGTGGTGCGTCAGTACCGCGTCACCGCCGGCCCCCAGCGGGCTGCGGCGGGTGTTGTGCTGTTCATGGCCGTATGGCTGGGGCAGAGCACCTATGCCACGCTGGCTTATGATTCCATTCTTGATTCCGCGCGGTCTGAACTCGGCCAGGTCAAGAGCGACTATCTGGCGCTGCAGAATCAACTCGTCCAGGAGCGGACCCATTCGTCCGAGCTTGCCGATGCCGGCAGCCGGGCCGAGCGCGCGGCGGCCGAACTGGCTGGCCTGCGTGCCAAGCTGGCTGAAACCGAGAAGGAAGTGGCGCGGATCTCGACCGAGCGCGATCAGGCTGCCGCCCTGCAGGCAACCCTTGTCTCAAAGGTTGATGCCTACCAGTCCCTGCAGCTTGCCATCGCCTCCCGCCTGGAAGAGCCTCTGCGCAAGGATATGAAGGCGCTTGAAGACAGCGTGACCCGCGTGGGCCTGTCGGCTGGCAATCTGCTGGGCCGCGACGGTCAGGGTGGCCCGCTGGTCCCCATCTCAACGATCGAGGCCATGGCGGCACATAATGGCGGCGGCGACTGCAAGGCAGAAGTTGCCTCGGCCCTCACCGGCGACGCCGTGGAGCGCCGCGAGAAGCTGCGGCAGCTGGTGGCCAGTCTGCCGCTGGGGCGGCCCATTGGCGTTGCCGAGATCACCAGCGGCTATGGCCGCCGGATTGACCCGATCAATGGTCAGCTTGCCCTGCATACCGGCATGGACTTCCGGAATAACATCGGCACCGCGGTTACGGCCACGGCCCCCGGGGAAGTTGTTCAGGCGGGCTGGGGTGGCGAATTCGGCCGACAGGTTGAGGTCCGGCATGCCGGTGGCCTGGTCACCCGTTATGCCCATCTCGAATCCGTCGCCGTGAAGATTGGCGATGAGGTGAAGGCCGGGACGATTATCGGGCGGCTCGGAAATTCCGGGCGGTCCACTGGTCCTCACCTTCATTACGAAGTACTGGTAGATGGCGTCGCTCGCAATCCGGAGCCTTTCGTCCAGGGACGTGGAAAGAATGTTCAGCAGGCCCCCCGCACCGGCAGCTAAGGGAAACCAAATGCCCGATTCACCTTTGACTGTAATCTCCCAGAACCTGAAGGTTTCCGGGACCCTTGAGACTGATGGCGATATCCAGATCGATGGCTCCGTCGAGGGTGATATTCGCTGCGCCAAGATTTCCATCGGCCAGAGTGGCCGGGTCAAGGGCTCAATCATTGCCGATTCGCTGACCATCCATGGTCTGACCGATGGCAAGCTTGAGGCCCGCAGCATCTCGATCTCTGCCAGCGCCCAGGTTTCTGGCGATATCGTGCATGAGTCCGTGGCCATTGAGCCGGGCGCCAGGATTGAGGGTAACTTTACCCGCATGAAGGGCGCAGGCTCGGGCAAGCGCCCGGAAGTCCTCCAGCTCACCAATGAGATCAAGACGACATCGACCTATGGGCTCGATGCAACCGGCGACCTCTGAGCGCCTCGGCGCCCCTGGCTGGTCTGGCATCATGTGCCGCCGGCCGGGGGCGCTGCCTTATCCGGGTTGCCCCGTTTATCGCGGCCCCTTTCTCGCGTCAGGATCCCCCAACCTGCGCGGGGCGAACTGATCGACATGCCCGCCAGAAGATCCAGACCTGGAACAGAGGATCTCCGCACCCTGGCAATGCGTGTGGGGCTCTCCCTGCTTGAACAATCCGGACCGGACAATCTCAGCCTGCGCGAAGTCGCCCGGGAGGCTGGCGTCACGCCAATGGGTCTGGCGCATCATTTCGGCGACCGCAACGGGCTTCTTGAGGCCATGGCGCGCGAAGGCTGGGGCCAACTCTCCCAAAACTTCCTTGCACTCCCCGCAGGCGCGCCGCGAGAAGCCCTGAGTGTGCTGCTGGATTTCTCCCGGACACGCCCGGGGTTGCTGGGCCTGATGCGCTCACCTGACCTGGCCCCCCATCTTGATGGCACGATCTCCCTGTGTCTTGGGGAATGGTTCCGCGTCAGCGGTGGCGGCGGCGCCACCAAGGCAGAGCTGGTGGTCTCGTGGTCCTGGGCCCTTGGCCTGGCGGATGTGATATCTGCGGGCATCGCGCCATCGGCCTGTCTGGAGCCCGAGATGGTCGCAGGTTTGCTTGATCGGATGGCAGACGCCATGAGCGGCCCAGAACTTACCAAGCCATCCGCCTGAACAGGCGAATTGGCAGGCATTGTCTGCCTGTTGGTTTCTTGCAAACCCCGGATTGCCGCGACTTTGTTCCAAATGAGAGCATTAAATGTCGGAGTGGATGCATTTTATCGGGTTCTGTCTGGTTTTCCACCGCCGGCCACAATATATCTAGGCTAGTACAGTAATCCTGTATTTGAACAGCTACGAAAATCAAAGGCCTGCGTATGACCGACTCCGATGACAAGCTTCCCGATGACAAGATGGCAATTGTTGGCTCCATCGTCTCGGCTTATGTATCGAAGAACTCTCTCTCTGCCGTCGACCTTCCGACCCTGATCAGGTCAGTTCATGACGCCTTTGAGGCGCTTGGCAAGACAGTTGAGGTGGAGAGCGCCCGTGTGCCGGCCGTGGCAATCAAGAAGTCGATCCTGCCCGATGCGATCATCTGCCTTGAGTGTGGCGTCAAGCAGAAGATGCTGAAGCGTCATCTGAAGGCCAGTCACGATCTGGAGCCCACCGAGTATCGTGCCCGTTGGTCGCTGCCCCATGACTACCCGCTGATTTCCTCGGAATACAGCGCCCGGCGTTCGCAGTTGGCGACCGACATGGGCCTCGGCAGCCAGGGGCGTGGTCGTCCCAAGGCTGGCGGCCGCGGCCGCGACTGATCCCGAATATGTCTCCGGTTCCGCCCGTCAGGGCGGTTCCGGGGCCTTTGGGGCCTCTTTTGAGGTCCCTCTTTATTTCGTCTTCATCGTCCAGACGCCGTTCCAGCCTGCTTCAGGCGGTTCGGCAATCAGGGCCTCGCAGCGGCCCACATAGGACCGCGCGAGTTTGTCCTGCGGATTTGCGGCACGCGCCTCGGAGAAATCCTTGAGGGCGCCAGTAAAATCCATGCCGCGATAGCGCTGCACGCCCCGTTTGAAGAACCCCAGGAACTCCAGCATGTTGGGCGGCGCATCGGGATCGCGTTCGTCGAACACCTCGTGCACCGCAACCGGCTCCGTCTTGCCCTTGACGATCACAAGGTCGACCTCGCGGGTCCGGTAACTGCCCTTCAGCCGTGACAGTGTACGGTCGCTGATCAGCAGGCGGGCGCCATATTCCTTGCAGGCACTCTCCAGACGGGAGGCGAGATTCACCCCGTCGCCGATCACGGTGTAGTCCATCCGGCGGGGCGAGCCGATATTGCCCGAGACGATGGTGTCGGTGTTGATGCCGATGCCCATGTCGATGGCCATCAGGCCACGCTGCGCACGCTGGCGATTGAAGGTGTCGAGATCCCTCAGCATGCCAAGTGCCGCGCGAACTGAGCGGTCCTCGTCATCATCATGGGGGAAGGGCGTGCCGAACACCGCCATGATGGCGTCGCCAATGAACTTGTCGAGCATGCCGCCTTCGCGCTGGATGCATTCCACCATCAGGGTGAAATACTCGTTCAGCAGGGCGACCGTGCCCTGGGCGCCCAGTTGCTCGGTAAGGGTGGTGAAGCTCCGGATGTCGGAAAACAGCACCGTCGCCTCGCTGGCAGTGCCGCCCAGCAGATCCTGCCCGCCGGTCAGCAGCTTGTCTGCCAGCATGGGGTCCATGTAGCGCGACATGGTTGCCTTGACCCGCTTTTCCGAACTGATGTCCTCGAGGACCAGCATGGATCCCATGGGGCCGCGCTTGGCATCAATCAGGGGCAGGACGGTGGCATTGACGGAAACCACCTCTTCGTCGATGTGCAGTTCGGCGTCGACCAGGGCATCAGGCGCACCGCCATCCCCCAGCCGCGACAGGGCCTGCAGCACCCAGTCGTTTGGCGCGGCAAAGATGTCTGCCGTCGGCCGGCCCAGCACATCCGCCGGGGTCTTGCGCAGAATGCGCTGTGCGGCGGAATTGCAGGTAACGATCATGCCCTTTTCATTGATGGTGAGCACGCCGTTGGACATGCTCTCGAGCATGGCCTCGTTATAGTTCTTGATCGTCTGCACATCGTCGAACAGGCGGGCATTCTCAAGGCAGATGGAGATCTGCGCCGTGAAGGCCTTGAGGCGTGTCTCATCGTCGGCGGTGAAGGTGCCGCCAATCTTGTTCAGCACCTGTGTAACGCCAATTGGCGCGCCCGTCTTGTTGACCACCGGGACGCACAGGATGGAGCGGGTGAAAAAGCCGGTCTGCTTGTCGAACGAGGGGTTGAAGCGCAGATCGGCATAGGCATGGCGGATGTTGATGGTCTCGCCACTGGTGAACACGGCGCCCGCAATGCCGACGCTGTTGGGAAAGCGGATGCGCGTGGCACCAAGGCCTTCGCCCACCTCGGTATAGAGTTCGTTGGTGCGGTCGTCATTGAGGAACAGGGTGGAACGCTCGGCGCCCAGCATCCGTGTAACGGTGCCGATGATCTTTTTCAGAAGTGGGCCCAGCTGGATCTCGCTCGACACGTCGTTGACGACGTCAAGCAGTTCACCCTCCTGCTTCTGGCGCTTGGTCACGTTTTCAATCAGAACCGTGCTTTCAAGGGTGGCCGAGGCATAGTGTGTGAGTTGCTCAAGCAGGGCCTGGTCTGCCTTGGTAAAGCCGCCGCCCGTCTTGTTCAGCAGCTGTGCCACGCCAATGACGCGACCACGGGCCGTCGTCACCGGTACTGTCAGCAGGGAGCGGGTCTCGAAACCGGTTGACTGGTCGATCTCGCGGTTGAAGCGGGGGTCGCTGCGGGTGTCATTGACAATGGCAGCCTCACCATTGGTGAAGACCCAGCCGGCGATGCCGGTGCCAATCTCGATGCGGATATCTTTCTGGAGCGCCCCATCGGTGACCCGCGTGTAGAGTTCGCCCGTGGTCTGATCGAACAGGAACAAAGACCCGCGTTCCGCATGGATGGCCGTCTGCGCCAGACCCAGCAGCGCCTGGAACTGGGCATCAAGGCTGTCGGCCGCAGCCACGTCGGTCGTCGCCTTCAGAAGCAGGTCGGTGACCGCGCGACTCTTTCGCGCCTTGCCATCAGCCTTGCGGGCGCGTGCGGGGCGGGCTTCAAGATCGCTGTCAGTCATGATCATCCTCGGCATTCGGGCGGGCAGCGGGCGCGGGCGGGGCCGCCACAGCCAGTTCTTCCAGACGCTGGCGCAGCGCAAGGATGGTGCGGGTCATTTCATCAAGCTGCTGGTCGTACCCTGCCATTTGCTTTTGCAGGGCCTGCCGGGCCTCGGATGCCTGCTGGTCCAACTGGTCCCGCAGGGCGGCAGCCTGTTCACGCAGGGAGGTCACCTCGACCTTGTGGCTGGCGGTAATCTTGTCGACTTCCGCGCGCCGCTCAGCCTCCTGGGTATCAAGACGCTGGCGCAAGGCGCCGATGGTTTCGTGCAGTTCCTTGGCGGCTAGGCTCGCTCTGGTTTCAACCGCATCGATTTCGGCGTCCGCCGCAATCCGCGCGTTTTCCATAGCCGCGCGAAGCAGCAAAACGCTTTGCTGAAGGCTGTGGATTTCCGGATCGCCAAGCCCGTCTGTGCCTGAGGGGGGCGACCCAACCTGACTCTTGGACATGGAAGACATGGTTACCTTGCGGCTGGATGCCGTCTGATACTAACGCATTCATCCAATCATGATGCCGGCTAATTGGGTAGTGCCATGGCGTGTTTTTGGTGGACTGATATCATCAACCGGTTGCAAATGCCCCGGCGTGTTTTTACTCGGCCCGGGCCAGCCGAATATCATCGCTGCCATCAGAAACAACCATGGCAAGGCAGGCAAGGAACTGCTTGCGCTGGCTGGCGGGGATCATCTCGACCACCTGCTTTTCGGCCTCGATCGCAAGGGGCTTGGCGCGGTTCAGCAGGGCCCGACCAGCCCTGGTCAGGCGGATCACGCGGACACGGCGATCCAGTGGCCCGTCCTGCTTGTCGAGAAGACCGGCTTCAGTGAGGCGTGACACCATTTCACTGATGGTGCTGCGATCGCTGCCAACGGCATCAGAAAGAACGCTCAGGGCCATCTGCTCGGCGTCAAGGGCATAGAGCACGAAGAACTGCTGGGGTGTCAGGCCGATCGGCGCCAGATGGCGCGCCAGGACATTCGAGGCGCGCTGGCGCAGCCGGTTCGCAAGATTGATTGTGAAGTGTTCCATTAGGCCAGTCTCTTTTGGTGATGCTTCCGCGACACGACGAGAATTTGCTTTGCGTCAAATGATGGGCGCAGCGACCAGATGGGGCGGCACATCGGCAAATTTCGCAAAGCATTTCTATGTCAAAAAATCCCTAGACGGTACAAATTTTGGACCGCCACGGTGGGGAAATACGCGTATTTGTGGTTCTTGGTCGAATAGGAAGGTATGAAATCATCAAAAACTCTACTTAAGGTAGTTTGGTTTAAAAGTGAGCCTGCGTAAAAATCAAAGGTCCCGACGGCGCGCAGACGTCCCGGCCTCGGCGTCGGCCACGACGAGATCGTCATGACGCAGCTGGCAGCGCGATGGTCACGACGAGGCCATCCGTGCCAGCCACGGCAAGCTCGAGAGCGCCTGCAGCCTCATGCGTCCAGAGTGCCGCCAGCCCGAGGTCGAGTTCCAGGTTCTCGCTGGCATCGGCCAGGGCCTGCCCAGAGGCCTGCCCAGAGGCGGGCGCAATGGCGGAGGACCTGATGCTGAGGCAGGCCCGTCCATCAGCCATCGTCACGGCCAGCTCCACTTCGGCTCCCTCGATGCTAGCCAAAATGAAACCACTGATGAGGCGGGCAAGGGCGGCTTCGACGATCGCCGCTCTTCCCCAGGCCAGGACATCATTATCCGGTTGGAAGATCAGGCGCAGGGAACGGCGGTTGATTGTGGTGGCATGCTGCTCGGCCAGCTGCCTGGCCAGTGCCATCAACTCGATGGTGGTATCCTGCCCGGGCTCAACGGCTCTGGCGGTGAATTGGGCTGGCACGTCGGTGTTTTCGGCGCTGCCCATATCGCCCAAGGTGGTGCCAATTGCCTCGATCATGGCGGCAAAACCGGCTGAATTGGCAAACGGCTCGCCAGGCTTCCTCGCAGGCGCTGCTGCGGCCCCGCGGCGACGGGCCCGCAGGACGGCGAGGCCTGCGCTCTCGATGCGTTGAATGTCGAGGCGCTGGAAGCCACGCGCAATTGCGCGGTCGAGGTCGTCGAGATCGATGGGCTTGAGGATGAATTCGACACCGTCGAGGTCAAGCGCCTGCCTTGCCTCATTCATTCCGGCATGGCCGGTGACCAGAATGAGGGCGACCGGGCGCTGGTCGCCACAGGAGGTCGAGATTTCCCTGACCAGCGTAATCCCGTCCATTCCGGGCATCTTGATGTCGCTGACGACGACGGCAATCGTGGAGTCCTGCCTGAAAAGTTCCAGGGCGGCCCTTGGGTCGGTCATCCCTGTGCACGCCAGGCCATTCATCTCAAGGTGCTCGACAAGCTCAAAGGTGCAATCGGGCTCGTCATCGATCACCAGGATCCGGCCTGTGGCTTGGGCGCGATGGGCTGACATTGCCGCTCTCCTGTCCTGGGTGTCGAGCGGATGGCCGCGCTCACGCCTCAGCGTGCACCGGGACAATCAGAGATGAAAAGCCTTTCCGTGAGGCATCGGCAAGTTCTCGTGCGGGTAATGCCCTGGCAAACAGGAACCCCTGGCCAACCCCACAGCCAATGTCCTGCATCATGCGGGCCTGCTCCACCGTCTCGATCCCTTCGGCAATGCAGGCGATGCCAAGGTCCTCGGCGGTGCGGCAGATGGCGGCGACGGCCGATCGCTCGGCGCTCCAGCGTATGGCGCCCTGGACAAGGGAACGGTCAATCTTGATCTCGCTGAGTGGCAGGCGCACCAGCTGGTCGAAATTGCTGTGGGCACAGCCAAAGTCGTCCAGCGCAATGCGATAGCCAAGCAAGCGCAGCCGCCCAAGGGCTGCAAGGGCGCGCGGGGCCGCGCTGACGGAGGATCCCTCCAGCAGTTCAATGGTGATCAGCCCGGCATCGAGCCCGGCCGCCTCACGCAGGCTTTCCAGCTGCGAGACGGCCTCAGACTCCATAAGCATCTCGGCATTCCAGTTGACCGAGACCCCGGCGCGGATACCACTGCCCTGCCAGGCGCGGCAGCCCTCAAGGGCCCCATTGGTCATCCACCAGGTAAAGGCAGCCATCCTGCCGCTGCGGCTTATCTCCGGCAGAAAACGTGCTGGCCCAACTTCCCTGCCGCTCGCATCGAACCAGCGCGCCAGCGCTTCGGCGCCGCATACCGTGCCGTCAACCAGGCTTACCTGCGGCTGGAAATAGGTCTGGATCCCGTCAAATCCGCTGCCGGTTGCCGCGGGCACTGCCGACAGATCCGCCAGTTGCACGGGTGCCTCTGGCCGCATTCCCGATACCAGGGCCAGCAGCTGGGGCACGTTGATGGGCTTTGTCAGGGTGCCGAGAACGCTGAGCCCCAGTGACCTCGTATAGTCGCTTGCGGTGCGCAGGATATCGGCGGCCTCACCGCTGATCAGGATGATGTGGGGGCGGGCGCCGCTCTGCCAGAGGAGTTCGATCGCGCCAAAGCCATCTGTGCCCGGCATCTGAAGATCGATCAATGCCACGTCCAGCGGTGTTGCGGGCAGGGCCTTTATGTCAGCCGGTGCCGTCAGCCAAGCGCAGTCGAAGCCCGCTTCACCAAGCAGGTCGCACGCTTCCTCGCAGAAATCTCTGTCGTCGTCGACAATCAGGGCACGCATCGGGGTACCTGCTACAAAAGCGCCACGCAACCTCGCCAGATCCCGGAATACTTTGTACACGCAAAAATGTCTAAGACAGCAAGATCCATATTGATGGTTAACGAAACCGGCAGCGCCTCGTTGAGAGCGAAAGGGATCGCGCGCCACCGCGACGCCCGGCCAGGGGTGTTTGGGGGTGCGAATCGCTTGGGGGCATCATTTTTCCGGATACGGGATTAACTCCGCCAACGGCCGCCTCCCAAGGCTGCGACAGAACTTTTCCCCTTGCATGGTTCCAGAAAACGGAGTGAGATTAATCCGTAATGGATAGGTATCGGGCGCGAAGGACGGTCCATTTTGGCCTAGTGTAGGCGGAAATTCCAAAATGGGATCGATTTTCGTTAAGGTTAATCTCGCGAACACCCCGAAATGGAGCTAGCCGCGGATGAAACTTTTTCCGATTTGGCGCCAAGTTTGCTCCGGCGATGGAGTTTCACGCACTTTGGATCACAGGTCGGTCTGTCATGTCAGGTAGCGAAAACGCGGCACGCACAGTCCTCGTGGTGGAGGATGATCCCGAGGCATCTGCCGAGATCGTCAATCTGCTCACGGACTCCGGCTACATATGCCAGCAGGCTTATGATGGCCTGACGGCCCTCGCCAAACTGCGTGGCGAGCCGACGGTTGGCATCATTGTGACCGATATCTCCATGCCCCGCATGGATGGCCTCGCGTTCATCGAATCCATGCGCGCGCAATGGAACACCGGCATCGACAAGCAGGTGATCTTCATCACCGGCCAGCCCGAGCTGGAGAAGAGTGTCCGTGCCCTGAAACTGGGTGCCATCGATTTCATCCAGAAGCCGATCAATCCCGACGAACTGCTGGCGGCAATCCGCACCGGCTCTGAAACCTATGAGATGCGCCGCCAGGAACTGGTCGCACAGGAGCGCGCCTCCCACGCCGTTTCCGCCATGAAGGCAGTGCTGGACAGGATCGATGTGTCGGGCTGGGCTTCGGGCGCCAGCCTTGGCGCAAGCCCGCGGCCCTCGCGCACGCCGGGTGATACGCCGGCTGAGAACTGGCCTGCGCGCAAGGCCGAGCCAGAGTCCAAGGTTGACGTGGTGCGACGCATCATCCGCTCGCGCGCAGCCCGCAACCTGTTCTTTGATGCCGATCTCTTTGCCGATCCGTGCTGGAACATGCTGCTTGATCTGGCCGCGCATCATTTCGAGGGCAAGAAGATCTCCATCTCCAGCCTCTGCATTGCCTCCGGCGTCCCTCAGACGACGGCGCTTCGCCGCATTGAAGAGATGGTCACCTGCGGCCTCGTGATGCGCACCGAAGACCCACACGACGGACGCCGGATTTTTGTCGAACTGACGCCTGAAGCAAAAGACAAGTTCGAGCGTTACATCGGGGCCTTTTCAGCTTCGCCCTGAACCGCACGCATTGCGCAGCAATTCTCTGGCTGCGGTCGCCATCCGCTCGACGGATCGGCCACTGATTGCATCGTAAACTGATCAATGTGTCATTCTGGAGTCGAATGCATCGCGGTCGTCTGCGGTATGGCGCCATGATGGCGTCCGCAAATGCTCAGCCGACTGTGAACATGACGAATTCCGACGTGCGCGACCCAGCCAGCCTCGATGGCTACATCATAGGGGTCCCTTCCGGCACCATTGATGCCGATACCCTTCTGGCACTTCTGACCCAGCATGTTGGCCCTGGCGTTGTTCTCGTGCCACATGCATCGGTGCCGGGCCGGGATGTTTCCGGGTCTCGCAGTTTCCGCCGCCATGAACTGTCCGACGCTGTCCGCAAGGTCATGTCGGACGGTCAGATCTGGCTTGCCCGCGACCTGGCCGTTCTTCTGCAACGGCCTGCGGTTGGCGCCGTTCTTGCCGATCTTGTGCAGCAGGGGGTGGTTCAGCGTATCGGCCGGGGCCAGTACATGATCGCAGGTGCCGCAGCCACAAGGCCTGAGGTCTCCCCCCGTTTGGGCCTCTCAGGCCTGGCCCTTGCTGCCTTCGATGCGCTTGAAAGCCCGCAGTCGCTTGCTGCCTTGTCGGCCAGGTTGGGCCAGCCACAACGCGAGGTCGCCAACGCGGTGTCTCGGCTGCTGCGCCGCCGTCTGATCGGCCGCGTTCGCGAGGGCAAGGCGGGGGGCTTTGTCTTTGTTTATGGCCATGCCACGCCCGATGGCTCTCTGGTTGACGGCCTGCCATCTGCACGCGCTGACGAGGCGAGTGCACTACCGCCATTCGCAGCGGCGGCCCTGTCGGCAATACCCTCTGGTGGCGCGGCCCGCATTACCGATATCCGCCGTGTCCTGATGCGCCCGTCCTCGGCCCCCAGTGCCATTGCGCGCCTCAGGAAGCTTGGGCTGGTCCGTATCGAGGGGTCGCAGAATCGGCGGATCATTTCCCTGACCGAGGCGGGGCGTCGCCACCCACAGTACGACGCCCTTGCCCCAAAGGCTGAACGGTTGGCCACTCTGGATGGCGCGGTTGAACTGGCTGCGGGCGTGCTGGCGGTGATGGCGCACGCCAGCACCGTGCGCGCCAGTGAACTTGTGACGCTTCGCCCGGCAGTCCTCGGCAATCTCAGATTTGATTTTCCAATCTGGCGTCTGGTCAAGCGTGGCCTTGCCGAGCGGGTCGAGGATACGCGTGGCCGCAACCGGCTCTATCGCCTGACGGCCCAGGGCCGCGCCTATGCCGAGGAATTGCAAAGGGAAGCGATCGTGCCTTCGGGCGCAGAGATCCGGGCTTTTGTTGCCAGGTTCCTCGGCACGGCCAGTGCGGCCGCAAGCCGTCCACAGGGTCTGGCTGCCGAGCCGTGCCGCCAGGCCATCCTGAACTTTGCCCGCGATCACGGGCTGGTGACGGCCAAGGATGCGGAGAGACACCTTGGCCCGCAGGCACCGGCCCTTAGCGTGATCTATGGGCATCTGCGCACGCTGGAAGCGCGCGGCGCGATAAGGTCGGTGGAGGTGGAAGGTGGTGGACGTGCGCCGCTGGTCTGGCGTTATGTCATCCCGGCAGGCCATGGCGCCGGTGCAACGGGGTAATGCTCGCTAGGTTGCGCCTATGCAGGGCGCCAGCGCTTAAAAAATGCATCCAATTTGGTGTTACAGCCTCGTGTGTGGTGTGATATACCCTACACAGGGCATTGTTTTTATGGAACTATATCACATCAACCAACCCTACCGCCCGTGGCATCAAATACATGAAACTCAGGGATCTACCGGTTCTGGTTGTATTCCTTGCCTGGGGAGCCACGACCCTTGGCGGCTGTGCCGCGCCGACTGCCCATAAGCCTGCCGCTCTGGCGTCTGCCGCTGCACCGCTTGCGCTGGAGCCATCGGCAAAGCGTTCAGCCAGCAGTCTGGTGGGCCTGACGGCGGATGAGGTGCGCAACCGCTTGGGCGCGCCGGATGTCCAGCGTCGCGAGAACACCGCTGAACTTTGGCAATATGCGGATGCAGGCTGTGTCCTGCTGGTCTTTCTCTACGGTCCCTCGGCGGCAGGCGAACAGGTTGCCCATGTCGACGAGGTTGCGACGCCCCGGGGGCATGATTGTTTTGAGCAACTGTCTGCCCGAACCACCAGATCTGCGGCACTGACGGATTGAGCTTCCTCGGCTCCGCCCAGGGCTATCCAGTCCAGAAATTGACCAAGATCTGAATTCACTCCGGGGTGTCTCCAAAATGGTGGCACCTTCCCTCGTCATGGCTACGGCCGATCAAATATTCTCCCAAGTGATGCAGAATTGCTGTTTGGGGAAGCTTTTGGTTGTGATTGGGGATGATCTGGCCGCCGCCCACAAGGCCCCTTCGCGGGACTGGCCGCATCGGCTGGTGCTTGCCCTGGTGCTGGCCTGCCTCCATCTGGTGGCAGCGGCGCCGTGGAGGCAGGCTATGGCGGAGGTGCCGCCCGTTCTTCAGGTTTCAGCGGGCGGCACGGCAATCACCCTTAGCCGCACTGATATCGAGGCCATGCCCCAGCATGTCATTCGCACCTCAACCCCCTGGACCGAAGGGATTCTGACGTTTCAGGGCCCTTTGCTGCGTGACGTTCTTGCCCGTGCAGGAATCAGCGCGGCTGATGGCAAAAAGATCCAGGCGACGGCACTTAACGACTATATGGTCGAGATCCCTCTGGCCGATGCCTTCGAGCACGACGTGATCGTTGCGATCCGCGAGAATGGCGCCTACCTGCCGATCCGCAAACGCGGGCCCTTCTTCATCGTCTATCAACTCGATGAGCCGCAATTCGCGGAGGAGCGCTATTACTCCCGCTGCGCCTGGCAGTTGCGCAGTCTGGACGTGCGGTGAGGGACCTGGCTTCCCGGGTCTGGCGTGTCTTTGGCGCCCTTGGGCTGGCCATCATGGTTCTGGGGTCGGTTACAGTGGTGGTTGCGGGCCTGAGCGCCTTGCGGACCGCGGACGAGGAACTGGCGCGGCGATCTCTCGATAATCTCGACTTCGTGGGCAGCCAGTTTGAGGTTGAGTATCTGCAACTGCTCCTCAGCATTGCTGATGCGCGGGACAAGAAGCTGCCGCTGTCCGAGGTGGAGGTGCGCCGCGACATTCTCCTTGGTCGCATTGACATGCTTGGCACCGGTGAGATCGGCCGTGCTCTTGAGGCATCGCCTGAAATCAGGGGGCTTCTGAGCCAGTTGGAACACACGGTGACTGGCCTCAGTTTTTCTGAGGCAACAGCATCTCAGGATCTGGCCTCTGCGGCACGGGTGCTTCTGACCGGGCGCTCTGAAGCCACGAGGGTCAGGGTGGCGAGCCACACCATCTATAACGACCTTCTGTCGAGTAACCGCACGGCGGCCCGCAAGGCGTTCGAAACCTTCACGCTCAGTCTTGCCGTCACGGCACTGATCACCGTCATGGCCCTCTACGGCTTTGCGCTTTCCCTGGCGAGACGACGCACCCATGGCATAGAGATCGAGACGGCCCGGCTGCGCGCCCAGCAGCAGGCGAGCCTCGCGCAGCTGCTGGAGGACATTTCGAATCTGCTGCTGCGATACGGAGTGGACGGCGCGCTGCAGTTCGCAAAGGGCATCGAAATCACTGACGCCCAGGTGTTCGACTTTTTCCGCTGCTCCGGCCGTCCCGCCTGCCTGGAGGCCCTCGAGAAGCTGACGCCTGCAGAACCTGGCATCACCCATGAAGTTGTTGGCGCTCTCGATGAGGCCGGGCGCGAGCGCATAGAACGGTGGAGCCATCGGCTGATTGTGGCTGACGACGGCGCGATCGAAGGGTTTATCTCCACCGCACAGGACATCACCGAACTGAAAACCCTCAACGAACAGCTCATTCAGAGTTCGAAATTGGTGGCGCTGGGTGAGATCTCGGCAGGCATTGCCCACGAACTCATGCAGCCCCTGAATGCCCTGAAGATTGGCGTCGCCAATCTGCGCCGGCGTCAGGCCATGTCGCCGCCGGAAAGCCCGGAGGAGGAGGCAAGCCGCTTCGACCGGCTTGAGCGCCAGGTCTCGCGGGCAGGCGATGTTGTCCACACCATGCGGCTGCTTGGTCGCCAGAGTGATCTGAAGCTGTCTTCGGTCGCCATTGGCGAGTTGCTGAATGAGACATTCCAACTGTTCGACAGGCCGTTGGCGGTTCTTGGCATCCAGTTGACCATGGACAAGCCACCCGATGGCCTGTTCGTGCTGGCCCACCCCCAGTTTCTCCTGCAGGTGCTGATCAACCTGCTTGCCAATGCGCGGGATGCCCTTGAAGAAGGTACCGAGGCTGATGCCAAACGGCTGGTGCACCTAGGTGTCGTGGTGGAGGTCGATGGTCAGGTTCAGATCGAGGTGCGTGATAATGGCCCGGGCATTCCGCCGCATCTGATGCACCGGCTGGTTGAGCCCTTTTTCACCACCAAATCACCAGGCAAAGGCATGGGACTTGGCCTCGCACTTTCGAACCGGCTGGTCCTGCTTTTTGGTGGCACCCTGGAGTTTGGCAACCAGGCAATCGGGGGGGCGTTTTTCCGCATCGTGCTGCGTCGCGCCGCCGCAGAGAGAAATGCCAGAGCGGTCAGGACGACATCCGTTCCTTAGGCAATTGCGCTTGCAACTGCCCATCGCCTCGTGGTCGCGCAGAACCACATCCCCGTCTGATCTGGCTGCTGTGTATAATCCTGTGGATATTATTGTCAGGGGGTCTCCTGCAGGTTTTTTTAAGCCAGATTCTGAACGCAAGATTTGTTTTGGAAATATACTTAAGTCCTTGATTTTATATCATTTAGTAGATTGTCTTAGGCACTTGACGTGCAAGGGAGGGTCATTTTTGTGGGGCGCCAGCCTGCCATTTTGGAACAAACAAGCTGTGTAAAGATCAGAAACACGTAGCCTTGCCGAACAGGCTCCTCATGGTCCCGCGCGCCCCTGTCGATGGGCCGCTGGACGGGCAACGGACCATATGGACGCCAGATCACCGTCTGCTGCCTCGCCGATCATTGCATCCATGTCTTCGAGGAATGCCGCCAGAACCCGATTGCTGCCCGATCCTGCCCGTGTCGCGGCATAAAAGGTGCTCGCATAGCCAAATTCTTCGGTGCGGATGGGCCTTAGCCGCCCGTCTCTGACATAGGGCGCGGCATAGTGCCTGGGCAGGAAGCCGATATAGCCGCCAGAAAGGACCAGCATGGTCTGGGCCTCCATGTGATGGACCGTGGCGCTGGGGCGCGGATGGCCCACCCTGTCCAGATCCGCCCGGTGCATATAGGCGCGGGCCACAAAGGCCGAGGCGGCCAGATCAGCCCTGCCGATCTCTGTGTCGGGCCAGGTGAACAGCGGGTGTGATTTCCCACAGTAGAGGGCCTGTGGCTCCTGGAAGAGGGGGCGGTAGACAAGGCCCGAACCCTGGCGCGAGAGGGGGCCGATGGCGATGTCCCGGCGGCCGTCCACCACCGCCTGCTCCAGATCCTGGGGCGCGCCAATTTCAAGGTCCACATGCACCTGATGCTCGCGTCGGGCGAACCGGCCGAGGGCGTCCTGCAAGGGTGCATAGGGATGATCGATGGTCCCATCGACAATACCGATCCGCAGGGTGCCAACCAGATGCCCTGAATAGGCGCCTGCGTGGGTGGCAAAACTGTCGAGGGCGCGGAAGACCTCCATTGCCTGCTCATGAACCGCCCGGCCTGCCTCGGTGAGGCGAAAACCCCGACGCCCCCGCTGGCACAGACGGAAACCAAGACGGTCCTCGAGGGCCGACATATGGGTGCTGATTGTGGACTGCGACAGATTGAGCGCGATCTGCGCACCGGCGAAGCCACCCGTCTCAACAATGGTTGCAAAGATGCGCAGCAGGCGCAGATCCACGTTATCCAGTCGACGCATGGCAGCCTCACATCGGGAAATCCCGATATTCATATCAGGAACTCGTGATTCCTCGCCATAAGGATCGCCCGCAACATGACAACTCAGAAGTGGCGGCCGGCAACGGGACAAGCCACTCCAAGGGGTGAGGCGTTCAGACTGGCCAGGACAACCGACAGGGGGATTATAATGTCACGTCGTATCGTCAGGCTTGCCGCGATTGCCGGCCTTGCCCTTGCAGCCACCGCCGGCAGCGCCCATGCGGCCTCCGACACCATCAAGGCGCTGTTCCCGACCTGGCCCGGCTTTGCGCCGGTCTATGTCGCCAGCCAGATGGGCTACTTCAAGGCAGAAGGCCTTGAGGTTATCGAGAAGTTTGAGGACGACCGGGCCAATGTGCTGGCCGCCATGGCGCGCGGCGACATCGACGTCGACATGCGCACCGTAGGCGAGCATCAGGGCCGCCCGCGCGATCCGGCTACGCCTGGCGTGATCATCGGCACCATCGATCAGTCGCTGGGTGGCGACGGCGTGGTGGGCGATGCCTCGGTCAAGAGCTTTGCCGACATGAAGGGCCGCGTCTTCGCGGTTGAGCCCAATATCCCGGCGCGCCTGCTGGCACAGCTGGAGCTCAAGAAGGTTGGCCTGACGCTGGCCGATCTCAAGGTCAAGGACATCGCCACCGCCGACTCCATTGCGGTATTTGGCGATTCCAGCGTGACCGCCGTTGCCACTTACGAGCCCTATCTGTCGCAGCTGCTGAAGGTCACCGGCCGTGATCATCCGCATATCCTGGTCTCGTCCAAGGATTATCCGGGCATCATCACCGACATCATCACCGCCCGGAATGAGGCCCTGAAGCAGAACCCGGCCAAGTTTGCCAAGTTCCTGCGTGGCATCTATCGCGCCATCGACCTCTACAAGACCGATCCGGCCAAGTACATTTCCATCGCCGCGCCGCACTTCAACCTCAAGCCCGAGGAACTGAAGGAAGTGCTCGACACCAGCCTTGCCTACACGACCTATGAGGAGGCGATTGCCTTCGTGGGTACCAAGGGCGGCAAGGGCAAGCTGCACGAGGTGTTCGACACCGTCATGCAGCTGAACCTGGAAAATGGTGCGGCCGACCACAAGCTCGACGCTGCCCAGCAGATCGACAATTCGGTCGTGACCGGGCTCTTCGACGGCCATACGCGCTGATCTGGCCTCAATCGGCCACATGATCTGACGACCGGGGCGGTGGTGCCGCCCCGGTAAGGCATGCGGGGCGGCTTTGCCGCCTCGGGCATGGCGTACGGTGCAGCTTTGCTGCTCTGGGCAGGCGAGGAGTAGGACATGTCATCAACAGGTGCGGTCAGCCGCGTCTGGGGTGGGCTCGTCGCGTTTCGCGGCACGAGTTCGCGCCGCGCAGATCTCTGGCTTGCGGTAGCAGCCTTCGCCATGGTTGGCGGGCTCTGGCAGGCCTCAACCTCCTTCGGCTGGACATCGCCCCAGTTCCTGCCGGGGCCGGTGGCCGTTTTCGATGCCTTGGTCACCATGTTCCGGGACCAGAATTTCCTCTGGCACATCGGCGTCAGCTTTGTCCGTGTGTGGAGTGCGTTCCTGATCTCCCTGGTCATGGCTCTGCCCCTTGGCATCCTGATGAGCACCTATCGCCTCGCCGGCGCGCTGAACGAGCCGCTGATCGATTTCATCCGCTATCTGCCAGTTCCCGCCCTGGTGCCGCTGACCATCATCTGGCTTGGTATCGGGGAGGAGACAAAGATCGCGCTCCTCTGGATGGGCACCTTCTTCCAGCTTGTGCTGCTGATCGCCGACGACATGAAGCGGGTGCCGCAGGAATATGTGGAAATCGGCTTCACCCTTGGTGCGAAACCCTTTCGCATCCTCAAGGATGTGGCCTTGCCCGCCATGCTGCCCAGTCTGGTAGACAATCTGCGCATCACCCTTGGCTGGTGCTGGACCTATCTGATCATCGCCGAAATCGTTGCCTCGGACTCTGGCATCGGCTTCGTCATCTGGACGGCGCGGCGCTATGTGAAGACGCCTGAGGTGATGGCCGGCATCCTGACCATCGGTCTGCTGGGCTTGCTGTGCGATCAGGCCATCCGCATGGCGCACCGGCGCTGGTTCCGCTATCTGTGAGGTTACGATGACAGGCGGATCCCATCTGCGTTTTGAAGCTGTTACCAAGCGCTTTGATGCGCCAAAGGGCGGCATCATCGATGTGCTGACCCCGATCAATCTCGAGATCGACCGGGGCGCCTTTGTCGTCTTTCTTGGGCCGTCTGGCTGTGGCAAGACCACCCTCATGCGCATGGTGGGCGGACTGGATACGGCCAGCAGCGGCCGCATCCTGCTGGATGGTCAGCCGGTGGCAGGGCCCGATCGCCGCCGTGGCATGGTGCCCCAGTCCTATTCCTCGTTCCCCTGGCTCACCGTCGCCGGCAACGTCGCCTTTGGCATGCGCTATCGCAATGACCTGACGGCGGCGGAAAAGGCGGAGCGCACGGCCCATTACCTGAACCTGGTTGGCCTGACAGATTTTGCCGACGCTTTTCCCAAGCGGATTTCAGGCGGCATGCGCCAACGGGTGGCGATTGCACGCTCACTTGCCTCTGGCTCTGAAATTCTGCTGATGGATGAGCCCTTTGGCGCTCTCGACGCCCAGACCCGCGAGTTCCTGCAGGAGCAACTGCTGGAGATCCAGCGGCGCGAGGCCAAGACCGTTATCTTTGTCACCCACGATGTGGAAGAGGCGGTCTTTCTTGCTGATCGCATCGTGGTGTTCTCGGCCCGCCCGGCGCGCGTGCTTGAAGTGGTGGATGTGAACGCGGCCATCGGCACCGAGCGTACCTTCGAGGTGAAAGAGAGCGATGCTTTTTTCCGCCTGCGCAACCATGTCCTGCACCTGATCCGCGATCAGACCCGGCGCCTGCCGCCCGAGCTGACAGAGGCCCATTCATGAATGATCCTGATCTTTCCGGCCGCGTCGTCCTGATCACGGGGGCCAGCCGTGGCATCGGCGCCGGCCTTGCCCGCCGCTTTGCCGCCACGGGCTGCCAGCTGCATATCCTGGCTGATGATCCGGCGGTACACGGCCTTGCTGCCGAACTGGGCGCCACCGGCCATCTGTGTGACATCACCCGGTCCGAGGACGTACGCACCACGGTTGGCGGCATTGGACCCATCCAGGTGCTGGTGAACAATGCCGGTCTGGAGCGCATCACCCCCGTCGCCGATCCCTCGGCCGAGACGGAAGAAATCTTTCGCCGGGTGATCGAGATCAATGTCATCGGCACTTATCTCGTTACCCGCGCTGCCCTCCAGACGATGGAGCCGGGGGCGCGCATCATCAACACGGCCTCGGTCTGGGGCCGCACGGCCGTGGCGGATTTTGCCGCTTATGTGGCATCGAAACACGCGGTGATTGGCTTCACCAAGTCGCTGGCCAAGGAACTGGGGCCACGGGGTATTGCGGTGAATGCCGTGTGCCCGGGCTGGGTGCGTACCGAAGCCTCGTTGCGCTCGCTGACGGTGATGGCGGATCGCGCCATGCGCAGCGAACAGGACATGCTGGACGAGATCCTGGCGGGCCAGGCCATGCCGGGCCTTATGGAGCCCGATGACATTGCGGGTCTTTATCTTTTCCTTGCCTCCGACCTTGCCCGCAACATCACGGGCCAGAGCATGGGCATCGACCGTGGCGAGTTCGTATCATGAGTGGCGCGCTTGCAGGTCTGCGGGTGCTGCTGACGGGGGCTGCCGGTGGCATCGGCCGGGCAACGGGCGCGGCCCTGGTGGCGGCGGGCGCCCGCGTTGCCCATGCCGATCGCCTGCCGCCTTTGGGGGTTGATGGTCCGGCCCTTGGCGGTGATGTGTCGCTCGAGGCTGATGCCGTGCGCCTGGTTGCCGAGGCTGTGGCGGCGCTCGGTGGCCTTGACGTGCTGGTGAACAACGCGGGCATTCTGGTGGAACAGCCCCTGCTGGAGACCACCGTGGAGACCTTCGATCAGGTCATCGGCGTCAATCTGCGCGGCGTTTTCCTGATGGGACGCGAGGCGGTGCGGGCCATGCCGGGCACGGGGCGGATCATCAACGTGGCCTCCGAACTTGGCATTCTGGGTCGCGCCAATGCCTCACCCTATTGCGCCAGCAAGGCCGGCGTCATTGCCCTCACCCGGTCCTGGGCGCGGGAACTGGCGCCGCGCATTCTGGTGAACGCTGTGGCGCCCGGCCCCATCGACACGCCCATGCTTGATTTCGCCGCCCGCACGCCAGAGGAGAAGGCGATTGAAACCAATCTTCCCCTGGGCCGAATTGGCCGGCCGGAAGAAATCGCCGCCGCCATCGTCTTTCTCGCTTCGCCCGGCGCCAGTTACATCACCGGCCAGTGCCTGGGTGTGAACGGCGGCGCCGCCATGACCTGAGGCCTGCCCACTGAACCTGCGAGCAGTGCCGTTTAAATTGTCCTGAAAGGAGTCCCAGATGTCCGACCTGCAGCATCTTCCAGCCCGTCGCGGCCGTGCCACCCGCCTGGCCAAGGGGCAATCAATCAAGATCATCAATACCCATGGGCATCAGGTGGTGGATACCTGGGCGTTCAATGCCCATGACCTCAAGGAATTCATGTCCATGGAGCATATGCGGGCGTTCATCGACCGCATTCGCCCGCGCAAGGGCGATCCCCTGATCAGCAACCAGCGCCGTGCCATCATGACCATGGTCGAGGATACCTCGCCCGGCGTGCACGATACGCTGATGGCAGCCTGCGATATCTATCGTTACCAGAACCTGGGGTGCACGGAATATCATGACAATTGCCAGGATAACCTGGCCGAGGGCCTGGGCCTGCTGGGCCTGACGCCGCCGGAAACGCCGTCCCCCCTCAATCTCTGGATGAACATTCCGGTTGGCAATAACGATGGTATCCAGTGGCTGGAGCCTGTCTCCAAGCCCGGTGATTATGTGATCCTGCGGGCCGAGATGGACTGCATCGTGGCCATGTCGGCCTGCCCGCAAGACATGATTCCCATCAATGGCGGCAACCCCGTCGAAGCGCATTTTCAGATTCTGGATTGAGGCCCATCATGTCAGACACAGTCTTCATGGCCGACCTTTCGTGGAAGACCTATGCCGAGCGCGTGAAGCAGGGCGTGGTCATGTTCCTGCCGCTTGGCGCAACAGAACAGCACGGCCCCCATTTGCCCATGTCGACAGATGCGCTGACCTCGGCGGGCATTTCGGCAGGTGTTGCGCGTGAGGTTGGCGGCCTTGTCGCCCCGACGGTCAATTTTGGTTACAAGTCGCAGCCGCGCATGGGTGGCGGCCAGGACTTTGTGGGCACCACCAGCCTTGATGCCACCACCTTTGCCACCGTGCTGCGCGACATCATCCGCGATCTTGCCCGCCATGGCATCCGCAAGCTTGTGGTGCTGAACGGCCATTACGAGAACATGATGTTCTCCATCGAGGGCATCGATCTGGCACGGCGCGAACTGCGCTATGACGGCATCGAGGACATGAAGATCATGCGGCTGGAGTACTGGGACTTTACCCGTCCCGAGACCCTGGTCGAACTCTTCCCCGAGGGTTTTCCGGGCTATGCGCTGGAGCATGCGGCAGTGATGGAGACGAGCATGATGCTTCATCTGCATCCTGAGCTTGTGGATATGTCGCAGCTGCCGGATGAGCCGGCGGCGGAATTTCCCCCCTATGACATCTATCCGACCCGGCCCGAATGGGTGCCGTGTTCCGGCGTGCTCTCACCCCCCAAGGGTGCCAGCGCCGAAAAGGGCAAGCTTCTGTTCGACGACTATGTGGTGGGCATCTCGGCCGCAGTCCGGCAAGAATTCGGCCTTTGACGAGAAGGGAACCACAGCCATGACCAAGCCCTTTCCCCAGCCCCTTGATGCCGCCCTTGTGCCGCGTTTCGCCGGGTTTGCCAGTTTCATGCGCCTGCCGGTGTTCGAGGATCCGGCGGACGTCGACATTGCTCTGGTTGGCGTACCCTGGGACGGGGGCACCACCAACCGGGCGGGCGCCCGCCACGGCCCGCGTGAGATTCGTAACCAGTCAAGTTTCATACGCAAGGTCCACCATGTCTCAGGGATAGCGCCCTATGAACTGGCGCGAATCGGTGATCTTGGCGATGCCCCGGTCAACCCCATCGATCTGATGGACAGCCTGAAGCAGATTGAAGGTTTCTTTGCGCGTATCCACGAGGCTGGCGCCGTGCCGCTTACGGCGGGTGGTGATCACCTGATCACGCTGCCCATCATGCGCGCCATCGCCAAGGATCGACCCATCGGCATGGTGCATTTCGATGCCCATTCCGACACCAACGATCGTTACTTTGGTGATAATCTCTACACCCACGGCACCCCGTTCCGCCGTGCCGTGGAAGAGGGCCTGCTCGACCCCAAGCGTACCATCCAGATCGGCATCCGCGGCTCGATCTACGAGCCTGAAGATACCGCCTGGGCCAAGGCGTCGGGCATCCGCATTGTCTATATCGAAGAGTTCTTCGAGCGCGGTGTGGAGGCGATCATCGCCGAGGCGCGGCGCGTGGTGGGCACCGGGCCAACTTATGTCTCGTTCGACGTGGATGGCCTTGACCCCGTCTATGCGCCCGGCACCGGCACGCCGGAAGTGGGCGGCTATACCACCCACGATGCCCAGCGCATGCTGCGCGGCCTCCAGGGCCTCGACCTTGTGGGGGCCGATGTGGTTGAGGTGGCGCCGCCCTTTGATCCCAGTGGCAACACGGCCCTGGTGGGCGCCAACATGATGTTCGAACTGCTCTGCCTGCTGGCGGATGCCCGCAGCCGCCGCACCTGACAGACCGGTTTGGGGGAGGGGTGCTGCCTCTCCCCCCGCCGGGTTCAGCGCAGGGTACGGAAGAAATCCCTCAGCTCACCCACGAAATCATCGGGCACCTCGACACTGGGGAAATGGCCACCCTTGGTCATCTTGGCCCAATACTGCAGGTTGTAACCCTTCTCTACCCAGGAACGTGGCCCCAGATAGGTGGTCATTTCGGCCGGGAAGGCGCTGACGCCGGTTGGCACCGCAACGCGCAGGTCGCGCGGCATCTGCCCGCCATTTTCCTCGGCAAAACCCCGGTACATCCAGATGGAGGTGCCGATGGTGTTGGTGACGAGATAGATCATCACATTCGTGATCAGCTGGTCCATGGTGTAGACGGCATCGACATCATCGCCCGCCACGTCCGACCAGCCCTTGAACTTCTCGATGATCCAGGCGGCACAGCCCACGGGTGAATCCGCCAGGGCAAAGGCCGGCGTCATCGGCTTGGTCGCCTGTTCGCGGAAATAGGCGCCTTCCAGTTCGAAATACTGGGCCGCACCTTGTTGCCAGGCGCGCTCTTCATCGTTCAGGTCTTCGGGCGGGCGGTCCACCATCAGGGGTGTCATGGTGATGTGAATGCCCTGCACCACATCGCCATGGTCGGCACCCAGGAACGTGGTTACCGCTGAGCCCCAGTCGCCGCCCTGGGCAACAAAGCTCTTGTAACCCAGAACATCCACCATCAGCTTGCGCCAAAGGGCTGCCACCCGGCGCGGCCCGATGGGGGACTTTGGCTTTGATGAAAAGCCATAGCCCGGCATGGACGGGATGACGAGGTCAAAGCCATCCTCGGCCTTGCCGCCATGGCGTTCGGGATGGGCCAGCCGGTCCACCACATGCACAAACTCCCAATAGGAGCCGGGCCAGCCATGGGTGATGATCAGGGGCAGGGGATTGCTGCCCGAGCCCTTCACATGAATGAAGTGGATGTCGAACTCATCGACCCGGGCCGTAAACTGGGGATGGGCATTCAGCGCTGCCTCGGCCTTGCGCCAGTCATAGGTGGTGCCCCAATGGTTGGCCAATGCCTTCATATAGCCTGCGTCCGCGCCATAGGCCCAGCCGCTCTGGCCCGATCCTTCCGGTGCATCTGGCCAGATGCTGGTGCGCACGCGGTCGAGGATGCGGTCGATGGTGGCCTGTGGCACGGCGACCTTGAACGGTGTTGGCATGGGCTACCTTCTCTGACGTGCTGATGAAGCGAAGCAGAGATTGGGCGAGGCGGCGTTGCCATGCAATCGCCTGCGGCTTGAAGCCGGGCCGGTGGTCGGGCATGGTGGCACCTTCTTTTTGCGGACCGACATGACTGACACGCCAATCTCAGGCACCGAACCGCCGCAAGACCCGCCGCATGAGCCGACCGAGGCTGATCGCGCGAAGCTTGCGACCCGGCTTCTTGCATCTCTTTACGAACGGTTCTGGACCCAGGGTGACCTGGCCTGGGAGGCTGGCCTATCGGCTGGCCGCATCGCCCGCTTCTGTCATGGCACCGAATGGCCAGATCCGGAGAGCCTTGCCCGACTGGCAGCGGCCCTTGGCCTGCCGCTTGGCGGCCTCGACCCGGTGCCCGATCCCGATGCGCCCCAGCACAAGGGCCGCCCGCGCAAGACCGGCAAGATCCTCAGCTTCAGCAAGCGCCGCCGCTAGGCTCCCGACGGAACCGATTCAACAGACTCAAGGAACCTTTGATCCCATCAGGCGTTTCTTCTGCTGTTGCGTACGTGTTCCCACACACTTGCTGCCCCGATCCCAGGGTCGGGGTGGCATTTTGGGGACCGGGGCAGAGATTTAGGGCGCCTGCGTGCTTTTGAGTTGCGTCGCTTCGCGCTGGCCCATAGATCTCTGTCCTCCCGCAACATCTGGCCTTGTGAATGCGCCCACCCCCGGCCTCGCCGCCACTTTCCCTGCCCCCCCTTGCGCTGCCAGCCTTCGAGCCGGGCTGGGTGTGGCTGGCTGGTGCCGGCCCGGGTGATCCGGGGCTTTTGACGTTGCATGTCGTCAACGCCCTCGCGCAGGCCGATGTGGTTGTCCATGATGCGCTGGTTGGGCCTGAGATTCTGGGCTTCGCCCGCACGGGCGCCGTGCTCGAATATGCGGGCAAGCGCGGCCACAAGACGTCCATCAAGCAGAGCGAGATCTGTGCCCGGCTGGTGCAACTTGCCCGGCGCGGCAAGCGGGTGCTGCGCCTGAAGGGCGGCGACCCCCTGGTCTTTGGCCGGGGCGGGGAAGAAGCCCTGGCGCTGGTGGGGGCCGGGGTGCCGTTCCGCATCCTGCCGGGAATTTCCGCCGGCGTGGGTGGTCTTGCCTATGCGGGCATCCCCGTGACCCACCGCACCACCAATTCCGCCGTCACCTTTATCACCGGCCATGATGCCCGTGGGCAGCTACCCCGTGACCTTGACTGGCAGGCGCTGGCCAAAGGCGCGCCGGTTCTCGTGGTCTATATGGGCTTGCGTCACCTGCCCGAGATTGTGGAGCGCCTGCTGGCCGGGGGCCGCAACCCGGCTGAACCCCTTGCCGTTGTCAGCGATGCCTCGCTGCCCACCCAGGCCGTGCTTGAGACAACCCTCGGGCGGGCGGCTGCCGATGTGGCCGCCGCCGGCCTTGCGGCACCTGCGCTGATCGTGATCGGCGAGGTGGTGCGCCTGCGCGGGGCCATGGATTGGGTGGGTGCCCTGTCCGGGCGTATTCTGGTGGCTGAGCCTGAGGCGGGCGCAGCCGTGCTCCAGGGCTGAACGCTCAGCCGGCGGCTGCCAGCCGTCGCGGCAGATCATCAAGGATCGCCTGTTTGGTGGCATTCGGCAGGCTCGACCAGCGGCCAATCTCCTGCAGCGTGCGGCCACAGCCAAGGCACAAACTGCGCGTTGCATCCAGCGTGCAGATTCGCACGCAGGGCGAGGGTGGCTCGGGAAGGGCTGTTTTCATGGTCACCAGACAGTGATGCCCCGGATTGAGGCGCAAGGAAAGCCTCAACCTGCTGGCCCCCACCTTGAAAACGGGACCCCCACAGCTATTATCCCGGAAATTCTGCGGGAAACCTGCGGCACTGGGGCATGCGCCCTGCTGCGGCCTGCGGCATTTCAGGAGAGTTGAGATGGATCTTTCGTTCAGCGATGCCGATCGCGCGTTCCAGGCCGAGGTTCGCCAGTTCCTTGCCGAGGCCTATCCGGCCGACCTCAAGGCGAAAATGGAACGCGGCGAAGAGCTGCGCAAGGAAGACTATATTCGCTGGCAGCAGATCGTGAACGCCAAGGGCTGGGCGGCGCCCGCCTGGCCGACGGAATATGGCGGGCCGGGCTGGACTGCCACCCAGCGCTACATCTATTCCGAGGAGCTGGCGGCCGCCAGCACGCCGCCGATTCTGCCCTTTGGCATCAACATGGTGGCCCCGGTCATCTACACCTTCGGTAATGCCGAACAGAAGAAGCGCTTCTTGCCGCGCATCCTCGATGCCACCGACTGGTGGTGCCAGGGTTATTCCGAGCCGGGTTCAGGCTCTGACCTTGCCTCGCTGCGCACCAAGGCCGAGCGCCAGGGCGACCATTACATCGTCAACGGCTCCAAGACCTGGACGACGCTGGCCCAGCACGCCGACTGGATCTTCTGCCTCGTGCGCACCGATGGCACGGGCAAGCAGCAGGAAGGCATCTCGTTCCTGCTGATCGACATGAAGACCCCAGGCATCCGCGTGCGTCCGATCATCACCATGGATGGCGGCCACGAGGTGAACGAGGTTTTCCTCGACGACGTGAAGGTGCCGGTCGAGAATCTGATCGGCAAGGAAGGCCAGGGCTGGACCTATGCCAAGTTCCTGCTGGGCCACGAGCGTTCCGGCATCGCTGCCGTTGGCCGCTCCAAGCGCGCCATTGCCCGGCTGAAGTCGATTGCCGAGGCCGAGACCATCGACGGGGCGCCCCTGATCACCGATCCCGCCTTCTCGCGCCGCATTTCCGAGGTTGAGGTCGATCTCATCGCCCTTGAGTTCACCGAACTGCGGACGCTCGCCTCCGAGAGCGCCGGCAAGGGCCCTGGCCCGGAGTCTTCGATCCTCAAGATCAAGGGCACGGAAATCCAGCAGGCCATCACCGAATTGCTGGTCGAGGCCGTTGGCTCCTATGCAGCACCCTTCGTGCGCGATGTGCCCGATGGCCAGCGCTGGAACGAATACCCCATTGGCCCCGCCTATGCGGCCAATGTGGCGCCGAGCTACTTCAACATGCGCAAGACCTCGATCTACGGTGGGTCGAACGAAATCCAGAAGAACATCATCGCAAAAATGGTGCTGGGCCTCTGAGCCCCGAACCGGAACGAGAGGACGCCAGATGGATTTTTCCTTCACTGACGAACAGAAGATGCTCGCCGACAGCGTCGAGCGGTTCGTCCAGGACGAATATGATTTCGACACCCGCAAGGCGATCACCCGCAGCGACGAGGGTTTTCGCCGCGACTATTGGGAAAAGTTCGCCGAACTCGGTTGGCTGGCCCTGCCGTTCGACGAGGAAGATGGCGGTCTTGGTGGCAGCGCCGTCGACACGATGATCCTGATGGAGTCCTTCGGCAAAGGCCTGGTGGTTGAGCCCTATGTCTCCACCGTGGTCCTGTGCGGCGGCTTCCTGCGTGCGGCTGGCACCAAGGCCCAGAAGGACGCCGTCCTGCCGGGCCTGATGGAAGGCAAGACCCTGCTCGCCTTCGCTTATGCCGAGCCCACCTCGCGCTACAACCTCGCCGACATCTCGACCAAGGCGGTCAAGGACGGGGCGGGTTACAAGATCACCGGCCACAAGGCGGTGGTGATCCATGGCCCCTCGGCCGACCATTTCGTGGTGACGGCCCGCACCTCCGGCGGCCAGCGCGACGAAAAGGGCGTGACCGTGTTCCTGGTCTCGGCCAAGGCACCCGGCGTCTCGCGCCGCGACTATCCCACGGTTGACGGCCTGCGCGCCTCCGAAGTCAGCTTCGAGAACGTCAGCGTGGGCGCCGATGCCGTGATCGGCGAGGTCGACAATGGCCTCGCCCTGGTCGAGCGGGTGGTGGACGAAGGCATTGCGGCCATCAGCGCCGAGGCCGTGGGCGCCATGAAGAAGCTTCATGACCTCACCCTCGACTATCTGAAGACCCGCGTGCAGTTCGGCCAGCCCATCGGCCGCTTCCAGGTGTTGCAGCATCGCCAGGTCGACATGTTCATGGCCTATGAGCAGTCAAAGTCCATGAGCTACATGGCCAATCTGAAGCTCGACGAGGCCCCCGCCGCCCGCAAGAAGGCCCTGTCGGCCGCCAAGGTGCAGATCGGCAAGGCCGGCCGCTTCATCGGCCAGCAGTCGGTGCAGCTGCACGGCGGCATGGGCATGACCGACGAACTCTCCGTCGGCCATTACTTCAAGCGCCTGACCATGATCGATACCCAGTTCGGCAATGTTGACCACCATTTGAAGCGCTTCGGCGCCCTCTGATCCCTCTGGATCGGATGCAAACAAGGCGGTCCCTCGGGGCCGCCTTTTTTGTGGGTGGGACGACCACCCCCCATCCTCCGACCCCCGCCCATCTTGCCAAGCGATGATCCTGGCTTATCCTCTTTCCCTGCAAGGGATCTGGAGGGCAGGGCATGGCGCGGATGGGGATCAGGGCTTTCGGGGCTCTGCTGATGGGATTTGTGGCGGCCGGGTCGGCGCAGGCGGCGGACAAGGTGGTGTTTGGCACCAACTGGAAGGCGCAGGCCGAACACGGCGGCTATTATCAGGCGGTGGCCACCGGCATCTATGCCAAATACGGCCTCGACGTCACCATCCGGCCGGGCGGGCCGACGGTGAACCATCCCCAACTGCTGGCAGCAGGCAAGATCGATTTCAACATGGGCGGCAATGGCTATGGCGCGATCAATTATGTCGCGGCCTCGGTCCCCGTCGTCACGGTGGCCTCGATCTTCCAGAAGGACCCGCAGGTCCTGATCGCCCATGAGGGCCAGGGCGTGACCGATGTCGCCAGCCTCAAGGGCCGGCCGATCATGATCTCCACCGCCGCGCGCAATGAGTATTGGCAGTGGCTGAAGGCGGCCTATGGCTTCACCGATGCGCAGGTGCGCACTTACACCTTCAACCTTGGCCCCTTCCTGGCCGATCCCAAGGCCGTCCAGCAGGGCTATGTCACGAGCGAGCCCCATGCCATCGCCCAGCAGGGGGTGAAGCCCGTGGTGCTGCTGCTGGCCGACGCCGGCTATGACAGCTATTCCACCACCATCGAGGCCCGGGCCGACATGGTGCAAAAGAACCCTGATCTGGTGCAGCGCTTTGTGGATGCCACGATCATTGGCTGGCGTGACTATCTGAACGGCGATCCCACGCTCGCCAATGCCCTGATCAAGAAAGATAATCCCGAGATCACCGACGACCAGCTGGCGTTTTCCATCGCCGCCATGAAGAGCAATGGCATTGTCGACTCAGGCGACGCCAAGACCCTGGGCATCGGCGCCATGACCGATGCGCGCTGGAAATCCTTCTTTGATACGGCGGTGAAGGCCGGCGTCTATCCCGCCAATCTCGACTACAAGGCGGCCTATACGCTTGCCTTCGTCAACAAGGGCGTGGGGCTGAAATAGGGTGGCTCTGGTCAGCCTGTCCGGTCTTGGCAAGACGTTTCCCAGCGGCACCCGCGCCCTTGGCGGCATAGACCTCGACATCCGCGAGGGGGAGTTTCTCTCCCTCCTGGGGCCGTCTGGCTGTGGCAAGTCTACAGTGCTGCGCCTGATCGCCGGTCTGGTGCCGCCCAGCGAGGGGAGTGTTGCCCGCATGGCGGGCCTGGAAGGGGCCATGGGCTTTGTCTTCCAGGAACCCACGCTGATGCCGTGGACCAGCGTCCTGAAGAACGTGATGCTGCCCATGCGCCTGTCCCGCGTGCCCCGGGCCGAGGCAGAGGGCAGGGCGCTGGAGGCCTTGGCCCGCGTCGGCCTGAAGGGCTTCGAGGGGGCCTATCCGCGGGAGCTTTCGGGCGGCATGAAGATGCGTGTCTCCATTGCGCGTGCCCTGGCCGCCCGGCCGCGCCTGCTGCTGCTGGACGAGCCCTTTGCCGCACTCGACGAGATCACGCGCTTTCGCCTCAATGATGACCTGCGACGCCTCTGGCGCGAGGCGGGCTGGACCGTGGTCTTCGTCACCCATTCGGTGTTTGAAAGCGTCTATCTCTCCACCCGCATCGCCGTGATGACCGGGCGCCCCGGCCGCATCGCTGCCGTGCGCGACATCGATCTCGATCCCGAACGTAACGCCGACACCCGCACCAGCCCCGCTTTTGGCGCAGAGGTGCGCCGCCTGCAGGCTGATCTGGCCGCCGCCATGGGGGATGGGCTGTGAGCGGGCGGCGGGCCATGGGCCTTGGCCGCCTGCTGGGGGCGGCGGCGCCGGTGATCGTGGGAGTCTTCTTTGTGGCGGGCTGGGAGGCGCTGGTGCGCATTGGCCAGATCCCTGTCTATATCCTGCCGGGGCCGATCCTGATTGCCCAGACGCTGGTCGCCGACTGGGGCACCCTGTGGCCCTCGCTGGTGGTAACCCTGAAAATTACCTTTGCGGCGCTGGGTGTGGCCACGGTTGGCGGTGTGGCGCTGGCCCTGCTCTTTGCCAGTTCGCGCTGGGTGGAGCGGGCGCTGTTTCCCTATGCGGTGATTCTCCAGGTAACGCCTTTGGTGGCCATTGCGCCACTGCTGCTGATCTATATCACCGATGTGAATGTGGCCCTGCTGGTCTGTGCCTGGATCGTTGCCTTCTTTCCCGTGCTGTCGAACACCACCCTTGGCCTGCGCTCGGCCGATCCGGGCCTCTTGGAACTCTTCCGGCTCTATGGCGCGGGTCCCTGGTCCACGCTGTTTCTGCTGCGGCTGCCCTCGGCGCTGCCCTATTTCCTCGGGGGATTGCGCATCGCCGGTGGGCTGGCCCTGATTGGTGCGGTGGTGGCGGAATTCACGGCGGGCACGGGCGGCACGGCCTCTGGCCTAGCGTTCCGGATACTGGAAGCGGGCTATCGCCTCAACATTCCGCGCATGTTCGCCGCCCTGTTCCTGATCTCGGGGGCGGGCATTGCCATCTTTGCCGGGCTTGGTCTGGTTTCGCGGCTGGTGCTGGGGCGCTGGCATGACAGCGCGATCGACCGCGACGCTTGAAGCCGCGCCCGTGCGGACGCAAACTCCGCCGCCTTGAACAAGCGGAAGGTAAAAGCCCATGTCGGATGCGGTTCTCTATGCCCAGGACGGGCACGTGGTCACCCTCACCATGAACCGGCCGGATGTGCGTAATGCCATCGGCGGGATTGATGAGATCGACCATTTCGTGGCCCTGCTGAACAAGGCCAGCGCCGACCGTTCTGTGCGCGCGGTGATCCTGACCGGGGCCGGCTCGGCCTTTGCGGCGGGCGGCAACGTCAAGGCCATGCGCGAGAAGACAGGCATGTTCGGTGGTGGCGCTGCTGCCATCCGCGAGAACTATCGCCGCACGGTGCAGCATCTTGCCAAGGCCCTGTGGAGCGTGGAGGTGCCGACCATCGCCGCCGTCAATGGTGCCGCCGTGGGCCAGGGCTGCGATCTGGCCTGCCTGTGCGACATGCGCCTGGCCGGGCGTTCTGCCAAATTCTCGGTGCCCTTCCTGAAGCTTGGCATCATCCCGGGCGATGGCGGGGCCTGGCTCTTCCCCCGTGTGGTGGGCCGCAGCCGCGCTGCCGAGATGTTTTACACCGGCGACATGATCGATGCCGAGACGGCGGCGCAATGGGGCCTTGCCTCCCGCGTGGTCGAGGATGCGGCCCTGATGGATGAGGCCATGGCGCTGGCCCGCCGCATTGCCTCCAACCCGCCAGATGTGCTGCGCATGACCAAGCGTCTCTTGCGCGACTCCGAGGGAGCCAGCTTTGAGACAATCATGGACCTGTCGTCTGCCATGCAGTCCCTCTGCCACCAGACGGAGGACCATGTAGAAGCCATCGACGCCTTCTTTGAAAAGCGTCCCGGTGACTACAAGGGCCGCTGATTGACCGGGATTTTCCCGGCCGTAGACTGCAACAGTGTTTCAAGCGTCAGAGGTATCAGGTGGCTGCTCTCGTCTATCCCTTCGAGGGCATTCCGCCTTCCGGCACGTCGGTTGAGGTCGCGCCTGGCATTCGCTGGGTGCGGATGCCTTTGCCGTTCTCGCTGGACCATATCAACCTCTGGCTGATCGAGGATGGTGACGGCTGGGCCATTGTCGATACAGGCCTGCGCGGTCGCCATGTGAAGGAAAGCTGGGAGCAGATCTTCGCCAGTGACCTTGGCGGCCGGCCGGTTACCCGAATCTTTGTGACCCATTATCACCCGGACCACATTGGCCAGGCCGGCTGGCTGACCCATCGCTGGCAGGCGCCGCTGCTGATGAGCCGGACCGACTTCCTGTTCGCCAAGATGCTGAGCCTCGACATCCGCGACGAGCCGCCGGCCGAGGCCATGGATTTCTATCGCCGCTGCGGCTGGGATGCGGAACAGTTGGAAGCCTATCGCGGGCGCGGCTATGGCGGCTTTGCCAAGGGCGTCACCCGCCTGCCGGTGCAGTTCGAGCGCCTGCAGGAAGGCGAGACCGTGTCCATCGGCGGCCGCGACTGGCGGATCATGGTGGGGCGCGGCCATGCGCCGGAACATATCTGCCTGTTCTCGCCCGATCTCAATGTGCTGATCTCGGGCGATCAGGTGCTGCCCCGCATCTCGTCCAATGTATCCGTCATGCCGACGGAGCCAGAGGCCAATCCGCTTGAGGACTGGCTCACCAGCCTGCGCGCCTTCCGCGCTGTCCTGCCGGAAGACGTGCTGGTGCTGCCAGCCCATAACGAGCCGTTTCGCGGCGCCCACCATCGTCTTGACCGTCTGGTCGACGGTCACGAGGCCCGGTTGGTGGACCTGCTGGACCGCTGTGCCGAGCCGCGCCGGGTGATCGATGTCTTCTCCGTCCTCTACCGGCGGCGCATCGACCTCGCCGATATCGGCCTTGCCACCGGCGAGGCGCTGGCGCATCTGCACTGCCTGGTGGGGCGTGGCCTGCTAACCCGCGAGACCGACGCCGAGGGCATCCGCTGGTGGCGTCGTGCGGCCTCCAGCGCAGCGGCGGCCGACGCGGCCTGAGGGCTGGTTGGTTAAGACGGGCGTCAGGCGGGCGTCATGCCCGCCCCCGTCAGGGCCGCCAGCAGACGGGTGGACAGCGCCGTGCGCACGGCCGCACGGGTCCCCGTGGCTGCCTTGACGGATACCGTCAGCCGCAAAAGCCCTTCGATGCCTGTGATCTGAACCGATACACTGTCTGGCTCGATACCCACCGTGTCGCGGGCCGTCTGGCGGATCAGGTTCAGGGCCGCCGTGGCATCGGTGCCAAGGGGCAGGGCAAGATTGAGGCTGGTCTGCTCCGAGCCCGAATAGGGGCGACTGGGGTTGCGGATGGCCGCACCCCACAGCTGGGCATTCGGAATCAGCATGTAGATATCATCCGGCGTCCGGATCTCGGTGGTAAACAGGCTGAGTTCCACGACCTGGCCGGCCGCAATCACGGCCGCACCGGCACAGACCTCGATCTGCTCCCCCACCCGAAAGGGCCGGATCATCAGCAGCATCACGCCGGCGGCCACATTCTGCAGGGTTCCCTGCAGGGCAAGGCCAATGGCAAGGCCGGCAGCGCCAAGGACAGCAAGGAAGCTGGTTGTCTCCACGCCAAACTGGGCCAGCGTTGCCAGCAGTGTAACCAGTACAATGCCATAGCGGGCAAGATTTGCCAGCAGCAGGCCAAGGGTGCGGTCGATATAGCCCTGGCGCAACAGGGTGCGGCGCACCGCATGGTCGGCCCATTTGGCAAGGGAAAGACCAATGATCAGCACGGCCAGGGCGCCAAGCAGCGACAGCACGTGGTTCATTACCGACACGGCCATGGGGCCACCAAATTCGCCCAGGCGCTGCGTGACTTCATCCATTGTCTTACGACTCCACAGGTTGGCGCCGGATCAGGTAACGATGCACGCCGTCCAGCACCAGCGCACTCTCCTGATTATGCACGGTTGAGGCCAGCGTAACCACACCCGTGGTACGTTGGGGTTTCAGGTCGGTGATGACCAGTTTGGGGTAGAGGGTATCGCCCACATAGACGCCTTTCAGGAATCGCGACGACTGTTCGATGAAGCCGATCAGGGCCTCGCCCACCACATGGGGGAACAGGCCGGCGCCGGCGGCCGTGGCGGCCAGCACCTGGAAGCCGTGGGCCAGCAGGCCCCGGTGCCCCTGGGTGCGGCAGTATTCGATGTCGTAGTGGATCGGGTGGTTGTCGCCCGAAACAGCCTGGAAAGCTGAGAAATGTGCCTCGGTCACGGTCCGGCTTGGGATGGGAAAAGCCTCGCCCAGGGTGAAATCCTCGAAATAGCGGGGGCCGCCCAGACAGTGGCTCCGGGGATTGAATGCCGCTTCCTCGTTCATGTTCCAGATCTCCTCTATTTGGACATGTGTCCTTGTGCGGGGCCTTGCCAACGGATGGTCCGGGGCGCGACCATTGTCATGGAAGGATCCTGCCTCTGATGAACACCGCGCTCTTCAGCCATTCGGCCTGCCTCTATCATGATACGGGCCTGGGCCATCCAGAATCACCCGACCGCCTGCGCGCCGTGATCGGGGCCCTGGAGGCCGAGGAATTCACCTGGCTTGACCGCCGCGAGGCGCCGCCTGCCACCGAGGAGCAGTTGGCACGGGTACACGCCCTGCCTTATGTGCGCTGGATCATGGCGCGTATTCCTCGGACCGAGGCCGAGGGGCTGGTGCAGCTTGATGGCGACACGCTGGTTTCCGCCGGCTCGCGCGAGGCGGCATTGCGGGCGGCAGGCGGCGTGTGTGCGGCGGTGGATGCGGTGATGGCGGGCGAGGTGCGCAATGCCTTTTGCGCCGTCCGCCCACCCGGGCACCATGCCGAGCGCGACCGCGCCATGGGTTTCTGCGTGTTCAACAACATCGCCGTTGCGGCGCTGCATGCCCGCGTGGTCCATGGGGTTGAGCGGATTGCCGTGGTTGATTTTGACGTGCATCACGGCAATGGCACCGAGGCCATGTTCGCCAGCGACGAAGACCTTCTCTATATCTCCAGCCATCAGTGGCCGCTCTATCCCGGCACGGGCAATCCGCGCGATAGGGGTCTTGGCAATATCCTCAACCTTGGCCTGCGCCCCGGCAGTGGCTCGGCTGAGTTCCGGGCGGCCATGAGCGAGACGGCGCTGCCCCTGCTGGAGGCGTTTCGTCCGGGCCTGGTGCTGGTCTCGGCCGGCTTTGATGGCCATGCCGATGATCCCCTGGCTGAGCTGGATCTTCTGGAGGCAGACTATGCCTGGATCACCGAGCGGCTGGTGGCGGTTGCCGCCGCCAGCTGTCAGGGCCGGCTGGTTTCAACCCTTGAAGGCGGTTATAACCTGCGCGCCCTGGCCACCAGTGCTGCGGCCCATGTGCGCGCCCTGATGGCAGCCTGAACGAGGATCCCATGGCCGACGAGCCCGCGGCGCTGCCGCCCGACATTGCCGCCCTCAGTTTCGAGGCTGCCCTCAAGCAGCTGGAGGACATCGTGCGCAAGCTGGAGGACGGCAAGGTCGAGCTTGAGGAATCGATCGACATCTATGGGCGTGGCGTGCTGCTGAAACGCCACTGTGAGGCCAAGCTGCAGGCGGCGAAGGCCAAGGTGGACAAGATCGTGCTGGGCCCCGATGGGGCCGTTGAGACGAGGCCTATGGATGTCGGTTGAACTGGTCGAACCCGCCCTGGAGCGTGCCCTCAACAAGGCCGTGGCTGATGTCGAGCGCACGCTCGACCATCTGCTGCCCAAACCCGTTGACCTTGAGGCCCGGGTGATCGAGGCCATGCGCTATGCCATCTTTGCCGGTGGCAAGCGCCTGCGCCCGTTTCTGGTGCTGCAGACGGCCCGCCTGTTTGGCGTTGGCGAGGAGAGCGCCCTGCGCGTTGCGGCAGCGCTTGAGGCCATCCACACCTACAGCCTGGTGCACGACGACCTGCCCTGCATGGATGATGACGACCTGCGCCGTGGCCAGCCCACGGTGCATCGCAAGTTCGACGAGGCAACCGCCGTGCTGGCTGGTGACGCCCTGCTGACCTTTGCCTTTGAGGTCATCGCCCATGAGGAAACCCACGCCGATCCCCGCGTGCGCTGCGACCTGGTGGCGGCCATCGCCCGGGCCTCTGGCGCCCACGGCATGGTGGGTGGCCAGATGATTGATCTTGATGCCGAGGAACGGGCGGTGGGCCTCGACCTTAACGGCATCACTCGGCTGCAGCAGCTCAAGACCGGCGCCCTGATTGCCTTTGGCTGCGAGGCTGGCGGTATTCTTGGCAAGGCGGCCGAGCCTGCACGCCTCAGCCTCAAGGCCTATGCCCATGATGTGGGCCTCGCCTTCCAGATCGCCGACGACCTGATCGACGTCGAGGGTGACGCCGCCCTGGCCGGCAAGGCTGTGGGCAAGGACGCGGCGGCCGGCAAGGCCACCTTTGTCTCGATTCTGGGGATTGACCGGGCGCGGCAGCAGGCCCGCATGCTGGCGGATCAGGCCAAGGCCCATCTTGACCATTTCGATGACCGTGCCGACCTGCTGCGTCTGCTGGCCGATTACGTGGTAGAGAGAAAGTCCTAGCCGGAAATCCGGCAAGGCCTGTTGGCGAGGAGCCCTGAGGCAGATGCCGATGATCCCATCGCACGACCATTCCATCGACCGCTGGCAGCACGACCACAGTTTTGACCAGCCCGACAGCCGCGCCGAGCGGCGGGTGAATATCGTGCTGGGCCTCACCATCGCCACGATGGTGGCGGAAATCGTGGCGGGCCTTGCCTTCAACTCCATGGCGCTGCTGGCTGACGGCATCCACATGGGCACCCATGCCGGCGCCCTGGGCATTGCCGCCTTTGCCTATCGCTATGCCAGGGCCCACCACCAGAACCCGCAGTTCAGCTTTGGCACGGGCAAGGTTGCCAGTCTTGCCGGCTTTGCCAGTGCTGTGCTGCTGGCCGTTATCGCTTTGGCGACGGCGGCCGAGGCCGTGTCGCGGCTGGTCAATCCCTCGGCGATCAATTATCAGGCCGCCCTTGGCGTTGCCGTATTTGGCCTTGTGGTGAACCTCGCCTCCGCAGCCCTGCTTGGCCATGGTCACGATGATCATCATGGTCACCACGACCACCACGGGCCCGATCACCAGGGGCCCGATCACCAGGGGCCCGATCACCAGGGACCCGATCACCATGAGGGTCACGGCCACGAGGACCAGCATGACCATGCGCCTCATGGGCACGGCGACCACAACCTGCGGGCGGCCTATGTTCATGTGCTGGCCGATGCGGCCACGTCAGTGCTGGCCATTGCGGCGCTGATCGGCGGCAGCTGGCTGGGCTGGTCGCGCCTCGATCCGGTGGTGGCACTGGTGGGTTGTGGGGTGATTGGTTCCTGGGCCTGGGGTCTGGTGCGCGACACCAGTGCGGTGCTGCTGGACCGCACCCGGTCCCTGTCAATTCATGACGATATCCGCAAGGCCATTGAGTCGGATGGCGACAGTGAAGTTGCCGACCTGCATATCTGGCGGGTGGGCATCCGCGCCCATGTGGTTGTGCTGACCGTGGTAACGCACCTTGGCCACACGCCCGACCATTACAAGGGCAGGATCAGCCATATGGCCGACCTCGACCATGTCACGGTGGAGGTTAACCGCTGCGTGACTGAAGAGATTGGCGTGGGTCGTGCCTAAGGCCCGCCGCGCGCCAGAGGAGGCGCGCCACATCAGCCGTGGCCCGCGCCTCGACCAGTTGCTGGTGGATCGCGGTATGGCAGAGAGCCGCGCCCGGGCCGAGGGCATGATCCGCGCCGGCCTCGTCTGGCTTGGCACAGAACGCCTCGACAAGCCGGGCCGGGCCATGGCGCTGGATGCCGCCATCGAAGTGCGTGGGCGCGAACATCCCTGGGTTAGCCGGGGTGGCATCAAGCTGGCCCATGGCCTGGCCCATTTCGGGATTGCGGCGGCCGGCCTCACCGCGCTCGACGTGGGGGCCTCCACCGGGGGCTTCACCCATGTGCTGCTGGAAAACGGCGCGGCACGCGTCTATGCGGTGGATGTGGGCCATGGCCAATTGGCCTGGTCCCTCAGGAACGATCCGCGCGTGGTGGTGCTGGAACGCACCAATGCCCGCCACCTCGACGCCGGGCTGGTGCCCGATCTGGTGGATCTGGTGGTCTGCGATGCCAGTTTCATCGGGCTGGAAACGGTGCTGCCCGCAGCCCTGGCCAGGGCGCGGCCCGGCGCCCGTCTGATCGCCCTGATCAAGCCCCAGTTCGAGGTGGGCAAGGGGCGGGTGGGCAAGGGTGGCGTGGTGCGCGATCCCGAGCTGCACCGCGAAGTTTGTGAACGGATCACCGCCTGGCTGAACAGCCTGCCGGGCTGGACGGTGCTGGGTGTTGAGACCAGCCCCATTACCGGGCCGGAAGGCAATGTTGAATTTCTCGTGGGCGCGGCCCTGGGCGACGTACCATGACCGAAGCAGATCTTGTCATCGACAGCCTTGGTGCCCAGGGCGACGGCATCGCCAATGGGCCAGACGGCCGCGTCTTTGTGCCCTTTGGTGCGCCGGGCGACCATGTGCATGTGCGCCTTGAGGGCGAGCGGGCAACGATCCTCGCCATCACGCAATCCGGTGCGGCCCGGGTGCCCGCCTTCTGCCGCCACTTTGGCACCTGTGGTGGCTGTGCCACCCAGCATGTTGCACTGGAGACGGCGGCGGAATGGAAGCGCGGCATCATCGCCACCGCTTTGCGCCATCGCGGCCTTGACCCGTCCGTTGTGGCCCCCACCGTGGTGGTGGCACCCAATGGCCGACGGCGGGTGACTTTCCAGGCGCGCCGCGAGGGGGGGCGCCTGCGCTTTGGCTATGCCGAGCGGGGCAGCCATCGCCTGGTCGATCTGGTGGAATGCCCCATCCTGGTGCCGGAACTGGCCGCCCTCATCGCCCCCTTGCGCAAGCTGGCCGAAGCCGTGGTGGCCCCGCGCAGCGAGGCGCGCTTTGTTGTGGCCCAGACCGAAAGCGGCATCGACCTGGGGATCGAGGCCAAGGGCACCCTGGGCCTGGCCCTGCGCGAGCAGCTGGCGGGCCTGGCCGAGCGCATGGACCTGGCGCGGATATCCTGGTCCGGCGATCTTGTGGCGGCGAGGCGTGACCCGTGGGTGACCTTCGGCAAGGCGCGGGTGATCGTGCCGCCGGGCGCCTTCCTGCAGCCCAGCCGCGAGGGGGAGGAGACCCTGGCCCGGCTTGTGACCGCAGCGCTTGAGGGCTCCACCCGCCTGGCGGATCTGTTCGCTGGCTGCGGCACCTTTGCCCTGCGCCTGGCAACCATGGCCCAGGTGGCAGCCTATGAGAATGACGCGGCCATGCTGGCAGCCCTGCTGGCGGGCGGCCGGACGACGCCGGGGATCAAGCATGTCAGCGCCGAACAGCGCGATCTCTTCCGCCGCCCCCTTGAGGTTGAGGATCTGAAGAGTTTTGATGGTGCCGTATTCGATCCGCCCCGGGCGGGGGCGGCCTCCCAGGTGGCGGTGCTGGCCCGGGCGCCGTCGCTGAAGCGGTTGGCGGCGGTATCGTGCAATCCGGCCACCTTTGCCCGTGATGCCCGGACGCTCGTTGATGGCGGCTGGGATCTGATTGAGGTGGTGCCAGTGGACCAGTTCGGCTTCACGCCCCATATCGAACTGGTGGCGCGGTTCGTGCGGGCTTATTAGGAGGGGCGCATGGCGGGATCAGGCTTGGCAGGCATGGGGGCGAGGCTGGGTTACGGGCTTGGCCAGGCCGCCCGGGTTGCCTGGTACGCGGGCCAATATGCGGCGGCGGCCCGCATTGCCACTGAGGCGCGGCGCAAGATAGATTTTGATGGGCCGGTGCCGGGCTGGCAGCAGATGCTGCAGGCCATGGGCGACCTGTTTGCGCGCGACTGGCAGAATGTCGAGGCCGGCATCTACCCCGCTCCCCGCCGCCTGATGAACCCGGCCGATGCCCTTGCCCGGGCGGGCGATTTCTTTCGTGATCTGCCCGATGTGGACCGGCGCCGCGCCAGCGACGCCAATTCCGAAGTCTTCACCGACGACCACCGGGGCCGCTACCCGCGCTATTACCTGCAGAATTTCCATTATCAGACGGGAGGCTATCTCTCAGATGACTCGGCCCGGCGCTATGACCATCAGGTGGAGGTGCTGTTTACCGGCACGGCCGACGCCATGCGCCGCCAGGCCCTGCCCCCCCTGAAGGCGGCGCTGGCCGGGCGGGATCTGCGCCGTGCCCGGGTGCTGGATGTGGCCTGCGGCACCGGGCGTTTTCTCGGCAGCCTGAAGCAGGCCCTGCCGCGCCTGCCGGCCGTGGGCCTCGACCTCAGCGCGCCCTATCTCGCCGAAGCCCGCCGCCATCTGGGCCGGGCCGGCTGGCTCGACCTGATCGAAGGCAATGCCGAGGCGCTGCCGTTCGAGGACGGCGCCTTTGATGCGGTGACCTGCATCTATCTGTTCCACGAATTGCCGGAAAAAGCGCGGGCACGCGTTGCCGCAGAACTGGTGCGGGTCACCCGCCCCGGCGGCGCCGTGATCCTGGTAGACAGCCTGCAAACAGGCGACGTGCCTGCGTTCGACGGCCTGCTGGAATTCTTCCCCGCCGCCTTCCACGAACCCTATTACCGCACCTATACCCGCGCCGACCTGCCCGCCCTGTTCACCCGCGCCGGTGCTGAATTGCGCAGCAGCACGCCCGCCTTCATGTCGAAGGTGATGGTATTCGAGGTAGCGGGAAAGGTCTGAACGGCCGCGCGACGGGTGCCGCGCGGCCTGTTGTTCAGCCGAGGTTGAAGACCTCGCGGGCGGTGTCGCCCAGGATCAGGCGGGCGTCTTTTTCGGAGACGGCGTCGAGTACCGCGTCGATGGCCTTCCAGCCATAGCCAAAGCTGCCCTCATTATGGGGATAGTCGGCGGCCCACATGATGCGGTCGGCGCCGATATAGTCGAGCATCTTCAGGCCCACGGGGTCGGCCATGAACACGGCGTAACAGTGCTTGTTCCAGTATTCGCTGGGGCGCAGCTGTGGCCTGGGGTCCAGCAGGTCGGTGAAGCTGTCATAGATCATCTCGGCGTCCTGCAGCGTGCCGGGCACCCAGTTGATGCCAGCCTCCACAAAGACCACGCGGATGCCGGGATTGCGGTCGAAGATGCCGCCAAACACCAACTGGGCAAAGGTGCGGCGGAAGGGGCCAAGGCGCTCCAGCACCAGGGTGGTCCAGCCATTGCGGCCAGCTGCATTGCCGCTTTCGCCAATGTGGAAGCACAGGGGCAGGCCGGCTTCCTCCACCGCATTCCACAGGGGCTCGAACTCGGGCGAGGGGTAATAGATCTCCACGCCTTCCTTCGTCTTGCCTGGATGCTGGGGCAGCATATAGGTCTTCAGGCCAAGGGCCTTGATCTCCTGGATGGACTCCCGCGCCTTTGCCGGGTCCCAATAGTTGGCAATGCCCACGCCGTGGAACTTGCCGGGCTGGCGCTGCTGCATCCGGGCGAGGTGCTGGTTGTAGATGCGGAAGATCCACTCCCGCTCTTCCAGGTCGGGATGCACCAGAAAGCGCAGCATCTGCTGTGGGAAGGCGATTTCCTTCTGATAGCCCTCGACCGCCAGGTCCTTCATGCGCTGTTCAAGGTCGGTGTTGCCCGGCACCTCCGAGCTTTCGACGATGTCGAACATCTTGCGCTCGATATCACCACGGGCATCCCACTCGGCATCACCGGGCACCCAGATGTCCCACAGGCCGTGGCGCTGGAGGACGCGCGGCGCCTTGTGCTTGAGGTGCGCGGGGAAGCCTTCGAACCAGATGTCCTCGTTCAGCCCCACATGGTTGTCGGCCGAGATGATCTCCAGCCCCGCCGGCAGGGCCGAGCGACCCTGCTGGGGCGAGCGGTACTTCGACAGGGTGAGACCGGCCATGACCGGGTTGTCGAGCGTGAGCGCGGGCATTGTGTCCTCCATTTGTTTTTTTCAGCCTAGCCCGCGGCACCGCGCCCACGCAAACGATCTTGTCAGGCGCCAAGCGTGGTGCTGAGCGGGGGTGGTGCCTTGAGGGTTTGATAGATCACGCAATACCGCTCCGTCAGGCGGATCAGCGTCTCGATGCGGTCGGCCGGTTCATCTGTATCAAGATCGAATTTCAGGCGGATATCGCGAAAGCCCACCGGTGCCTCCTTGGAAACGCCCAGGGTGCCACGAAAATCAAGATCGCCCTCAGCCCTGACCACGGCATGCTTCAGCGTGATGCCCAGCGAGGTGGAGACGGCCTTCAGCGTCACCCCGGCGCAGGCAACCAGCGCGTCCAGCAACATGTCGCCGGAACAGGCCAGCGTGCCATCGCCGCCGCTCGCCGGGTGCAATCCCGCCACCACCAGGGCGCGACCCGTATCCACCTTGCAGGCAACGCCGCCGGCCTCCACGTCGCCTTCGCTGTGCAGCGTGATGACGGCGGCCTCGGGGGTTTCGCGGTAACGGGCCTTGAGGGGCGCCTGCAGCGCCTTGATTGCTTCTGCGTCCATCTGTCTGCTCTCCTGCCTTGCCCGTGGGGATCCTTGGGTGCGAGCCTATTAACCACCCGCCTGTTTGTATATGCCCGCCGGGAGACCGGTCGCGCGCCAATGCCCTTGGAAAGGGGACCTGATGTCCAGAGAGATCCGGCTGAATGCCTTTGCCATGAACTGCGTCGGCCATCAGTCCTCTGGCCTGTGGCGCCACCCGCGCGATGCCTCGGCGAATTTCAACGACCTTGGCTATTGGACGTCGCTGGGCCGCACGCTGGAGCGGGGCAAGTTCGACGGGCTTTTCCTGGCGGACGTGCTGGGGGTCTATGATGTTTATGGCGGCAGTCCCGAGGCCGCCCTGCGCACGGCCACCCAGGTGCCGGTGAACGATCCGCTGCTGCTGATCCCGGCCCTTGCCCAGGTGACGGAGCATCTGGGTTTTGGCGTCACCTGCGCCCTTACCTTCGAACAGCCCTATGTCTTTGCCCGGCGCATGTCGACGCTGGATCATCTGACGAAGGGCCGTATCGCCTGGAACATCGTCACCGGCTATCTGGAAAGTGCGTCCAAGGGCGTGGGGCAGGCGGGGCAGAGTTCCCATGACCTGCGTTACGACATGGCCGACGACTTTATGGAGGTGGTCTACAAGCTGTGGGAAGGCTCGTGGGAAGATGGTGCCGTGGTGCGGGACCGGGCGCGGGGCATCTTCACAGACCCAGAAAAGGTCCACCGGGTGCGCCACGATGGGCCGCACTACCAGGTCGACGCCATCCACCTCAGCGAACCCTCGCCCCAGCGTACGCCCGTGCTCTACCAGGCCGGCGCCTCGCCCCGGGGCCGGGCCTTTGCGGCGCGTCATGCGGAATGCGTCTTTGTGGCGGGCAATTCACCGGCCCAACTGGCGCCCATGGTGGCGGATCTGCGGGCGCGGGC
>CANCOY010000012.1 GCA_947379865.1 Acetobacteraceae bacterium
CATCGCCGCCCCTATCATCGTGACGCCAGCCCGGAAATAACGGGCGGCATGGGGGAAATTTGTGGCGGCGCGGCGGTAACGCGGCGTGCGTCCGGGCGGCAGGGCCGCCACGGGGAGGGGAAGCTGATGTCGCGCCCAATGTCGGCGGAAGAACCGCCATATCCGCCAGAGAGCTATGCGTGGTACGTCGTGGGCGTGCTGGTGGTGGCGCTGGTGTTTTCCTTCATCGATCGCCAGATCCTGAGCCTGCTGGTGCAGCCCATCCGCCAGGATCTGGGCGTCAATGATACCCAGATCAGCCTGCTGCAGGGCTTTGCCTTTGCCATCTTCTATACCTTCATGGGCATTCCCATCGGGCGGCTGGTGGACAGTGGCAGCCGCCGCACCATCATCGCGGTCGGCATCGTTTTCTGGAGCCTGTCCACGGTGGCCTGTGGGATGGTCAGCAGTTACAGCGGCCTCTTGATGGCCCGCGTCGGCGTGGCGGTGGGGGAGGCAGCATTGTCGCCGGCGGCCTATTCGCTGATCACTGATTATTTCCGCAAGGAAAAGGTGGGCACGGCCATCGGCGTCTATGGGTCTGGCATGTATCTGGGCTCGGGCCTGGCGCTGATCATCGGCGGCTTTGTGGTGCAGGCAGCCGTGGGCTGGGGGGCGGTGGAGATTCCCGTAGTTGGCCTGATCCATGGCTGGCAGCTGGTGTTTTTTGCTGTGGGCCTGCCGGGGATCCTGGTGGGGGCGCTGGTCTATACCATTCGTGAGCCGATCCGCCGGGGCACCCGCATGGTGCAGGGCGCCGATGGCGCCAGCCGGGTGGAAAAGGTGCCGCCGGCCGAAGTCGTCGGCTATCTGGTGCGCAACCGCCGCGCCTTTCTCTCGCACAATTTTGGCTATGCCCTGCTGGCCCTGATTGCCTATGGCGCGGGCGCCTGGGTGCCGACGTTCTTCATCCGCACCTTTGGCTGGACCCCGGCCGAGATCGGCTTTCGCTTTGGCATGTCGATCCTGATCTTTGCCTCGCTGGGGGCGGTGTTTGGCGGCTGGTTTGGCGATTATCTCAAGCGGCGCGGCCTGCCCGAGGGCAAGCTGCTGGTGGGCGTGCTGGCGGCGTGCATCCAGTTTCCCATGGCCTTTGCCTATCCCCTGGTGAATGACCCCATGGTGATGCTGGCCCTCACGGCCCTGCCCAATTTCCTTGTGGGCATGTCCTTTGGTGCGGCACCTGGCGGCGTGCAGGAACTGGCGCCAAACCAGATGCGCGGGCAGGCCAGTGCGCTCTATCTGTTCATCGCCAATATCATTGGCCTGGGCCTGGGGCCAACGGCGGTGGCGGCCATCACCGACTATGTCTTCCAGGATGTGCAGATGCTGCGCTGGTCCTTGATGATCGTGCCCGTGGTGCTGCTGCCGGTGGCGATTGCCGTGATGCTGAGCGGCCGGGGCGCCTATCGCCGCACGCTTGAGGAAGCCGCCCAATGGGCCGCAAAGCGGGCCGAGGCCGAGGCGCTGGCAGCGGCCAAGGGGGGCTGACCCCCTTCAGCCTTGGCCGGGCAGCAGGCGGCGGGCGGTGCGCAGAATGTCCACCAGCTCCAGCAGGCGGGCCACATAATGATCGCGGGCGACGAAGACAGCCGCATCGTCGCCCAGCAACTGCGCCTCGATGGCATCCACCAGCTGCACCAGGCGGCGCTGGTGCAGGCCAAGGCGGGCCTGGATCGGGTCGGTCACGATGCCGCCAAAGGTGCCAACCACAGCGGCGGCGGCCACCATGCCGGTGCCCACCCCCAGCATCAGCCAGGGACCGGCGGCACTGCCATGGAGTGCCGGGGCAAGTGCGCCCATGGCCAGCCCCACCGGCGCCTGTCCCAGGGCGGCCTTCTGGGCAATGGCACGGGCCACCAGCGGGGTTAGGGACATGACACCGGGCGTCGCCTGGCGAAAGGCGGCCAGCCCCGTGGCAAGGCAGGCCATGGCGGTGGCGATATCGGCGGCGGCAGCCCGCGCGCCGGCATAAGCGGCCACCGATTCCGCCACCCGGGCGCGAAAGGCCGGGTCCGTCAGGCTGGCGGCGACGGGGGCCAGCGCCGCCTCGAACGCGGCTTCCAACCGGGGATCGGCCAGGATCGTCTCGGCCAGGCCATCGCGCCAGACCTGGGCAGCGCCCGCCTCGGCCTCATAGGGAAGCTCAAGGAATTCCGTCATCACCAGACGCTCGATCTGGCGGCCAAGGTCGGTTTCCAGAAACAGGGGGCGGCGGGTGAGGCTGCGGGAAAGCCCGTTGGCGCCGGCCTTGCGGGCGGCCCAGGCGGCCAGATTGGCCCCGGCCTGAACGGTGCCCAGGGTCATGTTGACCGGCGCGCGGGCCACATCCCAGCCCAGCGCATGGCCATGCAGGGCAAGTGAGCCCCTGAGCGAATAGTGCCGCGCCACAAAGGCGTCGGCCCTGTCCCGCCGGGCGGCGGCCCAGCGGCGGATGCCCTCGGCCACCACCTTTTCCGCGCCCCGCCGGTCGGGCAGGGCGGGCAGATTGGCTGAGGTGGTGGTGTCTACTGCGGGTCCTGCTTGGTGCATGGATAGGCCGTGTGCATGGCCGCCATGATCAGGGGATCGGGCAGGCCTTCCATCAGATCGGCATGGCCCTCGGCAAAATCAATGACCGTGCGCGCCACCTTGCCGAACGAGACCACGCCATTGGTGCAAAAGCGCTCCTCCGGCTTGGGCGTGAGATTATCTTTCTGCTGGGTAAAGAAGCCGATCAGATATTCCTTGCAGCGCCCACCCGAAAGCACCGGATCCCCGGTTGAGGGGTCGGTGGTCAGACGGGCCGTGCAGCCCTTTACCAGATCCTTGGCTGTTGCCATGTCGCCTGGGTGCTTGGCCGGGGCGGCCTGGCCGGCTGCCGGGCTGGGGGCATCCGCGGGGGGTGTCTGGGCGCCAGCCGGTGCGGCCGTGGCGAGCACGCACAGGGTCAGTCCAAGCCCGAAAACTTTGGTGCAGAGCGCGCGCACAGGCGTTTCCTTTCAGAGATCTGCTGCAACCTAGGCGGCCCCGGGCGGGGTCGCAAGGCCGGTTCCGCAGGCGTCCTGTGCCGCCCGCCAGAAAGGGCCGTCATTTTTCTGTCATCAAACTGTCGTATTGGGGCAACGTCGAATTGGTACGAGTGTACGTGCGCGGTCAGGAAAGCCTTTGAGGGCATCCGCCGCAGATCCAGAACGGAGCGACATTTCATGAAGAAGATCGCAGCACTTGTCGGCATCATTGCTGTCGCCGGGTTTGCCAGCGTCGCCCAGGCGACCGACCTTGACCCGCGCTACCAGGCCTACAAGCCGACCAGCGGCGTTTCCGGCAGCCTGAAGTCGATCGGCTCGGACACCCTCAACAATGTGATGACCCTGTGGGCCGAAGATTTCCGCAAGGTCTATCCCTCGGTCCAGATCGAGATCGAAGGCAAGGGCTCGTCCACGGCTCCCCCGGCGCTGATCGCCGGCACCTCGCAGTTCGGCCCGATGTCACGCCCCATGAAGGCCGCCGAAGCTGACGCCTTTGAGGCGAAGTTCGGCTACAAGCCCACGGCAGTCCGCGTTGCGGTTGATACGCTGGCCGTGTTCGTGAACAAGGACAATCCGCTGCAGTGCCTGTCGCTGACCCAGCTGGACGCCGTGTTCTCCAAGACCCTGATTTCCGGCGCCCCGGCGTCCATCGTCACCTGGGGCCAGCTTGGCCTGACCGGTGAATTCGCCGACAAGCCAATCTCGCTCTTTGGCCGTAACTCGGCTTCGGGCACCTATGGCTACTTCAAGGAAGTGGCGCTCTCTGGCGGTGACTACAAGGACACCGTGAAGGAGCAGCCCGGCTCGTCCGCCGTGGTTCAGGGCATCGCCGCCGACAAGTACGCCATGGGCTATTCGGGCATCGGCTACAAGACCGCCGACGTGCGCCCCATCGCCGTTGCCGGTCGTGATGGCAAGTGTGTGGAGCCGACCCAGGCAACTGCCTATGCCGGTACCTATCCCATCACCCGCTTCATCTACATGTACCTGAACAAGAACCCGTCCGAGGCGCTGTCGCCGCTGCAGACCGAGTTCCTGAAGTTCGTGCTCTCGCGTGACGGCCAGGCCGACATCGCGAAGGACGGCTACTTCCCGATGCCGTTCATCTTCGCTGGCGAAGATCTGAGCCTCGTCGGCGCCAACTAAGCCCCAGGGGCGCCGGGCAACCGGCGCCCCTGTTTGCTTTCATTGTTGCTTAGATGTTGCCCTGGATAGGGGCACGGGCCGGCAGGCCTCTGGAGTGATCATGACCAACGCGCCGCATGAATCCGCAGAGCCTGCCCAGCGCAGGAATTCGGTTGCCTATATCAGGCCCAAGAAGACCAGCGCAGCCGTGCTGTTTGCCGACAAGGCGGCGGACGGGATCATCACCGTGGGCGGCCTGCTCGTCATCCTCGCGGTCTTTGGCATCATGGCGTTCCTGATCCAGGTGTGCGTGCCGCTGTTCTCTGGCGGCTCCCTTGGTGCCCGCGCCGACTACACCCTGCCGTCAGGCCATGGCGCAGTCCTCTCGGCGCGCATGGACGATTACCAGACCATCGCCCTGAACCTGAACGCCGACGGCAGCCATTCCGCCTTCCACGTGCCCACCGGCACCGCACTCAACGTGCCCTCCTTCGATTTCGCCGGCCAGAAGCCCACGTCGATCTCGCGCACCCTCAAGGGTGACGACCTGATTTTCGGCTTTGCCGATGGCACCATCCGTCTGGGCCGTGCCCTGCTGAAGGCCGATGTGCTGCCCGGCACGGCCATGCCCAAGAATCTCACCCCTCTCGATACGCGCGACAGCACCAACGGCACCCTGGTCTATTCCAAGGTGCCCGGCGGCCAGGCGCGCCGCATCTCGGTAATCCTCAGCCTTGGCGCGCCGCAGCAGGTGGCGCCCGCCGGCACGCCGATCATCGCCGTTGACTATCGCGTGGGTGGTTCCAGCGAACGCCCGCTGAAGGCCTTTGTCTCGGCCGATGCAGCGGGCGTGGTGCGTCTGTCCATGGTGGCCTCGCGCATCAACATGATGACGGGCGAAGAGACGGCCGACATTACCAACACCACCCTGCCGGCTGCCCTTGAGGGCTCCAAGATCGCCAGCCTGCTGCTGAACAGCGCGGCTGACCGCGTGATCCTTGGCACCAGCGAGGGCGAGCTCTACCGCTTCGATACCCGCAATTTCGACAAGCCGGTGCTGGCCGAGCGCGCCAATGTGCTGGGCGATGGTGGCAAGCTGACTGCCATCAGCTGGATGCCTGGCGAAATCTCGGTGGTGGTTGGCGGCTCAGGTGGTGACGTGGCCGTGTGGTTCCCCGTTGCCAAGGATGGCGCCAAGACGGTTGATGGCATCGCCTTTGTGAAGGCCCATACCTTCCCCAAGCAGGACGGCGCCATCACCCGCATCGCCGTCAGCCAGCGCACCCGCATGTTCGTGACCGGCGACGACAAGGGCGGCGTGGTGCTGCGCCATGCCACCACGGATCGCAATCTGCTGGAACTGGGGCCATCACCCGATACGGCGGGCCTTGCCACCCTGCTGATGGCGCCGCGCGATGACGCGATCCTGGCGGTTGGCATAAACGAGAAGGCCTCGCTGTGGCAGATCTCGGTGCCTCATCCGGAAGTGACACTTGGCTCGCTGTTCGGCAAGGTCTGGTACGAGGGCTATGCTGAGCCCGGTTACACCTGGCAGTCGACAGCGGCCAGCGACACGTTCGAGCCAAAGTTGTCCCTGGTCCCGGTGCTCTTTGGCACGATCAAGGCGGCGCTTTACTCCCTGATCTTCGCCACGCCGATTGCCCTGATGGCCGCGATCTACACCTCAGAGTTCATGCACCTGAAGGTGCGTGGCGTGGTCAAGCCGACCATGGAACTCATGGCATCACTGCCGTCGGTGGTTGTCGGCTTTGTGGCCGCCCTTGTGCTCTCGCCCATTGTGGAAACCTGGGTGGGGTCGGTGGTGATCGCCTTTGCGGTCATCCCCCTAGGCCTCGTGCTGGCGGCCTATCTCTGGCAGATCCTGCCCATGCGCATCGCCCTTCAGCTTGAGGGGGCGCCGAAATTCATCCTCTATTTCGCCGTGCTGGGCCTCGCCGTCTGGGCGTCGGTGGCCATGGGGCCGGTGATCGAGGCGGCCTTCTTTGCCGGCGACTTCAAGGTCTGGTCGACGGGCCGGGTGGGCGACGGGCGGGCTTTTACCTTCCTGTTGCTGCTGCCCCTCAGCTTTGGCCTGGTCATGACGGGTCTGCGCCGCGTGCTGGGCGAGGCCTATCGCATGTATCTGCGCCGCCACCTTGGTGTGGTGGGCGGCCTGGCCGACTTTGCCCGCTGGTTTGGCGGGGCACTGGTGGCGGTGCTGCTGGCCTGGTTCGCGGCGGGGCTGCTCTCGTCCGGCGGCTTTGATCCGCGCGGCGGCTTTGTCGACACCTATGTCCAGCGTAATGCCCTGATCGTGGCCTTTGCCATCGGCTTTGCGATCATCCCCATCATCTACACCATCGCCGAGGATGCGCTCAGCTCGGTGCCGGAACATCTGCGTTCCGCCAGCCTCGCCTGTGGCGCCACCAAGTGGCAGACGGCGTCCTGGGTCATCGTGCCCACGGCCATGTCCGGTATCTTCTCGGCCATCATGATCGGCATGGGCCGCGCGGTGGGCGAGACGATGATCGTGGTCATGGCCACCGGCAACACGCCGGTGCTGGACTGGAACATCTTCAACGGCCTGCGCACGCTGAGCGCCAATATCGCGGTGGAACTGCCCGAGGCGGTTCGTGACAGCTCGCTGTATCGCACCCTGTTCCTCTGCGCGCTTGCCCTCTTCATCCTTACCTTCATCGTCAATACCATTGCCGAAGTCGTGCGCCAGCGCTTCCGCAAGCGGGCGGTGCAGCTGTGAACCCGTCGGAGAAACCCATGGCTGATGTTGCGCAATCGGGATCCGGGACCACGGATCTGGCCGAGGCACAAACCACCTTCCGTCGCAGCCACGGCAGCGATCTGGCGGCCAGGGGCGAGCCATTTCTCTGGGGCATGGGCGGGGCCCTGGCCTTTGGCATGACCATGATCGTCGGCTTTGTGGCCATGGTCCTCTATTTCGGCCTGACCACGTTCTGGCCCAAGCCCATTGAGGTGGTCACCCTCATGGATGGCAAGGTCATCGCGGGCGAGCCCCTGCGCCAGGAACGCTACCGCCCGACTGCCGACCAGCTGGCGGCCGAAAACGAGACGGTGCGCCAGGCCATCGCCGCCGACCTCGGCTTTGCCACCCGCACGCTCTACCATCTCGGCAATTATGACTTTTACGGCGATGACTTCCGCTGGGTGCCTGATTTCCAGGCCAAGCAGACGGAACGGCCCGCTGGTCTTGTCCTGGTGGAGCGCCAGGAATGGGGCGCCTTCATCGGCCATATCTCTGCCATCACCGTAAAGGGCAGCAAGATCGAAGGTGACGCCCTGACACCTGAGGTGCTGGCGGCCGCCCATGTTGAGGCGCGCGCCCGGCGCGAGCGCCTGCACGACATCGAAAATGGCCGCATCGCCGACGTCAATCACGAGATGGAGGCCCTGCGCCTGCAGGCCCGCCGGGCCGTGCTGGACTATGGCACGGGCACGCCTGGCCAGATTGCCGCCCAGGCCGAGGTTGACCGCCGCACGGCGGAACTCCAGGCGGGTTACACCACCCTGGCCGCCGAAGCCCAGATCATCAAGGCCGAGGAAGCCGCCAATACCGTGACCTTCCGGGAAATCGGTGGCGCGACAAAGGTCTATCCGCTCTCGGCGATCGTGCGTTACTTCGAGTCCAACGACCTTGGGCTGGGTGGCTCTCTGGCGGTCTATGGCGCGCGCTGGTGGGAATACCTCACCGCAGAACCGCGCGAAGCCAATACCGAGGGCGGCGTGGCGCCAGCCATCTTTGGCACCGTTGTCATGACCCTGGTGATGAGCCTGCTGGTGGCGCCCTTTGGCGTGATCACGGCGCTCTATCTGCGGGAATACGCCAAGCAGGGCCGCATCGTCTCCATCGTGCGCATTTCGGTGAACAACCTCGCCGGCGTGCCCTCCATCGTCTATGGCGTGTTCGGCCTTGGCTTCTTTGCCTATATCCTGGGCGGCAGCATCGACGCCCTGTTCTTCCCGGAACGCCTGCCCAGCCCCACCTTTGGCACGGGCGGCCTGCTGTGGTCGGCCCTTACCCTGGCGCTGCTGACGGTGCCCGTGGTGATCGTGGCAACGGAAGAGGCGCTTTCGGCCGTGCCGCGTTCCATGCGCGAAGGCTCGCTCGCCTGTGGCGCGTCCAAGTGGCAGACCATCCGTTACATCGTGCTGCCCCGCGCCGCACCCGGCATCATGACCGGCCTGATCCTTGCCATGGCGCGCGGCGCCGGCGAGGTGGCCCCGCTCATGCTGGTGGGCGTGGTGAAGCTGGCTCCCCAGCTGCCGTTTGACCTCAATTGGCCATTCGCACATCTGGAACGCAGCTTCATGCACCTTGGCTTTCACATCTTTGACGTCGGCTTCCAGAGCCGCAATTCAGAGGCCGGGCGGCCCATGGTGTTCGTCACCACGCTTGTGCTGATCGTGATTGTCCTTTTGCTCAACGTCTCTGCCATCGCCATCCGCAACCGCCTGAAGCGTCGCTTCCAGGGCAGCCAGTTTTAAGCGCCCCGGCGCTGAGGAGCCCGTCAATGTCAGTCACAGCTGCTGCGGCCGTCGAAAAGTCGGCCCCCCCGGTTTTCCTGCCGCCCGTCTATCATGACCGGCAGTCCGCCTCTGGCGTCCAGCTGGAGATCAAGGACTTCTGCCTGTGGTACGGTCAGTCCCAGGCCCTGCACGACATCAATATCAATGTCCAGAAGGGCATGGTCACCGCCCTGATCGGGCCGTCGGGCTGTGGCAAGTCCACCCTGCTGCGCTCGCTCAACCGGATGAACGACCTCATCGACAACCTGCGCACCACGGGCCAGGTCACCCTCGAGGGAGAGCCGCTGTTCGGCAACAAGGTGGACGTCATCGCTTTGCGCAAGCGCATGGGCATGGTCTTCCAGAAGCCGAACCCGTTCCCCATGACCATTGCCGAAAACGTGGTCTACCCGCTCAAGGTCGACGGCGTGACGGACAAGGCCCTGCTGCAGGAAGCGGTGGAAAAATCCCTGCGCGGTGCCGCTTTGTGGGACGAGGTGAAGGATCGCCTGAACCAGTCGGCCCTGGGCCTGTCTGGTGGCCAGCAGCAGCGCCTGTGCATTGCCCGCGCCATTGCCGGCAATCCCGATGTGCTGCTGATGGACGAGCCCTGTTCGGCGCTGGACCCGATTGCCACGCTCAAGATCGAGGAGCTGATCGATGAGCTGAAGGGCAATTACACCATCGTCATCGTGACCCACAACATGCAGCAGGCTGGCCGCGTGTCTGATAACACCGCCTTCATGTATCTGGGTCACCTGATCGAATACGGCGCCACAGACGTGCTGTTCACCACGCCGAAGGCTGCCAAGACCGAGGAATACATCACCGGCCGCTTCGGCTGAGGCTCCGGCTCAGAATTTGCCGATCACCGCCTCGAGCTTGATCTTCAGGGTCGGGGTGGCGAAGGGCTTTACGATAAAACCGTTAACGCCGGCGGCGTTGGCGGCGACCACGTTGTCGGCGTTTGAATCGGCCGTCATCATCATGAAGCGCGTCTGCGCGAAAGCGGGATTGGCCCTGACCTCCAGCAGCAGGGCATAGCCGCTCATGGGCTCCATGTTCCAGTCAGCAATCACCAGGCCATAGGGTCCGGCGTGCAGCCGGTCGAGCGCCGCCTCTCCGTCCTCCACCGCCTCGATACTGGTAAAGCCAAGCTGGCCCAGCTGGGTGGCGACAATCCTGCTCATGGTCCGGTAGTCATCGACGATCAGAATGGGCATTGCCATATCAACTGCCATGAAATGCGCCTCGCTTGCCTGCCTGTCGGCCCCGGAGAAAAACCGGGAGGCACAGCTTCGTCGGGCAAGCTGAAAAAGCGGTTAATTACTGCCCGGAAGACCAGATTGTCGGCAATAAGGCCAGATTGTCGGCAATAGAGGGCGTGCTTGCCCCCTGCCGGGCTGCCCCGTAGAGTGCGGCGGGTTCCCTGAGAGGTGGCATATGTCCGATCTGCACGGTCTCTATCTTGAAGATCTGGCCATTGGCCAGGCAGCCGTCTACACCAAGACAGTTGGTGAGGCCGATATCGTGCTCTATGCCGGGATTTCCGGCGACACGAACCCGGTTCATCTGGATGCCGAATTTGCGGCCACGACCCCGTTCAAGCAGCGCATTGCCCATGGCATGCTCTCGGCCGGCTTCATCTCGGCCGTGATTGGCACCAAGCTGCCGGGGCCGGGCGCCATCTATCTTTCCCAGTCCCTGCGCTTCAAGGCGCCGGTGTGCATTGGCGACACGGTGGTGGCGCGGGCACAGATCTCGGCCATCGATCCGGCCCGTCGCCGCGTGACCATCACCACCACCTGCGAGGTACGTGGCAAGGTGGTGATTGATGGCGAGGCGGTGGTCATGGTCGACTCCCGCGGCACCGCGACCTGATTTTCCCTTATTCGAGCCATGGCCCATCTCCCTCAATGACTTCACCCAAGCTGATTGAAGAGGCCGGCCCCGCGTCCGCCCGGCCGCCTGCCCGGATCCTGCGTTCCCTCGACGGCCTTGAGCCAGCCCTGAAGGGGGCGGTGGTGGCGCTTGGCAATTTTGATGGCGTCCACAAGGGCCATCAGGCGGTCATTGCGGCGGCCCGGACCCAGGCTGATGCCCTGGGCGTGCCCCTGGGGGTGCTCAGCTTCGAGCCGCACCCCCGCGCCTATTTCAACCCCACCCTGCCAGAATTCCGCCTGACGCCGCTCGCCGCCAAGGCCCGCGCGCTGGGCCGGGTGGGGGCTGATTTCATTGCGGCCCTGCCGTTTGACGCAGCCATGGCTGGCATGCAGGCCGAGTCCTTTGTGACGGACATCCTTATGGGTGCCCTGGGCATTGCCCATGTGGTGATCGGCTTTGACTTCTGCTTTGGCCAGGGGCGTGCGGGCAATGGCCAGCTGCTAGCCCGGATGGGCAAGGCAGAGGGCTTTGGCCTGACCATTGTCGAGGCGGTTTCCCACGACGGCGAGGTCTATTCCTCCACCCTGATCCGCAGCCTGCTGGTGGAGGGCAAGCCGCGTCAGGCCGCCCGCCTGATGGGCCATTGGTGGCATATCGAGGGGCCGGTGCTGCCGGGCGACCAGCGCGGCCGCACCATCGGTTTTCCCACCGCCAACATCGCGCTGGAGGGCTATCTGCATCCAGCCCTGGGCGTCTATGCGGTGCGGGTCGAGCTTGATGGCGTCATCCACGGCGGCGTCGCCAATTTTGGCAAGCGCCCCACCTTCGACAAGAAGGACGCCCTGCTTGAGGTCCATCTGTTTGATTTCGCAGGCGATCTCTATGGCCGTGTGCCGGTGGTCACCTTTGTCGAGTTCCTGCGGGCCGAGCGCAAGTTCAATGGTCTGGAGGAGCTGAAGGCCCAGATCGCCGCCGACAGCGCCCGGGCGCGCGAAATCCTGGCCGACCCTGCTTTTGCCCTGGCGGACCCGGCAACCTGAAAGGACAGGTCCCGCCTGCCCCACTGGACGGGGCAGGGGCGGCTTGGTACATGAAGCCCTTGATGTTTGCCGGGCCTGATGCCCCGTAATCCGCCCTTGGCGGACCCTGCACCCCTTGCGGAGAAAGACCGTCGGCCATGACCGCGGACTACAAGGCAACCCTCTTCCTTCCCGAGACCGCCTTCCCCATGAAGGCGGGCCTGCCCAAGCGCGAGCCGGAAATTCTGGCACGCTGGGCCGAGATGGACCTCTATGCCCGCCTGCGCGCCGATGCCGCCGGCCGGACCAAGTTCGTCCTGCACGATGGCCCGCCCTATGCCAATGGCAACATCCATAATGGCACGGCGCTCAACAAGATCCTGAAGGACGTCATCAACCGCTCGCAGCAGATGATGGGGCGTGATGCCAATTATGTCCCCGGCTGGGACTGCCATGGCCTGCCCATCGAGTGGAAGGTGGAGGAACGCTATCGTGCCGAGGGCCGCGACAAGGCGTCGGTGCCCATCGTCGAGTTCCGCGCCGAATGCCGCGCCTTTGCCGAGCACTGGCTTGGCATCCAGCGCGAGGAGTTCAAGCGCCTCGGCGTGATCGGTCGTTGGGACAAGCCCTATACCACCATGTCCTATCCGGCTGAGGCCCAGATCGTGCGGGAGTGCCTGTCATTCCTAATGAACGGCAGCCTCTACAAGGGCTCCAAGCCCGTGATGTGGTCGGTGGTGGAAGAGACCGCTTTGGCCGAGGCCGAGATCGAATATCACGACCACACGTCGACCACGATCTTCGTGCGCTTTCCGGTCACCTCCACCAGTGGCCCCGCTGCCGGCGCCCATGTGGTGATCTGGACGACGACGCCCTGGACCATGCCGGGCAACCGCGCCATCGCCTTTGCCGAAGGGGCCGTGTACCAGCGCGTGCGCGTCACCGCCGTTGCCGAAGGCGCCACGGCTGCCGCCGGGGATGAACTGATTCTGGCCGCCCCGCTGGTGGCCTCCACTCTGGCTGCGGCCAGCGTGACCGGGCATGAGGTTCTGGCGGAATTCACCGGCGCCGACCTTGCCGGAACGCTGGCGGCCCACCCCCTGGCCGGGCAGGGCTATGACTTCGAGGTGCCGTTGCTGGCCGGCGATTTCGTGACCATGGATACGGGCACGGGCTTTGTGCACATTGCGCCCGGCCATGGTGCCGACGACTTTGAGCTGGGCATGGCCCACCGCATCCCCGTGCCCGAAACGGTCGGGCCGGATGGTGTCTATTTCGACCATGTGCCCCTGTTTGCCGGCAAGCGCGTGCTGAAGGTTGACGGGGCGAGAGGCGATGCCGATGGTGCCGTCATTGGCGCCCTGGTGGCTGCCGGCCGCCTGCTGGCCAAGGGCCGGCTGGTGCACTCCTACCCCCATTCCTGGCGCTCCAAGGCGCCGCTGATCTTCCGCAACACGCCCCAATGGTTCATCTCCATGGAGACCACGGGCCTGCGGGCGACGGCGCTGGCCGAGATCGACAAGACCCGTTTCGTGCCCCCACAGGGACGTAACCGTATCCATTCCATGGTGGCCAGCCGGCCCGACTGGCTGGTATCCCGCCAGCGGGCCTGGGGCGTGCCGATCACGGTGTTCGTCGACCGCGCCACTGGCCAGCCGCTGCGCGATGAGGCGGTCAACGCCCGTATCATCGCCGCCGTCGAGGCCGAGGGGGCGGACGCCTGGTTTGCCAGCGATCCCGCGCGGTTCCTGGCGCCTGACCATGACCCTGCCAGTTACGAGCGGGTGGATGACATTCTCGACGTGTGGTTCGATAGCGGCTCAACCCATGCCTTCCTGCTGGAAAAGGATGAGACCCTGGCCTGGCCGGCCGATCTTTACCTTGAAGGGTCGGACCAGCATCGCGGCTGGTTCCAGTCCTCCCTGCTGGAGAGTTGCGGCACCCGTGGCCAGGCCCCCTTCAAGGCCATCCTGACCCACGGGTTCGTGATGGACGGCGAGGGCCGCAAGATGTCCAAGTCGCTGGGCAACACCGTTGGCCCCGACAAGGTGGCCGAACAATATGGCATCGACATTCTGCGCCTGTGGGCGGCGGCGTCGGACTATTCCGAGGATCTGCGTCTTTCGCCCGAGATCCTGAAGAACACGGCCGATGCCTATCGCCGGCTGCGCAATACCATCCGCTTCCTGCTGGGCACGCTTGAGGGGTTCGACGAGTCCGAGCGCCTGCCGGTAGAGGAGATGCCGGAGCTTGAGCGCTGGGTGCTGCACCGGGTGGCTGAAATCGATGCCGAGGTGCGCAGCGCCTTCAACGGCTTTGAATTCCACCGTGGCTTTTCGGCCCTGTTCAATTTCTGCACGGTTGATCTGTCGGCGGTCTATCTCGATATCCGCAAGGACACGCTGTACTGCGACCCGGTGGGCAGCCTGCGCCGCCGGGCCGCCCGCACCGTCCTCGACATCCTGTTCGGCGCGATCACGGCCTGGCTCGCCCCCATCCTGTGCTTCACCATGGAAGAGGCCTGGACCAGCCGCTTTGGCGAGGCGGCGGACAGCGTGCATCTGCGCCAGTTCCCGGACATCCCGGCGACATGGGTGGATCCGGCGCTGGGCGCCCGCTGGCACACCGTGCGCGAGGTGCGCCGTGTGGTCACAGGTGCCCTTGAGGTGGAGCGGCGCGAGAAGCGCATCGGCGCCAGCCTGCAGGCGCAGCCGACCATCTGGTTCGAGGATGCGGCCCTGGCCGCAGTGGTGGACGGGGTTGATTTCGCCGAACTCGCCATTACATCGGGGATCAGCATTGCCACGGGGCCAGCGCCTGAAGGGGCGTTCCGCCTTGAGGATGTGGCCGGTGTTGCGGTCACCCCCGGCCTTGCCGAGGGCGAGAAGTGCGGCCGGTGCTGGATGATTCTGCCGGAGGTTGGGCATCAGGTGCACCGTAACGACCTGTGCAAGCGCTGCGATGACGCGGTTGGCCCGGCCGTTCATGTCGCCTGACGAGACAAGGCTGGCCGACAAGCCGGTGATCGCCGGCAAGCCGGATCTGGCGCGCTGGCGCCGGGTGGTCATTTTTGTCAGCAGCCTGGTGCTGGGGCTGGCGGTGCTGCAGATCGACCGTCTGGTGAAGGTCGCTCTGGTCAACCGCTTTGTGGTTGAGCGCGAACCCTGGCCGGTTGAGGTGACTTCGTACTTCAACCTCGTCATGGTGTGGAACAGGGGAATCAGCTTTGGCCTCTTCCAGAGCGAAGAGACTGGGCGCTGGCTTCTGGTTGGCCTGGCCGGCCTTGTCTCGCTGGCGCTGGTGGTCTGGATCTGGCGCGCGGCGAACCTGTGGGTAGGGGCCGCCCTTGGCCTTGTTCTGGGTGGCGCCATCGGCAATGCCTGGGACCGCTTCCTGTGGGGCGGCGTTGCAGACTTCTTTGATGCCCATGCTTTCGGGTATCATTTCTGGGCGTTCAACATTGCCGACGTGGGGATCAGTGTTGGTGTCACCATGCTGGTTCTGGACAGTCTTTTTGCGCGGGGCCGAGCGGCCTAGGGGTTAGCCATGGTCAAGACACGCGTTGTTCTCTCTTTCGTCGTGCTGGCGCTGGCCGCCAGCCTTGGCGGTTGCGGTTCCCTCAAGTCAGCCATCGGCATCGGCAAGGAGGGGCCTGACGAATTCACCGTCGTGGCCAAGCAGCCGCTGATCATTCCGCCCGACTACACCCTGCGTCCGCCCGAGCCGGGTGCGCCCAACGCCCAGGAAGTCTCGCCGGCCACCACGGCCTCGACGGCCATCTTTGGCAACAACATTGTCGGCACCACCGAAGAAGGCGTGCCGGCCCCCGTTGGCATGGGTGGCAGCCAGCCGCCGTCGTCTGGCGAGAGTGCCATTCTGGCTGCCGCCAAGGCCCAGAATGCCAATCCCAGGATCCGCGCCGTGGTCAACCGCGAGACGGCGGCGATTGCCGAAAAATCCCAGAGCCTGACAGACGATATCCTGTTCTGGCGCGATCCGCAGAGCCCCGACGTGGTTCTTGACGCCGAGAAGGAAGCCCAGCGCCTGCGCGAGAATGCCGCGGCGGGTCGGCCTGCCAATGCCGGCACCGTGCCCCAGATCAAGCGCACAACCCGTGGACTGCTCGAAGGCATATTCTGATGGCTGAAAACTGCGGGGTCGTGCGCCACAGCTTGACCGGGCGCCGCCTCGCCGCGTCCATCGCCCTCCTCGTGCTGCCCGTGATGGGCGGCATGGCCGCCGCCCGGGCCGATGAGGCGGCGGCGCTGCCGGTGGCCGACGCCATTGTGCGGCCCACCACCTTCACCCTCGACAATGGTCTTGAGATCGTCGTGATCGAGGATCACCGGGCGCCCATCGTTACCCACATGGTCTGGTACCGCACCGGTGCCGCCGATGACCCCCAGGGCAAGTCTGGCATCGCCCATTTCTTTGAGCATCTGATGTTCAAGGGCACCAAGAAGGTCCCGGCCGGTGAGTTCGACCGCCTGCTGTCGCAGAACGGTGGTCGCGGCAACGCCTTCACCACCCATGATTACACGGCCTATTACCAGGACGTGGCCGCCGACCGGCTGGATCTGGTGATGCGGCTTGAGGCCGACCGCATGGCCAATCTGGCCATGGACGCGGGCCAGGTTGATCCCGAGCGCCAGGTCATCCTCGAAGAACGCCGCATGCGGACAGACAACCAGCCCTCCGGCCAGTTTGCCGAGCAGATGTCGGCCGCCCAGTTCCTCTCGCATCCCTATCGTCTGCCCGTGATCGGCTGGGCGCAGGAAATCGCAGGCCTCACCCAGGCTGATGCCGAGGCCTATTACACCACCCATTATGCGCCCAACAATGCGATCCTGGTGGTTGCCGGCGACGTGAAGCCGCAAGAGGTGCTGAAGCTGGCGCGCCGGCATTATGGCGTGCTGGCAAAGCGCACCCTGGCGCCACGCAAATGGGTGGAAGAAGCCCCCCAGCGGGCCGCCCGACAGGTTGTCATGCAGGACGCCCGGGTGCGCGAGCCCAGCTGGGCCCGTGTGTGGACGGCGCCTGGCTATATCTGGGGCGACACCGCCCGGGCGCCGGCGCTTGATGTGCTCTCCAGCATCCTTGGGGGAGGGGCGACCAGCCGCCTGCACCGTGCCCTCGTGGTGGATCAGGGCCTGGCAGCCAGTGCGGGTGCCGCCTATAGCGGGGACGACCGGGGGCCGGCGACGTTCCAGGTCTATGCCTCGCCACGCAACGGCCACAGCCTTGCCGAGGTCGCGGCCGCCATGGAAAAGGAAATCGCCCGTGTCATCGCCGATGGCGTGACCGAGGAAGAACTGGCCCGCGCCAAGCGCAGCCTGATCGCCGATCTGATCTATGCCCGGGACGACCATGATACCATCGCGCGCATGTTTGGCGCCGGCCTTGCCACCGGGCTGACGGTCGACCAGATCCTCGACTGGCCGCGCCAGATCGCCGCCGTGGATGCGGCCGCCGTCAAGGCTGCGGCTGCCGCCGTGCTGATCCCCGAACATTCGGTGACCGGTATTCTTGAACCGAAACCGGCGAGCTGAGCCCATGACCTTCATTCAACGTGCCGGCCGCTGCGGGCTGTTTCTTGCCGCTGGCCTGATCGGCGTGCTGGGCGCAATCGCCACGGCCGAGGCCGCCCCCAAGGTTGAGCGGGTGACCAGCCCCGGCGGCATCGAAGCCTGGCTGGTGCCCACCCATGAAATTCCCGTCATCGCCGTGGAAGTGTCCTTCCGGGGTGGTGCCAGCCTTGATCCCAAAGGCAAGGGCGGCACCGCCAGCCTGTTTGCCACGCTCCTCGACGAAGGGGCGGGTGACCTTGATTCCAAGGCCTTTCAGACCCGGCTGGAGGACCTCAACATCCGTCTGCGCTTTGGTGCCGGCGACGATAGCCTTAGCGCCAGCCTGACCACCCTCAGCGCCACCCGCGACGAGGCTTTCCGCCTGCTGGGCCTTGCCCTGACCAAGCCGCGCCTTGATGCCGAGCCGATCGAGCGCATGCGCCAGAGCCGGCTGGTTGGTCTGGCCGCCGAGGAAGAGGATCCGGAATCGGTCGCCTCCAAGGCCTGGGACCGGCTGGCCTTTGGCAGCCATCCCTATGCCGAGCCGGTACATGGCACGGTCCAGTCTGTTCCCACCATCACCCGGGATGATCTGGCGGCCTTTGCCAAGGCGCGTATTGCGCGCGACGTGCTGCTGGTGACGGTGGTGGGCGATATTGATGCCGCCACCCTTGGCCCCCTGCTGGACAAGACCTTTGGCGCCTTGCCCGAAAAGGCCGCCCCGGCCGATGTGCCCGAGGTGGTGATTGGCGCTGGCACCCTGAAGGTCATCGAGCAGGATGTGCCCCAGAGCGTGCTGAGTTTTGGCCTGCCGGGCATCAAGCGCGACGATCCCGACTGGTATGCCGCCAGCGTCATGAACTATGTGCTGGGCGGCGGCAGCTTTGAATCGCGCCTGATGCAGGAAGTGCGGGTCAAGCGGGGGCTGGCCTATGGCATCTCCACCTATCTGGTGCCGCGTGAACGCACCGGCCTGTTGCTGGGCCAGGTTGGCACCGCCAATGCCTCGGCCGGCAAGGCGCTGGATGTGGTCAAGGCTGAACTGGCGCGTATGGCTGACAAGGGTCTGGATGCCCGGGAACTGGCCGACGCCAAGACCTATCTGACCGGCTCCTTCCCCCTCAATCTCGACAGCAATGGGGCGATTGCCGGGGTCCTCATGCAGCTGCGGCGCGATCGCCTGCCCATCGACCAGATCGAACGGCGCAATGCCCTGATCAACGCGGTGACGCGCGAGGATGTGCTGCGGGCAGCCCGCCGCCTGCTTGACCCCGCGCGTCTCGTCACAGTTGTGGTGGGCAAGCCCGAGGGCCTTGTACCAGCCGCTGCCCCTCCCGATGTTAAGGGTGGCGTTTCAGGCGGCGGTTGAACCCAACCGGACTGCCAGGCATTGCCTGTCCGGGTCGGGGATCCCGCAGGACAGTTCAACGTCCCGACGCCGACCAGACAGCGAAGGCTTATGCCCAGATGACCAGTAACCGCTATGTGCAGGGACTAGACGGCGTTTTTACTGACACGGTCGGCCCGGCCGGGCTGGAGCGCAGCCGCTATGAAGCGCTGCTGGCGCAGACCCGTCCGGCGCTTGCCCGCATCGCCACGCGGGTCCAGACCGGAACCCTGCCACATCTGGGCCTGGCCCATGAGAGCGCCGATCTGGCGGCCCTGGGGGATGCGGTCAAGCTGCTGCGCCACAACACCACCGATGTGGTGCTGCTGGGCACCGGTGGCTCGTCCCTTGGTGCCCAGGCGATTGCGGCGCTGCGCCATGTATCATTCAAGGCCGATCCCGAGACGCCACATTTCCGCTTTCTCGACAATCTCGACCCCGCCAGCCTCGATCATGTGCTGGGCCAGGTTGACCTGCGCACCACGCGATTCCTGGTGGTGTCCAAGTCGGGCAACACGGCCGAGACGCTGACCCAGATGCTGGTGGTGCTGGGAGCGCTGGAGCGCGCCGGCGGCTTCAAATGGGTGGCACAGCATTTCGTGGTGGTGGTGGAGCCGGGTGACAATGCCCTGCGCCGCCTCGCCACCCGCCATGGCCTGCTGACCCTGGAGCACGACCCCAAGCTGGGCGGCCGCTATTCCGTCCTCAGCCTGGTGGGTCTGCTGCCGGCCCTGGTGCTGGGCCTTGATGCCGCCGCCGTGCGCCGTGGTGCGGCGGAGGTAGTGGACCAGGCTCTGGCCGGGGGCGACCCTGCCGATATTCCGGCTGCGGCGGGTGCCGCCGTCTCCATCGGTCTTTCGGAGCAGGGCATCAGCCAGAGCGCCATGCTGATCTATGCCGACCGGCTGGAACGCTTTGCCGCCTGGTGGCGCCAGCTGTGGGCAGAGAGCCTCGGCAAGCAGGGCAAGGGCACCACGCCCGTTCCCGCCCTGATGCCGGTGGACCAGCACAGCCAGATGCAACTCTATCTCGACGGGCCAAACGACAAGCTGTTCACCGTGGTCTCCACGGATACAAGGGGGCGCGGCCCTGTGGTGCCTGCCAATTTGGCCGACGACCCGGCGCTCGACTATCTGCGGGGCCGCACCATCGGCGATCTGGTCTCGGCCCAGGTGCGCGCCACCACCGAAACCCTGATCGAGCGAGGCCGGCCCACCCGCACGCTCCACCTGCCCCAGCTGGACGAGGCGACCCTGGGCGCCCTGATTGCCCATTTCACCCTGGAGACCCTGATTGCCGCCGACCTGCTGGGGGTTGACCCCTTCGACCAGCCAGCGGTCGAGGATGGTAAGATCAAGGCCCGCCGCTATCTGGCGGAAATCCAGCCCCAGGCCTGAATGCCCGAGTTGAACGCCCGAGCCGAAACGGGCTGCCTGATGACGGGGCCGTGCCATCGCCGCGCGGCCCCGCTATCATTGGCTCCGTGTCCACTCTCTCCGATTCGTCTGCCCGTCCCCGGATCCTGCGCCGGCTGACCGAAGGCACCATCAACCGCATCGCCGCCGGCGAGGTGGTGGAGCGGCCGGCCAGTGCCGTGAAGGAACTGGTGGAAAATGCCCTCGACGCCGGTGCCGCCCGCATCGATGTGACCATCGAGGGCGGCGGGCGCGACCTGATCCTGGTGGTGGACGACGGCGTGGGCATGACTGCCGCCGACCTTGAGATGGCGGTGGACCGCCACGCCACCTCCAAGCTGCCTGATGACGACCTGACCCAGATCTCCACCCTGGGCTTCCGGGGGGAGGCACTGCCCTCCATCGGCGCCGTGGCCCGCCTCGCCCTCACCTCGCGCCCCCGCGACAGTGCCGAGGGCTGGTGCATGCGGGTGGAGGCGGGCGCCAAATTCGCCCCCGTGCCCGCTGCTGCTGCGCCCGGTACACGGGTGGAGGTGCGCGACCTCTTCTTTGCCACCCCCGCCCGCCTGAAGTTCCTCAAGACCGACCGGGCCGAGGCGCAGGCGGTGGCCGATGTGGTGCGCCGCCTCGCCATGGCCCATCCGGCCGTAGCCTTTTCCCTGTCGGAAGGCGGGCGCACTGTGTTTCGCGCCAGCGCCATGGGGGATCTGCTGCACGATGATCCCGCCGCCGCCCGTCTGGTGCGTCTGGCCGCCATCCTCGGCAGCGACTTTGCCGACAATGCCCTCTCGGTCTATGCCGAGCGGGGCGCACTGGTGCTCTCGGGCTTTGCCGGCGTGCCGACTTACAACCGGGGCAATGCCCAGCAGCAGTTCCTGTTCGTCAACGGCCGCCCCGTTAAGGACAAGCTGCTTGTGGGGGCGGTGCGCGGCGCCTATGCCGATTTCCTGGCGCGGGACCGCCACCCCTCGGTTGCCCTTTTCCTCGACATTGCGCCGGAAGATGTGGACGTGAATGTGCATCCCGCCAAGACGGAGGTGCGCTTTCGCGATTCTGGCGCCGTGCGGGGAATGATTGTGGGCGCCCTGCGCCAGGCGCTGACCGCCGCCGGCCACCGTGCCGCCACCACCATTGCCGATCAGGCGCTGGCGGCCTTCCGGGTGGATGGCGGCCCTGGGTCTGCGCCTGCGCCCGCTTTGCCCTTCCGCTCGGGCGCGGGGCCCATCTACAGTTTTGGCCAGCGCACCGGCCCCGTGCCGGCGGGCCTGGCGGACTATGCTACCCAGAGCCAGTCGCCCCTTGGCGTCCCGGCCCCTATAACCACGGCCCTTGCCGCCGATCAGGCCCAGCCCGGCACCCTTGACCCGCGCGACCTGCCTTTAGGAGCGGCACGCAGCCAGTTACACCTGACCTATGTGATCGCCGAGACGCGCGAGGGCCTGGTCATTGTTGATCAGCACGCGGCCCATGAGCGGCTGGTCTATGAACGCATGAAGGGGGCGCTGGCCGCCGGTGGTGTGCGCCGCCAGATCCTGCTGATCCCCGAAGTGGTGGACCTCGACGATGGCGCGGCCGAGACCCTGGCCGCCCGCGCGCCCGAGCTTGAGAGTCTGGGCCTGGTGCTGGAGCGCTTTGGCCCCGGCGCCGTGGTGGTGCGCGAGACGCCCGCCCTGCTGGGTGATTCCGACATCCGCAGCCTGGTGCGTGATCTGGCCGATGAACTGGCCGAGGTGGAACAAACCACCCTGCTGGCCGAACGCCTGGGCGAGATCTGCGGCACCATGGCCTGCCACGGCAGCGTCCGCGCCGGCCGCCGCCTTTCCTTGCCCGAGATGGATGCCCTGCTGCGCGAGATGGAGGCAACCCCCCATTCCGGCCAGTGCAACCACGGCCGTCCCACCTATGTGACTTTGCACAAGGGCGACATTGAACGCCTGTTTGGCCGCCGCTAGAGGCTCTTACCCTCCCGGCCCGAACGCCAGGCAATCCATGGCCAGCGCCCCATATTGAAAGCTGCGGTGCAGGGCGCGCCCCGGCAGGCCGCCGGCGCCCAGGGCGACCAGCAGCGGCAGGAAGTGTTCGTCGGTCGGATGGTTGCGGGCGGCATGGGGGCCGCTGTGGAAGGCAACCAGCGCCGCCTCATCCCCCGAGGTCACGCAGGTCTCCACCCAGTCGGCAAAGGACGCAGCCCAGTCGGCCACGCCGGGGCCGCCAAGGCCCGGATCGCCCAGCGGGTGGGTGACACTGCCCGAGCCGAGCACCAGCACGCCTTCATCCGCCAGCGGCGCCAAGGCCTTGCCCATGGCCAGATGAAAGGCAGCGTCCCCGCCCTGCACCAGGCTGAGCTGGGTGACGGGAATATCGGCCTGCGGATAAAAAAGGGACAGAGGCACCCAGGCCCCGTGATCCAGCCCACGCGCCCCATCCACCGCCACCGCAATGCCCGCCGCCTGCAGCAGGGCGGCAACCCTGTGGGCCAGGTCCGGCGCGCCGGGGGCGGCATAGAGCATGTCGTGCAGCGCCTGGGGAAAGCCCCGGAAATCATGGATCGTCTCTGGCTGCGGCGCCGCCGAGACCCGGGGGCTCGCCGTCTCCCAATGGGCTGAGACCACAAGGATTGCCTTGGGGCGCGGCAGCTGCGCCCCCAGCCCCTTGAGGAACCAATAGGCCGGGCTCTCCTCAATGGCCAGCAGCGGCGCACCATGGGAGATGAAAAGGGCGGGCAGGCGCGTCATGGCAAGGATCTCCTATGGGGTCCAAGCAAAGCACAGGGCCGCCGCAGGGGGAATGGCGCTGGCTTGGGCGGAGCCGGGATAACATACTGCTTTACGTAGTACGTAAGACGTATAATTTGTGCCTCGGTGGATCTAGGTTCAGCCGGAGCGAACAGGGGGTCAACATGGCCAAAGTGTCGACGCGTGCACGCAAGGCATCGACCCCGGCGCGGGTGAGCACCCATCCTGGCGAGGTGCTGGCGGAAGAGTTCCTGAAGCCGTTGGGCCTGTCGGTGAATGCGCTGGCCATGGCCTTGCGCGTGCCGGCAACGCGCATGGGGGCCATCGTGAAGGGGGAGCGGTCTGTAACCGCAGACACGGCGCTGCGGCTGGGCCGCTTCTTTGGCAACAGCCCGGAGTTCTGGATGGGCCTGCAGGCCACGCACGACCTGACAAAGGCACGGCTTGAGAACGGCCAGATGATCGAACGCGATGTTCATCCACGGGCGGCCTAAGAAACGCTCAGACCGTCTCCTCCCAGGTCAGGAACACCACGCGGCTCTTGCCATAGGTGCGGCGGTCGTCTTCGGTGAAGCCCGATGGGGGGGTGAAGGCTTCGTCATGGGCGAGTTCGATGATGATGCGCGCCCCCTCTGCCAGCCAGCGGCCAGCACCCAGGGCCGCTAGCGTCGGTTCGGCCAGGCCCGAGCGATAGGGCGGGTCGAGGAAGGCGAGCGTTGCGGGGTCACCAGCGGGGGCGCTGCCCGGCCTCTCGGCATCACGGGCCAGCAGGTCGGCATTGGCTGTTTCGCCCAGGGTGGCAAGATTGTAGCGGATCAGGCGGGTGGCCGCCTTGTCTGTCTCGATGAAGGTAACGTGGGCCGCCCCGCGTGACAGGGCCTCCAGGCCGAGCGCGCCGGTGCCGGCAAACACGTCCAGCACCCGCGCCTCTGCCGGCAGGCTGGGAATGCCGTGCGCGAGGATGTTGAACACAGCCTCGCGCAGGCGTTCCGATGTGGGGCGGATATCGCGGCCTTCGGGGGCGGCAAGCGCCCGGCCGCGATGCCTACCGGCGACGATCCGCATTGCGACCAGGGCCTGCAGGGCGGGAGCCGCCCGGCTTTGATCCAACCGGCTTTGATCCACCGGGCTTTGATCCACTGGGCCGTGATCCACCGGGCTTGGCGCCAAAAGGTTTGCTGCCACCCGGCTTGCCACCAAAGGCCTTGCCACCAGCCGGCTTCGCACCGTCCGGCTTGCCGCCAAAGGTGCGGGAGCCCGGCGGCTTGCCATTGGCCGGCCGGTCGCTGCGTGGCCGGTCACCATCTGGCCGGGCCTTGTCAGGGCGGCCAGCGCCATAGCCACCACCTTCGGAGCGTGGGCCAGAGGGGCGTGCCCCCGTTGGCTTGTCGCCAAAAGGCCGTGTGCCATAGGGCTTGTCGCCGCGAGGACGCGGGCGCTCGCCGTCATTTGCCCGGGGCGCTGAGCGCGTGTCGTCGGAGCGTGGGCCAGAGGGGCGCGCACCCGCTGGCTTGTCGCCAAAGGGCCGTGCGCCATAGGGCTTGTCGCTGCGAGGACGGGGACGCTCGCCGTCGGTGGCGCGGGGTGCTGAGCGGGTGTCGTCGGAACGTGGGCCAGAGGGGCGCGCGCCCGTTGGCTTGTCGCCAAAGGGCCGTGCGGCATAGGGCTTGTCGCTGCGGGGGCGCGGGCGCTCGCCCTCGGTGGCGCGGGGCGCTGAGCGGGTGTCGTCGGAACGTGGGCCGGAGGGCCGTGCCCCCGTTGGCTTGTCGCCAAAGGGCCGCGTGCCATAGGGCTTGTCGCTGCGGGGGCGCGGACGCTCGCCCTCAGTCGCCCGGGGTGCCGAGCGCGTGTCGTCGGAACGTGGGCCGGAGGGCCTTGCACCCGTTGGCTTGTCGCCAAAGGGCCGTGGGCCATAGGGCTTGTCGCTGCGTGGGCGCGGACGCTCGCCCTCGGTTGCCCGGGGTGCCGAGCGCGTGTCGTCGGAACGCGGGCCTGCGGGCCGTGCGCCATAGGGATTGTCGCTGCGGGGACGCGGACGCTCGCCCTCGCTTGCCCGGGGCGCCGAACGGCTATCGTCAGAACGCGGGCCGGCAGTTCGGCCGGGTGCAGACTTGCCAGCAAAGGGCCGGGCGCCATGGGGCTTGCCGCCGCGCAGGCGGGCGGCATCGCCCTCGGCGGGGCGGGGGCCGGGGGCGCCGGGGACGACGGGCTTGGGGCCGCGCAGTTTCAGGGTGCCGCTGCCGGTCTTGCCACCACTGGTCTTGTCGCTGGCCTTGCGGCCCTCGGGCTTCCAGGCAGTGGGCTGCCAGGCGGCCGCCGCTTCCTCGTCCGGCTCCCAATCGTCGGGCCGAGAGGTGTCGGGGCGCCAGGCTTCGGGCTGGGCTGCCTCGGTCCTGCTGTTTTCCTGTCTCTGATTATCGGGGCGCTGGTTATCGGCCCGCTGATTATCAGGGCGGTGGGTATCGGCGCGCCTGGCGCCAGCGGATTTGGAGCCGGCGCTGCGGCCCTTGCGGACCACGCGTTCGATCGCTTCACCGGCCAGGGCCGCTTCCATTTCATGGCGCGGGATGGGGGCCACGTCGCCGGCTTCAAGGCCGCCCAGGTCGAAGGGGCCAAAGGAGATGCGTATCAGGCGGTTCACGATCAGGCCCAGATGTTCCATCACCCGGCGAATTTCGCGGTTCTTGCCTTCCTTCAGGGCCACTGCCAGCCAGGTGTTGGCGCCCTGGGCGTGCTCGATTTCCACCTCGATGCCGCCATAAGTGACGCCCTCGATGGTGATGCCGTTGGCCAGATCATAAAGCCGCTTGCTGTCGACCGAGCCGAACACGCGCACCCGGTAGCGCCGGATCCAGCCGGTGGAGGGCAGTTCCAGGCGGCGTTCCAGTTCGCCGTCGTTGGTGAGCAGCAAAAGCCCTTCGGAATTGAGATCGAGGCGGCCGACCGAGACGACGCGCGGCAACTTGCCCTTGAGTTCGTCAAAGACCGTGGTGCGGCCCTTTTCGTCCTTGGCGCTCACCACCAGCCCCTTGGGCTTGTAATAGCGCCACATGCGCGAGGGTTCGGGGGCGCCCACGGGGGTACCGTCCACGGTCAGGCGCTGGTCGGGGGTCACGTTCACGGCGGGGCTGGTCAGCACCACGCCATCGAGCGCCACACGGCCTTCGCCGATCAGGCGCTCGGCATCGCGGCGGGAGCAGATGCCGGCACGGGCCAGCACCTTGGCAACGCGTTCGCCCTCATGCGCATCTTCAGGGAGGGCACTGATTTCTGGCTTGTCATTCATGGGCGGAGTGTCGGTTGTCAGGCGCCCGCCCGCAATGGCTCCGGCACTGGGTATTTCCGATGGCTGAGCAGCGATGCCACAGCTTGACGTGGAGGTGCCTTTCATCGCTCATCTGGGACCATGATCGATGCACCCACACCCATGGACCGGGCGCTGGACGAGGCGCGGGCGGCCGCTGCCCGGGGCGAGGTGCCCGTGGGGGCGGTGATCGTGGAGCGGGCGACAGGCCTAGTGATTGCCGCCGCCGGCAACCGCACCCGTGAACTGAGCGACCCCACGGCCCATGCCGAGGTGCTGGTGATCCGCGCCGCTGCCGCCGCACGCGCCAGCGAACGGCTGGGTGGCTGCGACCTTTATGTCACGCTTGAGCCCTGCGCCATGTGCGCCGGGGCGATTTCCTTTGCCCGCCTTGGCCGCGTTTATTATGGGGCGGCCGACCCCAAGGGCGGGGCGGTGGACCATGGCGTGCGCTTTTTCGCCGCTGCCACCTGCCATCATGCGCCCGACGTCTATGGCGGTATTGGCGAACGCGCCGCAGCCACCCTGTTGAGCGACTTTTTCGCGGCCCGGCGCTGAGGTTTTATCCCGCAGGATTTCCCCTTTCGGCTGGCTGACGGACGGCCTCTTCAGGCGTATGATGCGCCCGGAAAAATGACGATAGCGTCAGGGAGAAACACCATGGATTTTGATCACAGCCCGAAGGTGAAGGATCTTCAGGAACGCCTGAATGCCTTCATGGACCGTTTCGTTTATCCGGCCGAGCCGGTTTATTACAAGCAGATCCAGGATTTCGGCACCAACCGCTGGCAGGTCGTGCAGATCGTTGAAGATCTGAAGGCCAAGGCGAAGGACGCCGGCCTGTGGAACCTGTTCCTGCCCGAGAGCCACCGTGGCGCTGGCCTCACCAATCTGGAATACGCCCCCCTGTGCGAGATCATGGGCCGCGTTGCCTTCGCGTCGGAGGTCTTCAACTGCTCCGCGCCCGACACCGGCAACATGGAAGTGCTGGAGCGTTACGGCACCGAAGAGCACAAGCAGAAGTGGCTGAAGCCCCTGTTGAACGGCGAAATCCGTTCCGCCTTCGCCATGACCGAGCCGGCAGTGGCCTCGTCTGACGCGACCAACGTCGAATGCGACATCCGCCGCGACGGCGACGAATATGTCATCAATGGCCGCAAGTGGTGGACGTCTGGCGCGATGGACCCGCGCTGCAAGATCTTCATCCTGATGGGCAAGACCAACCGCGACGCCCACAAGTATGGCCAGCAGTCCATGGTTCTGGTCGAGCCCGGCATGCCCGGCGTCAAGATCGAGCGCTTCCTGCCCGTGTTCGGCTATGACGATGCGCCGCATGGCCATGCCGAGGTGAGCTTCACCGACGTGCGCGTGCCCGCCTCCAACCTGCTGCTGGGCGAGGGCCGTGGCTTCGAAATCGCGCAGGGCCGCCTTGGCCCGGGGCGTATCCACCATTGCATGCGTTCCATCGGCGCCGCCGAGCGGGCGCTGGAAAAGATGTGTGGCCGCCTGACGAGCCGCGTTGCTTTCGGCAAGACCATTGCCGAACAGTCGATCTGGCTTGAGCGCATTGCCAATGCCCGTATCGAGATCGACATGTGCCGCCTGCTGACCCTGAAGGCAGCGGACATGATGGACAAGGTGGGCAACAAGGTGGCCAAGGCCGAGATCGCCATGATCAAGGTCGCGGCGCCGAACATGGCCCTGCGCGTGATCGATGATGCGATCCAGGCGTTCGGTGCGGCGGGTGTCACCGTCGATCCGGGTCTGGCCCGCATGTATGTCGGCCAGCGCGCCCTGCGCATTGCCGACGGCCCGGACGAGGTGCATCGCCAGCAGATCGCCCGTCTGGAACTGGGCAAGCAGCTGGCCCGCGCCAATGCCCAGAAGGCCGCCGAATAGGCTGTCTGGCTAAGGGCCCCGTCGCATCCTGCGGCGGGGCCACTCTTTTCTGGAACAGACATGACGTCACCCGACAGCCCGGTCGGGGCACTGCCGCACGGCCCTGCGGCAGAGCGCCCCGTTACCCGCGACCCGCGCCTGTGGGCCCTGGCGCTTGGCAATTTCGCCATGGGCACCGGCGCCATGATGATCGCGGGCCTGTTGCCCCTCATCTCGGCTGATCTGGATGTTTCCATCTCCCTCGCGGGGCAGCTGGTGACGGCCTTTGCCGTGGCGGTGGCCCTGGGTGGGCCGCTGCTGGCTGGCCCCACCAGCCGCATCCAGCGCCGTCGCCTGCTGACGGTTGCCCTTGGCCTGTTCATCGGGGCAAACCTGCTGGGGGCCATGGCGACCAGTTTCACGGCCCTTATCGTCAGCCGGGTGGCGGCGGGCCTGGCGGCCAGCCTGTTCACGCCCCATGCCACGGGCACGGCGGCGGCGATGGTGGGGCCAGATCAGCGCGGGCGGGCGATTTCGCTGGTCTTCATCGGCTTTACCATGGCCTCGGTGCTGGGCGTGCCCCTGGGCATGCTGGTGGGCCACTTTCTGGGCTGGCGTATGTCGCTGATGGCGGTGGCCGGTGCAGCCGCAGTCGCGCTGGTGGTGCTGTGGCGTTTCCTGCCACTTCGGATCGACAGCCCGGTGGTGAACATCGCTGGCTGGATTGCGATCCTGCGCAACCGCCAGGTGATGGCGGTCATCATCAGCAATGCCACCCAGATCCTGGGACAGATGATGACGTTCTCCTATATCGCGCCCTTGCTGACGCATACCTCGGGCCTTGATGGCACCTGGCTGACGGTGTTCATGACGGCCTTTGGCTTTGCCGGGGTGATGGGCAACATCATCTGTGGACGGCTGATTGACCGCATCGGGCCGGCCCGCACCTCGCATCTGGCGCTGGGCAGCATGGTGGTGGCCTTCCTTGCCTGGATCCTGGGGGGCGGGACCATGCTGGCGGTGATCCCCTTGTGTCTCTTGTGGGGGCTTGGGGCCTTTGCCGTGAACACGGCACAGCAGACCCGGCTGGTGGCGGCAGCGCCCCTGCTGGCGGGCGCTTCCCTGCCGCTCAACAGTTCGGCGGTCTATATCGGCCAGGCCTTTGGCGCTGGCGTGGGCGGCTTGCTGCTGGCAAAGGTGGGGGTGGAGGTGCTGCCGCCCTTTACCCTTGGCTTCATCCTTGCGGCCTTTGTCCTCTCTCTCGTCACCAGCCGCGCGGCTGGCAAGACAGGGGCTCAGGCGGCGTCGTAATCGATGGTGACGTGGGCGCAGGTGGGGCGCGACTGGCAGGTGAGGACAAAGCCCGCGTCGATCTCCCAGGGCTGCAGGGAATAGTTCAGTTCCATCTCCACCGTGCCCTCCACCAGCCTCGCCCGGCAGGTGCAGCACATGCCGCCCTTGCAGGAATAGGGCAGGTCGAGGCCGGCGCGCAGGGCCGCGTCGATCACCATCTCCCCCTCGGCCACGGGGACCATGTGGTGGCGCCCGTCCAGCACGATCTCGGCCGTGGCAAAGGGGCTCTCCAGGGCCTCTGGCGTGGGGGGCGGGCCGCGACGGCTGCCTTCGGCGGGGGTGAAGCGCTCGGCATGGACCCGCGCTGGCTCCACGCCCAGGCTGGCAAGCACGCCCGTTGCCGCTTCGATCATGCCCTCTGGCCCACACAGGAACACGCTGTCGGCCTCGGCGGCTGGCACGATGCCGCCCAGCAGGGTGCCAAGGCGTGCCTCGTCCAGGCGCCCGTGCAGGATCGGTACGTCCTGCGCCTCGCGGCTGAGTACGTGGAACACCGACAGGCGGTCCATGTGCTGGTCCTTCATGGCCGCCAACTCGTCGCGGAACAGGATGTCGCCCGTTGTGCGGTTGCCATAAAGCAGCACAAAGCGGCTGTGCGGCTCCTGCGCCAGCAGGGTGCGGGCCAGTGACAGGATCGGCGTAATGCCCGAGCCACAGGCGATGGCCAGATGCAGCCGCGCGGCGTCTGGCTGGGCTGGCGTGGTGAAGCTGCCCATGGGGGTCATCACCTCCAGCCGGTCGCCGGCCTTCAGCGCGGTGTTGGCAAAGCTGGAAAAGACGCCACCGGGGACGCGCTTTACCGCCACCCGCAGTTCGCCATCGTCCATGCCCGAACAGATCGAATAGGCGCGACGCACGTCCTCGCCTGCAATGGTGGTGCGCAGGGTCAGATATTGTCCGGCCTCGAAGCGATAGGCCTCGGCCAGGTCGGCGGGCACGTGAAAGCTGAGGGAGACGGCGTCCGGCGTCTCGCGCCGCACCTCGCGCAGGTCGAGGGAATGGAACCGCGGGCTCATTCTGGTCTCCGGCAGGTTACAGGCATTTGAAATAGTCAAAGGGCTCGGCGCAGGTGCGGCAGCGGTACAGGGCCTTGCAGGCGGTGGAGCCGAATTCCGAGACCTGTTCGGTATCAGCCGAGGCGCATTGCGGGCAGGCCACCACATCGGGCGCTGCGAACAGGCCACGCCGCCCGGTGCTGGCCACCGGCGGGGCAATGCCGGCCTCCAGCAGGCGGGCGCGGCCCGCGTCCGTCAGCCAGTCGGTGGTCCAGGCGGGTGACAGGGACAGGCGCACCTGCACGGGCGCAATCCCCGCCCGGGTCAGCGCCGTCTCCACGTCCAGCGTGATCACGTTCATGGCGGGGCAGCCGGAATAGGTGGGGGTGATGGTCACCTCCACCCCGTCACCTGCCAGCCGCACGTCGCGCAGCACCCCCAGATCCTCGATGGTGAGGGTAGGGATTTCCGGGTCGCAGACGGTGGCGGCAGCGGCCCAGGCGCGGGCAACCAGATCGCCCGTCTGGGCGGCCTCTACCATGTTGCGCCGGGATAGGCACGCTGCAGGAACTGCATGTCGGCCAGCAGATGCCCCAGATGCTCGCTGTGCCGGCCCTTGCGGCCGCCCGACTGGTGCCAGCCATCGGCGGGGCGGGCGAGCGTCGCCTGGGCCAGCACCATGTCCATGGTGGTATTCCATTCGGCACGCACGCTTTCGGGGTCCATGGCAATGCCGGCTGCGATCAGGGTGCGCCCGGCCTCGTCCACCTCGAACAGCTCGCCCCCATAGGGCCACAGTTCCTCCACCGCCTCGGCGGCGCGGGCGTGGCTTTCGTCGGTGCCGTCACCCAGGCGGATCAGCCATTCGCCGGCATGGCGCACGTGATAGGCCACTTCCTTTTCGGCCTTGGCGGCAACGGCCGCGATGGTCGGATCGGCAGAGGCCTTCAACCCGCGCCACAGCGGCGCCATGAAGGCGGAATAGATCAGCTGGCGGACGATGGTGCGGGCGAAGTCGCCATTGGGCTGTTCCACCAGCAGCACATTCTGCCAGTCAGGCACATCCCGCAGATAGGCCAGCGCATCCTCGTCGCGACCCTTGCCCTCGATCTCGCCGGCATGGGCATAGAGCATGCGCGCCTGGCCGATCAGGTCGAGGGCGATATTGGCCAGCGCCAGTTCCTCTTCCAGCTGTGGGGCCACGCCAATCCATTCCGACAGGCGGTGCCCCAGGATCAGGGCATCATCAGCCAGCCGCAGGGCAAAAAGGAAACGCGGGTCGTGGGTCATTACATGTGGCCAACTTCGTCGGGCACCTCGTAAAAGGTGGGGTGCCGATAGATCTTGCTGGCGGTCGGCTCAAACAGCATGCCGGCCTCGGCAGGCTCAGAGGCGATGATGGCGGCCGAGGGTACCACCCAGATCGACACGCCTTCGCCCCGGCGGGTATAGACGTCGCGGGCCGCCTGCAGGGCCATTTCGGCGTCTGCAGCATGCAGGCTGCCTGCATGCTTGTGCGCGAGGCCATTGCGGGCGCGCAGGAAGACTTCCCACAGGGGGACATGGGCTGTCGTCATGGGATCGTTCCTATTCCGCTGCGGCGGCGGTCACCGCTGCGGCCGCGCGACGGCGGCGTTTCTCGGCATGGGCAAGGGCCGCCTCGCGCACCCAGGCGCCTGACTCATGGGCTTCGCGGCGCTGGCGCAGACGCTGACGGTTACATGGGCCATTGCCCGCGATCACGGCCTTGAATTCGGTCCAGTCGATCTCACCGATGGTCCAATGGCCGCTTTCCGCGTCGTGCTTCAGGGCGGGATCGGGGATCTCCAGACCCATGTAATGGGCCTGGGGGACGGTGGCGTCGATGAACTGCTGGCGCAGTTCGTCATTGGTAAAGCGCTTGATCTTCCAGCGCATGGAGGTGTCGGAGTGCTGCGAGGCGGAATCGGGCGGGCCGAACATCATGACTGAGGGCCACCACCAGCGGTTCAGGGCATCCTGGGCCATGGCCTTTTGGGCGGGCGAGCCCTTGGCCAGGGTGTTCATGATCTCGAAGCCCTGGCGCTGGTGAAAGCTTTCTTCCTTGCACACCTTGATCATGGCGCGGGCATAGGGGCCATAGGAACAGCGGCACAGCGGGATCTGGTTCATGATCGCCGCGCCATCCACCAGCCAGCCAATGGCGCCAATGTCGGCCCAGGACAGGGTCGGATAATTGAAGATGGAGGAATACTTGGCCTTGCCCGACAGCAGCTGGTCCACCAGCTCCTCGCGCGCCACGCCCAGCGTCTCGGCAGCAGAATAGAGATAGAGGCCGTGGCCACCCTCGTCCTGGACCTTGGCGATCAGGGCCGCCTTGCGGCGCAGCGACGGCGCGCGGGTTACCCAGTTGCCTTCGGGCAGCATGCCGACAATCTCGGAATGGGCGTGCTGCGAGATCTGGCGCACCAGGGTCCGGCGATAGGCCTCTGGCATCCAGTCGTTCGGCTCGATCCGCTCCTCGGCATCGATCCGGGCCTGGAAGCGGGCCATGCGATCCGCATCCTCGGCGCCGCCGTCGGCCGCGTCCTTCGCATTCAGCGCCTGAGTGTACATGCCCGATCCTCCCTGAGTGACCTACTCAAACATATAACAAAAATCATGTCCACAAGATGTTTTGCGTAACATATTGGCCACCCCTCACACCATGTCGCGGAAGCGCTCCACAAAGGCGTCGTCGGGTGGGGGCAGGGGGCCATCGGCATTGAGGCCGTGGGCATCCAGCCAGGCCTCGGAGTTGGCACGGACGGCATCATAGAGCGCCCCGCACAGGCGCCGCGCCTCGGCACCCGGCCAGTCCTCTGGCAGCAGGGCATGGGGCAGCAGCGGGTCGCGCAGGATCACCCGGCGATAGTCATGGATCAGCAAAATCCGCACGATCAAAGCGTCGAGCGGGGCCAGCGCCGCCGCCCGGCCATCGCTGGCGCCAAGGTCGGCAAAGCGGGCGATGAAGCGGCGGTAACGCTCGGCCAGGTCATCGAGTGGCCAGACACTGGCCGCCAGCTGCCGCGCCGCCTCTGGCGTGCCGCCAGAGGCGTCCAGCAGCAGCAGGTCCGCAATGGTCTCTTCCGCTGCCAGACCCCTGGGGCGCAGCAGCACATTGGGCGCGAGCGCACCAAAGCCCTTTTCTTCCAGCCCGCCCCGCAGGCGGCCGCGCGCCTCAGCCGCACCGCTGAGGATGGCCACGTCCCAGCGGCCATCCCAGTTTCCGGGGGCGGCAAAATAGATGCGGTGGGTGGCGGCGTCGAACACCCGGCGGCCCTTGTCGGCCAGGCGGTAATGGCTGTTGCGGCCAAGACGGGTGCGCTCCAGCCAGCCGTCCTGGGCAAGGCGCGACATGGCGGTGCGCACCAGCCCATCGCCAATCCCCATGGGCGCCAGCAAGCCGATCAGCGACCCCAGCCACAGGGCGCCACCGCGCGGCGCCACCGCATCGCCATAGATGGTGACAATCAGCGAGCCCGCGCGAATGGGCCTGCGTGCATGAAAGGCCGCAAGCAAGGCCGCCACCGCAGCAGGCCGGGCAAGGGGGGCAGGCCGGGATGTGGGGGCGGCCGTATTCACTTGATCAGGGGCAGCACGGCGCGGAATTGCGGGTTCTCGCTGCTGCCCAGCCATTCAAACAGCACCATCTCGGTCGTCACCAGCACGGCGCCCGCTGCTGCCAGCCGGGCAAGGGCGGCCTTGCGGCTGGCCGCCGTGCGCGAGCCCACGGCGTCGCGCACCACCGCCACCTTCTTGCCCAGGGCAAGCAGGCCAAGGGCGGTTTGCAGCACGCAGACATGGGCCTCGCAGCCGCTCAACACCACCCAGTCCCGCCCCTGTGGCAGGGCGGCGGGAAAGGCGGGGGTGGCGCAGGAATCAAAGGTCATCTTGAAAATCAGTGGCCAGTGGGGCCGCAGCAGGTCTGGCACGGTGCCGCCCAGGCCCTTTGGGTTCTGCTCCGTCGCCACCACCGGCACGTCCAGCAACTGCGCCCCTTCGGCCAGGCGCCGGGCATTGGCGACCACAGCCTCGCCGTCATGGATGGCGGGCATCAGGCGGGCTTGCAGGTCGATCAGGGCAAGCGTGCAGTGGGCGGCGTTCAGGATCATCAGGCGGTTTCCTTTGCCCCCATGGGCGCGCTTGCACCCGCGCCCTCTGGCGACGATGCTGGGCGTGATACTGCTGGGCTGGCCGATGCTAGACCGAGACCACCCGGCCAATAAAGCACCCCGCCTGAAGGATATGCTCATGCTGATGAACGCTGCCGAATATCGCGAGTCCCTGCGCAGCCTCAGCCCGCGCCTCTTTGTGGATGGCCAACGCATCACCAGCGTCGCCGATGCGCCGTCGCTGGCGCCGGGAATTGCCGCCGTTGGCACCAGCTATGACTTTGCCCATGACCCGGCCCTGGCCACCCTGATGACCGCCCGGCAGAGCGAAGGCGGCCCGCTGGTCAACCGCATGCTGCACGTCAACGCCACCAACCAGGACCTGCTGTGGAAGCTGGAGGCGGTGCGGGTGCTGTGCCGGGAGTCGGGCTGCGCCCAGCGCTATCTGGCCCACGACGCCCTGAACGGCATCTTCCAGGCAACCGCCCGCATCGATGCCGACCGGGGTACCGATTATCACCAGCGCTTCCGCGCCTATCTGGCCGATGTGCAGGAACGCGACCTCGCCATCGGCATTGCCATGACCGATGCCAAGGGCGACCGCTCCCTGCGCCCCTCGGCCCAGGCCAATCCCGATACCTATGTCCATGTGGTTGGACGCAGGCCGGGCGGCATCGTGATCTCCGGCACCAAGGCCATCGTCACCGGCGCGCCCTATATGCACCAGTTCCTTGTCATGCCCTGCCGCGCCATGCAGGCCGATGATGCGGCCTTTGCCGTGTGCTGCGCCGTGCCGGCGGACGCGCCGGGCGTTACCATCGTTGCCCGCCCGGCGGGACGCCCCGGCGAGGCGGATGCCATCTTCTCGGCCCGCTATGGCCAGTCCACCGGCGTGGTCCTGTTCGACAATGTGTTTGTCCCCGACGACCAGGTGTTCCTGAACGGGGAGTGGATGCACTCGGGGTTTCTTACCTCGACCTATGCCACCCACCATCGCCATTCCTGCATTGGGGCGCGGGCGGGTTTTGGCGATCTGCTGATCGGCGCAGGCGCCCTGATGATCGAGGCGAACGGCCTTGATCCCAGCCGCCATGGCCATATCCGCGATGCCATGGTGGAGCTGATTTCCATTGTGGAGGGCTTCTTTGCCTGCGGTGTTGCCGCCTCCACCTATGGCATCGCCGACCCCGCCGGCAGCGCCCAGCCCGAACCCATCTATGCCAATGTGGGCAAGCTGATGCTGGCCACCAAGATCTATGACATGCAGCGTCTGGCCCACCATGTGTCAGGCGGTCTGGTGGTCTCGCTGCCGGGGCCTGATGAGGATCACAATCCCGAGACCCGGGCCGATCTTCAGGCCGTGCTGGGCGGCCGCGCCGATGTGCCGGCCTCCCACCGCCTGGCGGTGGGGCGGTTGATGGAGGACCTGACGGCGTCCTATCAGGCCGGCTGGTATTCCATCATCTCGCTGCACGGCGGCGGCTCACCCGAAGCGATGAAGCGCGAGATCTGGCGGAATTATCCGGTGGCGGAAAAGCGCGACTTTGTGCGCCAGCTGGTGGACCGGGGCCTGGCTGGCCCTGCGGCCGTGGCTGTGGCCGAGGGTGACCAGCCCGGCAAATGCTGTGACACGGGCTGCGAGGCGCCGCCGGCCAAGGTAGCCGAATAGCCCATCCTGTTTCCCAGCATTTCAGTTTTATTACCACCAGAGAATTTTCTTGTGGTTGCCCCCGTCGGAGCGTACGCTGCACTGCAGTAAGTTTATTTGCATTGCAGCAGAGGGGGCTTCCGATGAGTGAATCCGAACTCTACAAGGGCTTTGCAATTCAGCCCGTGCCAAAAGCTTGCGCCAAGGGCATCTGGTCGGTGGAAATCCATGTCTCCATCCCGGGCGACGTCCGGGCTTCGGCAACGATCTATTCCCCGGACGCAACCTTTGACGATCGCGACCTGGCCCTGAACGAGGGCTTTGCCTTCGCCCGTGCCAGTATCGACGCGCGCTATCCCCTGGCCTGAAGCCAGCTTTGCTTCAGGCCTTGCCGAGGGTCGGGCAATCGCCAGACCCTCGGGCTCAGGTCAGCCCTTCACGATGTTGTGGGCTGGGCCGTAAGGGAATTTGGTCAGGTTCTCGGCCCCATCGGCCCCCACCACCAGAATGTCATGCTCGCGATAACCGCCGGCCCCGGGCATGCCTTCCGGCAGCATGATCATGGGCTCCATGGAAATCACCATGCCGGGCGCCAGCACCGTCTCGATATCCTCGCGCAGTTCCAGCCCCGCCTCGCGGCCGTAATAGTGGCAGAGCACGCCGAAGGAATGGCCATAGCCAAAGGTGCGGTACTGCAACAGGCCACGCTCGGCGAACATCTCGTTCAGCTCGGCCACGATATCGCAGCAGCGCACGCCGGGGCGGATCAGTTCCAGCCCGCGCTCGTGCACGGCCACATTGGCCTCCCACAGCTTCAGTGACGCGTCATCGCAATGATCGAGGAACAGGGTGCGTTCCAGCGCCGTGTAATAGCCCGCGATCATGGGAAAGCAGTTCAGGCTCAGGATGTCGCCCTTGCGCAGGCGGCGGCTGGTGACCGGATTGTGGGCGCCATCTGTGTTGATGCCCGACTGGAACCAGGTCCAGGTGTCCATCAGTTCGGCATGGGGATAGGTGCGGGCAATCTCGCGCACCATGGCGCCGGTGGCATGCAGCGCCACCTCATGCTCGCCCACGCCCTCGGCAATGGCCTCGCGGCAGGCAGCGCCGCCAATATCGGCGATGCGGGCGCCATTGCGGATCACGGCAATCTCTTCGGCTGACTTCACCATGCGCTGGGCCATGGTGGCCTTTGAGATATCGACAAAGCTGGCGGCCGGCAGGGCATCGCCAAACTTGGCGCGCATGTCGAGGTTGATGTGGTCGTGCTCGATCCCAATGCGCTTGGCGGTACCCACCAGGCGCTGGACCGCGCGCACGTAATTGTCGCGCTGCCAGTCGGTGTAGACCAGATTGTCGCCATGGGTGCGGCGCCAGGGCTGGCCGGCATCAATATTGGCGCTGACGGAGGTGGAGGCGTCCTGGGTCACCACCAGCGCATAGGGACGACCGAACGACGTATACAGAAAATCGCTGAAGTAATTGATGTTGTGGATCGAGGTAAAGACGACGGCCTCGATCCCGGCCTCGCCCATGTGCCGGCGCAGGCCGGCCAGGCGGCGGTCCAGTTCGGCGGCAGAGAAGGTCGGCGTCACGCGCTCGCCGTTGCGGATGATCCTTAGCTGTTCCGTGTTCATCGAACCCTCCTTGATCTTTTCCATTCCTAGCAAGGCCTTGGGCAAAGCGGAAATGCGATCGCCAAATGTGCCGATGAAGAGCGCTAATCCGCACCACGCCACCCTGTACAGGGGCCCCCCGTCGCGGCCATGATTGTCCTTCGACTATAAGGGGAAAGTGCCCCCCCCCGACCGCGAGGACATGGTGACACAGTCCCAGCCCGAATCTGCGCCTGCCCCCGGCCCCGCGCCTGCACACGCGCCCGATGCCGAGACGCTGCGCCTGTTGCGCGACCTGATTGCATTTCCCTCCATCAGCCGCACCTCCAACATGGCGCTGATCGATTATGTGCGGGCCTATCTGGCCAAGCTCGGCGTCGAGAGCCGGCTGGTGCATGATGAGACGGGGACGAAGGCCAATCTTTTTGCCACGCTGGGGCCTGCCGATGTGCCGGGCATTCTGCTGTCGGGCCACAGCGACGTGGTGACGGTGGAAGGTCAGGACTGGGCCTCTGACCCCTTTGTGCTGGAGGCCCGGGATGGCCGCCTCCATGGCCGTGGCACGGCCGACATGAAGGGCTTTGTGGCCTCGGCCCTGGCCCTGTTTGGCCGCACGGCGGGGCGCGCGTTGCAGGCGCCACTGCACCTGGCCCTGTCCTATGACGAGGAGATCGGCTGCATCGGCGTCCGCCGCCTGATCGACAGTCTGGCCGGCCTGCCGGTGCGCCCGCGCCTGTGCATTGTGGGGGAGCCCACGGAAATGCAGGTCGTGGTTGCCCACAAGGGCAAGGCTGCCTTGCAGGTGGATGTGCGCGGGCTTGAGGCCCATTCCAGCCTGGCACCCCGCGCCGTCAACGCCATCGAATATGCGGCGGAACTGATCGTCTTTATCCGCAGCCTGGCCGCCGAGCGGGCGCGAACCGGCCCCCGGGACGAGGCCTTTGATGTGCCCTTTTCCACCTTCCAGGTGGGCACAATCAGCGGCGGTACGGCGCTGAATGTGGTGGCCGGCAACTGCCGCTTCGCCTTCGAGATGCGCCATCTGCCCGACGACGACCCGGAGCAGCAATTTGCCCGGATCCTCGCTCATGCCCGTGAGGTGATCGAGCCTGCCATGAAGGCCATCTCGCCTGAGGCCGGGATCGCATTTCATCCGCTTGCCGCCTATCCCGGCCTCGACATGGCGCCGGAAGACCCGGCGGTGGCGCTCGCCAAGCGGCTGGCGGGCCGCAACGACCATGCCAAGGTGGCCTTTGGTACCGAGGCCGGCCTCTTCCAGAAGACGGCGGGCATTGCCACCGTCGTCTGCGGCCCGGGCCGCATTGCCGAGGCGCACCGGGTGGACGAGTGGATCGCGGCCGACCAGCTGGGCCTGTGCGACCGCTTCCTCGACCGCGTGGCCGACCACCTTGCTTCCTGATCTGCCGGGGGACTGAGCCATGACCTTTTCGCTTGCCGGACGCTGCGCCACCACAGGCCGCCTGGGCATTGTGGTTACCTCCTCCAGCCCCTGCGTCGCCAGCCGCTGCGCCTGGGTGCGCGCCGGTGCCGGGGCGGTGGGAACCCAGAACATCACCGATCCGCGCCTTGGCACCCTTGGCCTCGACCTGCTGGCCCAGGGGTTCGGTGCCGTCGCCGTGCGGGACCAGCTGGTGGCGGCAGGCGCCTTTGCCGACTATCGCCAGCTGACGGTGATCGATTTCGACGGCGCCACTGCCCACCATTCGGGCGCCCGCACCCTTGGCACCCATGCCGTGGCCGAGGGGCGCGACTGTGTGGCGGCGGGCAATCTGCTGGCCAATCACGGCGTGCCCGCGGCCATGGTCAGGGCCTTTGAGGCCACGGCTGGGCAGCACCTGGCCGAGCGCCTGCTGGCAGCTGTCGAGGCCGGTGCCGCTGCGGGTGGGGAGGAGGGGCCGGTGCGCTCTGTCGGCCTGATGGTGGCCGACCGTTGGTCGTGGCCCACGGTGGATCTGCGGGTGGACTGGCACGATGAACCCCTGGTGGCCCTGCGCGCCCTGTGGGACGTCTACCGCCCCCAGATGGATGCCTATATCCAGCGCGCCCTCGACCCGCGCGAAGCACCCAGTTACGGTGTGCCAGGCGATCCCTGAGCGCCTGTCCAGCCGGCGATCTCTGAGCGCCTGTCCAGATTGAGGTTACGCCATGATCCCGCTGAGCGCCGAAGATGTTACCCGCTTCCGGACCCTTGGTTATCTGGTGATCGAGGATGCGGTGTCGCCCGAGGCCCTGGTGGCCCTGCGGCGTGAGCTGGATGGCTGGGTGGAGGAAAGCCGGACGCAGCCGGGCAACTGGGGCACCACTGCCGATGGGCGCGCCCGTTTCGACTGCGAGGCAGGGCATTCTGCCGACGATCCGCGCCTGCGCCGGGTCAACAACCCTGCCGAGATTTCCGAGGCCTATGAACAGGCCCTGTGCCATGCACCACTGGTGGATGCCGTTGCCCGCCTGATCGGGCCGGACGTGAAGATCCACCATTCAAAGATCAACCTGAAGCGCCCGGGCATGGCCACACGGGTGGGCTATCATCAGGATTTCTCGTTCACGCCGCACACCAATGATGATCTGGTCACCGCCCTGGTGGCACTGGACCCGGTGGATCTGGCGAATGGCCCGCTGCGGGTGGTGCCGGGCTCCCACCTCAGGGGGCAGGTCAGCCTCTGGCAGGACGGTGTGTTCACCGGCCAGGTGGATGAGGCGGCGGCCCGGCTCTATCAGGCGCGTGCGATCCCGCTGGAACAAAAGCCCGGCAGCGCCTGCCTGATGCACACCAAGCTGATGCACGGCTCTGACCCCAATCGGTCAGCGGCGCCACGCGGCCTTTATATCTGCGTCTATGCGGCGGCCGACGCCATGCCCCTGGCGCCCTCGCCCTTGCCCAACCGGTTCGAGGGCCAGATCGTGCGGGGCAAGGCCAGCGGCACCGCACGCCTGACCGAGGGGCGGGTGGAACTGCCTGCCGCCTGGAAAGAGGCCGCCTTCTTTGCCGTGCAGGGCCAGCGCGCCGCCGCGCCCCTCGACGGCTGAGGTTCCAGGGTCAGGCGGGGGATATCCCGCGCAGGCGCTCTGACCGGCGGCGCAACAGCTCGATGGTGGTAAGCAGGGCGATGGAGATCACCACCAGAATGCACGCCGCCGCCAGGATCGTAGGGCTGATCTGTTCGCGGATGCCGGCAAACATCTGGCGCGGCAGGGTGCGCTGCTCTGGCCCGGCGATGAACAGCACCACCACCACCTCGTCGAACGAGGTAACAAAGGCAAACAGCGCCCCGGAAATCACCCCCGGCAGAATCAGCGGCAGCTGCACCCGGCGAAACGCCGTCCAGGGCGAGGCGCCCAGATTGGCAGCCGCGCGCGTCATGCTGTGATCAAAGGCGGTGAGGGTGGCCGTAACGGTGATCACCACAAAGGGGGTGGCGAGCGCGGTGTGGGCCAGGATCAGGCCGGGCAGCGTGTTGGTCAGCCCGATGTCTGAATAAAAGAAATACATCCCCACCGCCGTGATCACCACAGGTACAATCATGGGCGAGATCAGCACACTCATCACCAGCGTGCGCATGGGAAACTTGCGCTGCGACAGGCCAAGGGCCGCCAGCGTGCCCAGCGTGGTTGCCAGTGTTGTGGCAAAGGCGCCCACGATCAGGCTGTTGCGAATGCCCAGCTGCCATTGCGGGTTGTTCACCAGATCCTGGTACCACTGTAGCGACAGACCGGGCATGGGATAGCTGAAATAGGGCTCCGCATTGAAGGACAGCGGCATGACCACCAGGATCGGCGCGATCAGGAACAGCAGCACCGCGCCGCAGAGCACGCGGAACACCCAGTACCAGACACGTTCCAGGGGAGAGGCATAGGGCATCATGGCTCAACCCAGCTTCATGTTCTCGACGCCCACCAGCTTGTTGTAAAGCAGGTAGAGGCCAAGGGTGAGCGACAGGAGGACAAAACCAAGGGCAGAGCCCAGTCCCCAGTTGATTTCCTTGTTCGTGTAGAAGGCCACGAAATAGCTGATCATCTGGTCCGTGGCGCCGCCGACCAGAGCCGGCGTGATGTAATAGCCAAGGGACAGGATGAAGGTCAGCAGGCAGCCGGCACCCACACCCGGCAGGGTCTGGGGCGCATAGACCCGCCAGAACGCCTCGAACGGCCCCGCCCCGAGCGAGCGCGCGGCACGCACGTGGCTGGGCGAAATCGTGCGCATCACGGAATAGATCGGCAGCAGGGTGAAGGGCAGCTGGATGTGCATCATCGCAATCAGCGTGCCGCCCCGGTTGAAGATCAGGGCCAGCGGCTCGGTAATCAGATGCAGCCAGATCAGCGTGTTGTTGACGATGCCATTGGTCTGCAACAGCACCACCCAGGCCGTGGTGCGTACCAGCAGCGAGGTCCAGAATGGCAGCAGCACCAGGATCATCAGGATATTGGCCGTCCGCGCCGGTTGGGTTGCCAGCAGATAGGCCACCGGAAAGCCCAGCACCAGGGTGCCGAGCGTCACCATGAACGAGATCATGATGGTGCGGCCGAAAATGTCGATGAACACTGCCTGGTCAGGCTCGGCCCGAACCACGTCACCCTTCACGTCACGCTTGAGGTCTAGCGCCCCCAGCAGATAGAAATCCGTATAGGGCGCACCGGCCCGCTTGAGGGCGGCCCACCATTCGACGCTGTCCCACACCGGGTCAGAGGCCACAAGCACAGGCTTCCACGGGCCGCCACCCGCGTTCTGCACGGCCTTGCCGGCAGAGATCATGATGCTGCGGGCGCCCGGCCAGTCGTAATTCATCCGCTTGCCAATCAAGGCGGTGGTGCGCGCCTTCTGGGTCTCCACCAGATCAGCGGCAAGGGCCGCAAAGACAGCCTCGTCAGGTGCCGCAGCATGGTCCCAGTCGCCCAGCGCCGTGAGGGTTTGCGGCAGGTTCGTGCTCACCTCGGGATTGCTGACCGCCCGTGTCATCAGGGTGAGGATCGGCAAGGCGAAGCTGAGGACGATGAAAAGGAAGAGGGGGGCCACCAGCAGCATGGCCATGCGGGTCTGTCGGCGCTCGGCCCTTTGCAGGCGGCGCTTCAGGTCGGGATCACGCACATGGGGTGCTGCATCGGCGATGGCAGTCATGATCCTCTGGGGTCTTCCTAGGGGTCGGGGTCGGGGGGGCCGGCAGCCGGGATCCGGGGGCGGGCAACTGCCCACCCCCGGTCCAGCATCGGGCGTGCCTTACTGGGCAAGCCAGGTGGTGAAACGCTTCTCCAGTTCGTCGCGATGATCGCCCCAGAACTTGAAGTTCGTCTGCTGCATGCCTGTCATGTTGGCGGGTGCCGTCGGCAGCTTGGGCAGGGTGGCGGCCGCAACCTTTGCCGCTGCATCCTTGTTGGCCGGGCCATAGGCGATGTAGTTCGGCTGCACGGCCTGGTTCTCGGCCGCCGAGGCGAAGGCGATGAAGCGATAGGCTGCATCCACATTCTTGCCGCCCTTGGGGATCGCCCACAGGTCATAGTCGGGCAGCTGGCCATCCCAGACGATCTTGAAGGGCTTCTTGTCGGTGTCGATGGCCTTCTGGATACGGCCGTTCCAGGCGGTCGTCATGGCAACGGCGCCATCGGCCAGCAGCTGCGGTGGCTGGGCGCCGGCTTCCCACCAGACGACGTCCTTCTTGATGGTGTCGAGCTTCTTGAAGGCACGGTCGACGCCCGCCGGGGTGCCGAGAACCTTGTAGACGTCAGCCGGGGCCACGCCATCGGCCAGCAGGGCGAATTCCAGATTGCCGAACGCAACCTTCTGCAGGCCACGCTTGCCAGGGAACTTCTTGGCATCGAACAGGTCGGCGATCTTGGTCGGGCCGTCTTTGAACTTCGACGTGTCATAGGCAAAGATCGTCGAGTACATGATCGAGGGCACGCCGCACTCGAAGTCGCCGGCGCCGATGAACTTGCTCTTGTCGCCAACCTTGGACCAGTCGATGGGCTCAAGCAGGCCCTCGTCGCAGGCCTGGATCACGGTTGCCGTGTCCACGTCCACCGCGTCCCAGGTGGTGTTCTTGGACTCGACCATGGCGCGGATCTTGGCGATCTCGCCGTTGTATTCCTCTTCCGTGATCTTGGCGCCGGCCTTGGCCGTGTACGGCTTGAAATAGGCTTCCTGCTGGCTGGCCTGATAGGCGCCGCCCCACGACACGATGGTGAGGGCGTCGGCAGCCTTGGCAGCAGGCGCCGCCACGGCCAGCGCCATGGCGGAGGCCATGATCGCCAAACCGGTCTTCGTCTTGTTCGTCACATCGCTCTCCATGGTTAGTGCCGGTCCCCCCGGCATCAGTTGCATAACCCGGGCCATGCAGGCCCGGATGCCGCTCAGAGCGGATCAAGGGCGCGGCAATCGCGGCTTGACCAGCCCACC
>CANCOY010000013.1 GCA_947379865.1 Acetobacteraceae bacterium
TGGCCTTTGGCCTGGGGGCCCTGGCCATGCTGGGCCTGCCGCCCTTTGGCCTGGTGCCGGTGCTGGCGCTGGCCTTTACGGGCCTTGTCTGGCTGCTTGATGGCGTCGATACGCCCCGCCGGGCCTTCTGGACGGGTTGGGCCTTTGGCTTTGGCCATCTGGTGGTGGGGCTCTACTGGATTGCCCTTGCCCTGCTGGTGGAGGCCGACCGTTTCGCCTGGCTGCTGCCCTTTGCGGTCATCGTGCTGCCGGGCCTGCTGGCCCTGTTCTATGCCCTTGCCATCATGGCCGCCCACAGGTTCTGGCGGCCAGGTGGTGCGCGGGTGGCGATCCTGGCGCTGGCCTGGCTGGCGGCGGAATGGCTGCGCGGCCATGTGCTGACGGGCTTTCCCTGGAATGTCACGGGCTATGCCTGGACCGATCTGGCCGCACCCCGCCAGGCGGCGGCGCTGGTGGGCGTCTGGGGCCTGTCTCTGGGTACGGTGCTGCTGGCCGCCTTGCCGGCAACCCTGGCGGATGCGGGCAGGCAGGGCTGGCACCGCCTGCGCCCCACCCTTGGTGGCCTCGCCGTGCTGGCGCTGGTGTGTCTTGGCGGCTGGGTGCGCCTTGGCCTGGTGCCGGCGCCAGATCCTGCTGCCACCGATCGCCCGCTGCTGCGCATCGTCCAGGGCAATATCGACCAGCACATCAAATGGAGCGCCGAGGCGAGGCGCGATATCTTCGAACGCTATCTGAACCTCAGCCAGGCGCCCTCGGCCCGCCCCCTGGCAGCGGTGATCTGGCCCGAGACCGCAACGCCATATCTGATCGATACCCTGCCCGAAAATGCCGCCGCCGTGGCGAGGTCCGCCCCCCATGGGGGTGTCCTGCTGACCGGCGCCATGCGGGTACGCGAGGGGCAAGTGGGCCAGCCCGACGAATTCCAGGCCTGGAACAGCCTGGTGGCCCTCGCCGAGACGGGTGCCATTCTGGGCATCTATGACAAGGCCCATCTGGTGCCCTTTGGCGAGTATCTGCCCCTGCGGCCCATGCTTTCGCGCTTTGGCATCGACAAGCTTGCGCAAGGGGCAGTGGATTTTTCTGCCGGGCCGGGGCCGCGCACTCTCCATATTGCCGGGTTGCCGGCCTTTTCACCCCTGATCTGTTACGAGGTCATCTTCCCCGCAGCGGTGGCAGATCAGGCGGATCGGCCAGAATGGCTGCTGAATTTGACCAATGATGCCTGGTTTGGCAAAAGTATCGGCCCCTATCAGCACCTCGCCATGGCCCGTATGCGTGCCGTAGAACAGGGTGTACCCCTCGTCAGGGCTGCCAATACGGGCATCTCTGTAGTGTTTGATTCTGTTGGCCGTGATCTTGGCCATCTGAATCTGGGGGAAACCGGCATATTGGATATCAATTTGCCTGAGGCGCGTTCAGGCATCACGCCCTATGCCCGTCTGGGAGACTGGATTGTACTTGGAATAGCCGCCGTGATTGGTATTTTTCTGGGACGTCGCAAATCTTCCTGAGGCTGACTACTTATAAAATCAATACTTTGTGCTTGACGATCTTTTGCCCTCCTGCATACAAACGGATGACAGGTCAGGTTGTATAGGTGCGCGCCGATTCCCTGTCTTCGGCGCGGCATTTGCATGAACAACCCTGTCCGAAACAGGAGAGCAGCACGATGGTCGCACACCCCCATCAGATCGATGTGCATGTTGGCAGCAGGGTCCGGCTGCGGCGCACGCTTCTTGGGTACAGCCAGGAAAAGCTGGGTGACGCCCTGGGACTTACCTTCCAGCAGGTCCAGAAGTACGAGCGTGGCGCCAATCGCATTGGCTCCAGCCGCCTCTATGAGCTGTCGCGCATTCTCGACGTGCCGGTTTCCTTCTTCTTCGACGACATCCCGGGCGCCCCGGCAGACGCGTCGCCCGGTGCCGATGGCCCAGGCCCCGATGCCCATGAGGCCAGCCAGATGTCCCGGCGGGAAACCATGGAGTTGGTAAGGGCCTATTACCGCATCGATGACCCCACGGTGCGCAAGCGCGTCTTCGACCTGGTCAAGGCGATTGGCGGCACCATCACGGCCGATCTGGCCAGCATGATTGACGCCGCCGACTGATCCCGGCCGGCCCGGCACGGCCACTTGACCGGGCACCAGCCGCCAGCGAATAGTGCTGCCACCGATCAGGCTTGCGGTCGGGGTGTGGACCGGGGTCCGCGCCCTGTTGCGCCGGCCTGCCAGTCACCATCGTCAAGGGGTCCAGCGTGCCACGCAGTGATTATCTGTTTACCAGCGAGTCGGTCTCCGAAGGTCATCCCGACAAGGTGTGTGACCGCATTTCCGATGCGGTCGTCGATACCTTCCTGACGGTGGACCCCCATGCGCGCGTCGCGTGCGAGACCCTGACGACCACCAACCTCATCGTGCTGGCGGGCGAAGTCCGCAGCGCCGTGCCGGTCCCCCATGACCAGCTCGAGGCTGTGGCCCGGGCGGCGGTCAAGGAAATCGGCTACGAGCAGGACGGCTTCCATTGGAAGAACGCCGAGGTTCTGGTGCGGATCCATGGCCAGTCGGCCCACATTGCCCAGGGCGTCGATGCCACGGGCAACAAGGACGAAGGCGCCGGCGACCAGGGCATCATGTTTGGCTATGCCTGCCGTGAAACCGACGTGCTGATGCCGGCCCCGATTCACTACAGCCACGCCATCGTCCGCAGCCTGGCCGAGGCGCGCCATTCCGGCGCCGAACCCGGCCTTGGCCCCGATGCCAAGAGCCAGGTGACGCTGCGCTATGTGAATGGCAAGCCGGTTGCCGCCACCTCGGTCGTCGTCTCGACCCAGCACGGCGCCCATCTCAACCAGGAACAGGTGCGCGAGATCGTGCGCCCCCATGTCCTCAATGTCCTGCCCGAGGGCTGGATGTGCCCCGAGGCGGATTTCTATGTGAATCCCACGGGCACATTCGTCATCGGTGGCCCCGATGGTGATTCGGGCCTGACGGGCCGCAAGATCATCGTCGATACCTATGGTGGCGCAGCGCCCCATGGCGGCGGTGCCTTTTCCGGCAAGGATCCCACCAAGGTTGACCGGTCGGCGGCCTATGCGGCGCGCTATCTGGCCAAGAACGTGGTGGCCGGCGGCCTTGCCGACCGCTGCACGATCCAGCTTTCCTATGCCATCGGCGTCTCCAAGCCCCTGTCGATCTATGTGGATCTGCATGGCACGGGCCAGGTCGAGGAAGGCAAGCTGGAGCGCGTGCTGGGCGAGGTGATGAACCTTAGCCCCCGTGGCATCCGCGAGCACCTGAAGCTCAACCGTCCGATCTATGCCCGCACCGCCGCTTATGGCCATTTTGGCCGCACGCCCGATGCCGACGGCGGCTTCTCGTGGGAAAAGCTTGATCTCGTCGAGGCCATCAAGGCGGCGTTCTGAGGTCTGCGCACCCCTGCTTCCCGGTCCGCCCCTGGCGGGCCGGGGCACTGGAGCTCCGGGGTACTGGAACTCCGGGGCACTGGCGCTCCTGTTCCCTGCTGATCGGGTATTGTCTTGGAAACCGACGCATCTGACGACGAGGGTGCCGAGGACCTCAGGCGCCGGATTGTTCATGGCCGGCGCACCGGCCACAAGCTGCGGCCCCATGCCCGCAATCTGATTGAGAGCCTGCTGCCGCACCTGCGGGTGCCCATGCCGGAACCCCATCCCCTCGACCCCGAGGCAGTGCCGCCCCCGCTCGACCCCTTTGCCCTGTTCACGCCCCGCCCCAGCGGTCTCTGGCTGGAAATCGGCTTTGGCGGGGGAGAGCATCTGGCCGGCCAGGCTGCGGCCCATCCCGAACTTGGCCTGATCGGCTGCGAGCCGTTCATCAATGGCGTCGCCAAGCTGCTGATCGACGTGGAGGCCCGCAATCTCGGCAATGTGCGCGTCCATACCGACGATGCCCGCCCCCTGATCGAGGCCCTGCCCGAGGGCTGCCTCGACCGGGCCTTTGTGCTGTTTCCCGACCCCTGGCCCAAGACCCGCCATCACAAGCGCCGCTTCATCCAGACGGCGACGCTTGATGCGCTCGCCCGGGCGCTGGCCGACGGGGCCGAATTGCGCGTGGCGACCGACATCATGGCCTATGCCCGCTGGACCCTGGTGCTGGCCATGCGCCATCCCGATTTCGAATGGCTGGCCCGTGGCCCGGCTGATTGGCGCGTGCCCCCGCCCGACTGGGTGCCCACCCGTTACGAGGCCAAGGCCCGGGTGGCTGGCCGCACCCCGGTCTATCTGCGCTTCCAGAGACGGCCACGCGCCAGCTGAAGGCATCGCAGGAGATGACACCTGCTTGCATGCGCGCCGGGCGTGTGATGCCATGGTACCCCATACACATGGAGGGGTGCCTTCTGTTCAGCCCTGATGCCATGCCTTTCCCGGGGGTCCCTGCGTGAGTGCACGAATTGCTGAAGCCGATGGCGTGGCGCCCCCGACCGTGCGTTCTGGCGGCCGTCGGCTGGCGCCCGTCCTGCTGTGGACGGCCCTGATCCTGGCTGCCTTTGCCGGCGGTTTCTGGGGCTGGACCTGGTGGCAGGAGGCGCGCTTTTTCGAGACCACCAACAATGCCTATCTGCGGGCCGATGCCACCATCGTCTCCCCCCGCATCTCGGGCTATGTGGAACAGGTGCATGTGGAGGCCGACCAGATCGTGGAGGCTGGCACGCCTTTGGTTACCATTGACGCGCGCTCCTTCCAGGCCGCCCTCGACCGCGCAAAGGCCGAGGCCGAGCAGGCGGCGGCCGGTGTTGTCCGCGCCCGTGCCGAACTGGACCGCCACGATGCCGTGGTTGCCCAGGCACAGGCAGAGGTCGAGGTGGCGCGCGAGGCCCTGCGCCTGTCCGCCCTTACTGCCGGGCGTGCCGACAAGCTGTTGAGCAGCGGCGCCGGTTCAGCCCAGCGCAAGGAAGACGCCGGGGCCATGCGCGACATGGCCGTGGCCAAGGTGCGCGCGACCGAGGCCGCCGTGGCCGTGGCCGACCGCGAGCGCGCAACGCTGGCCGCCACCGTCCAGCACAGCGAGGCCGCGGTGAAATCTGCCGCCGCCGCCGTGCGCGATGCTGAACTGAACCTTGAGGCCACGGTGATTCGCGCCGGCCAGGCTGGCCGCATTGGCGACCGCCAGGTGGCGGTGGGCAAGTTTGTGCAGGCCGGCACCCGCCTGATGGAAGTGGTGCCGGTCGACCGCATCTATCTGGTGGCCAATTTCAAGGAAACCCAGGTGGGGCAGATGCGGGCAGGCCAGACCGCCACCATCCATGTGGACGCTCTGCCAGATACGCCGCTCAAGGGCACGGTCGTTTCCCTCTCACCGGGCACGGGCTCGGAATTTGCCTTGCTGCGGCCGGAAAACGCCACGGGCAATTTCACCAAGATCGTGCAGCGTGTACCCGTGCGCCTTCGCGTGGAGGCCCCGGCCGACGTGCTGGCCCGGCTGATGCCCGGCCTGTCGGTGGAAGTCAGCGTCGACACTCGCCAGCCCAGGCCCTGAGGGTGATCCCGTGATGAGCCTGAGGGTGATCCCGTCATGAGCACGCCGGCCGTGGGCACCGAGCGGGCGTCGCTGGGCGCCTGGATCGCGGTGATGGCGGGCATCATCGGCGCCTTCATGGCCACGCTGGATATCTCGGTCACCAATTCCTCCCTGCCCCAGATCCAGGGGGAAATCGGCGCCAATGGCACCGAGGGCACCTGGATCACCACCGCCTATCTGGTGGCGGAAATCGTGATGATCCCGCTGACCGCCTGGCTGACCCGGGTGATGGGGCTGCGTCTGCTGCTGGTCAGCTGCACGCTTGCCTTCGTGGTGTTTTCGGTGGTGTGCGGTGTTGCCCAGACCCTGCCCCAGATGATCATCGGGCGGATCGGGCAGGGTTTCTTTGGCGGCGCCCTGATGCCCACGGCCATGACCATCATCGGCACCCGCCTGCCGGTGAACCAGCAGCCCCAGGGCCTGGCCCTGTTTGGCATTACCGTGGTGCTGGCGCCGGTCTTTGGCCCCTTGCTGGGCGGCTGGCTGACGGAAAATGTCAGCTGGCATTTCCTTTTTCTGCTCAACGTGCCGGTGGGTGGCCTGCTGGTGGTGATGCTGCTGGTGGGGCTGGAGCACGAGGAAACCCGCTTTGCCGACCTCCTCAAGGCCGACTGGCTGGGGGTGGTGGGGCTTACGGTCTGTCTGGGCACGCTGACGGTGGTGCTGGAAGAAGGGCAGCGCGAGCGCTGGCTTGAGTCCGGTTACATTCTCCGTCTGCTTGCCATCTCGGCTGTGGGACTGTTGCTGGTGGTGCTGTCGCAGGTTTACAGCCGTGATCCCGTGCTGAAACTGTCGCTGCTGCGCCTGCCCAGTTTTGCCGCCGCCTGTATTCTCAGCGTGGTGATGGGCGGCGCCTTCTTCACGGGGGTCTATATCATCCCCGTTTTTCTGGCCCAGATCGCTGGCTACAACGCCCAGGAATCGGGGGTCGTTGCCATGTACAGCGGGGCTTCGGCCATGCTGCTCATTCCCGCCGTGCCCTATATGCTGCGCACCCTGGATATCCGCCTGCTGGTGGGCACGGGCGTGATCCTCTATGCCTCGGCCTCCTGGCTCGACATCGGGCTGACCGCCGAGACCTCGGGGAACAATTTCATTCTGTCCCAGTTTCTGCGTGGCATCAGCCAGGTGCTGATCTTCATGCCCCTCAGCCAGGGCGCCCTTGCCGGCTTCCGGCCCGAGGAATCGGCCGATGCCTCGGCGCTGTTCAATGTGGCACGCAACCTTGGCGCCTCCATTGGCCTGGCGCTCACGGCCGTGGCGGTGGATACGCGCTTTGCCTTCCACAAGCAGGAACTGGCGCAGGCCATCCGCTGGCAGGGCTTCGAGACTGACGGCGGCATGACCGCCTTGTTCAGCGAACGCAGCCCCGACATGGCCTATGCCGCCACCCAGGGTCTGGCCGCCCTGTCGGGTCTTGTCAGCCGCGAAGCGCTGGTGATGACCTATGCCGACTGTTTCTGGATCTTTGGCCTCGCCATCCTCATGACCCTCCCCTTCGCCCTGCTCCTCCGCCCCCCCGAGGGCCTGTCACCCATGGTGCATTGAGACCCGCGTTACCCGCTTGATCTTGGCCGGGAAGTGGCTATTATGCGGTGCAACATAGCTCGCCGGTAAGACGGTGGGCCGACCAGAAAGGTGGGCCAGCGGCCCACCTTTTCGTTTTGGGGATACAGCAACCACGTGGACGGCAATACCCGCATAGCCCGCCTGATCGGCCCGCCGCTTGAAGCCATGGGCTTTTCGCTTGTGCGCGTGCGCTACGGCGGGGGTCGCCGCCCCATTCTGCAGATCATGGCCGAGCGTGCCGATGGCACCATGACCGTGGCCGATTGCGCCGATGTCAGCCGCGCCGTGTCGGCCGTGCTGGATGTCGAGGATCCGATCCCCGGCGAATACATGCTGGAAGTCAGCTCGCCCGGCATCGACCGGCCCCTGACCCGGCTGGTGGACTTCGAGCGCTTCAAGGGTTTTGAGGCGCGGATTGAGATGAGCCTGCCCCAGGACGGGCGCAAGCGCTTTCGCGGCCGCCTTCAGGGCCTGGCCGAAGGCGAGGAAGTGCAGCTGGCCGATGCCGACGGCAGCACCGTGCTGTTGCCCTTTCATGCCATCGCCGATGCCAAGCTGGTGCTGACGGACGACCTCATCGCGGCCAGCCTCAGGGGTGAGGTGCCAGGTGGCGGTCCGCCCCCGGATGATCTTGGCGAGGAAATCTCGCTCGACGTGGTTTCCGCCCCCGCTTCCCAACCGGCGCCGGCAAAACCGGACGCAAAAAAGGCCCGCTCCGGGTCAAAGCCTGCTCGCTCTGGCAAAAGTAATGCCAAGCGTAGCACAGCAAACAGGTAACGATCATGGCTGTCAGCGCAAATCGCCTGGAACTGCTGCAGATCGCCGATGCGGTCGCGCGCGAGAAGAACATTGAAAAGAATGTTGTCCTCGAGGCGATGGAGGAGGCGATCCAGAAAGCTGCCCGCTCCCGCTATGGCAGCGAGAACGAGATCCGCGCCGAGATCGATCCCAAGACCGGCGAGATCCGCCTCCAGCGCCTGCTGGAAGTGGTCGATGTGGTGGAGAACGACGCAACCCAGATCCGCGTGGGTGAGGCGATTGCCCGCAACCCCGCCGCCCAGGTTGGCGATTTCCTGTCTGAGCCCCTGCCGCCCATCGACCTGTCGCGCATCGCCGTGCAGACCGCCAAGCAGGTGATCGTGCAGAAGGTGCGCGATGCCGAGCGCGACCGTCAGTACGAAGAATACAAGGACCGCATTGCCGAGATCGTCAACGGCATCGTCAAGCGCGTCGAATACGGCAATGTGATCGTGGACCTGGGCCGCGCCGAGGCCATTCTGCGCCGCGACGAGGTTTTGCCACGCGAGACGTTCCACAATGGCGACCGCTGCCGCGCCTATATCTATGACGTGCGCCGCGAGGCCCGCGGGCCGCAGATTTTCCTGTCGCGCACCCATCCGCAGTTCATGGCCAAGCTCTTTGCCCAGGAAGTGCCCGAGGTTTACGACAACATCATCGAGCTGAAGTCGGTGGCCCGCGATCCCGGCAGCCGCGCCAAGATCGCCGTGGTCAGCCGCGACAGTTCCATCGACCCCGTGGGTGCCTGCGTCGGCATGCGCGGCAGCCGCGTGCAGGCGGTGGTGAACGAGCTTCAGGGCGAGAAGATCGACATCATCCAGTGGTCGCCCGACAGCGCCACCTTCATCGTCAATGCACTGGCCCCGGCCGAGGTGGTCAAGGTCGTGCTGGACGAGGATTCGCGCCGCATCGAGGTGGTGGTGCCCGACGACCAGCTGAGCCTGGCCATTGGCCGGCGTGGCCAGAACGTGCGCCTTGCCTCGCAGCTGACGGGGTGGGACATCGACATCCTGACCGAGGCCGAGGAAAGCCAGCGCCGCCAGGAAGAATTCCGCCAGCGTTCCGAAATGTTCGCCCGCGACCTCGACGTCGAGGAAACCATTGCCCAGCTGCTGGCAGCCGAAGGATTCTCTTCCATCGAGGAAGTTGCCTTTGTGCCGGAAGACGAACTGATCGACATCCAGGGCTTTGACGAGGATCTGGCCGGCGCCCTGCAGGCCCGGGCGCGCGAGAAGATCGAGCTGCGCGATGCCGCTTTCGAGGCCGAGCGCCTTGAACTTGGCGTCGGCGACGATGTGGCCGCCCTGGTGGGGCTGACGCCCGCCATGCTGGTGGATCTCGGCAAGGCCGGGATCAAGACCCTTGATGACGTGGCTGATCTCGCCACCGATGAACTGATTGACCCTAAGGATGGCATTCTGCGCACCCATGGCCTGGGTGCCGAAGACGCGCAGGCCGTGATCATGGCGGCCCGCGCGCACTGGTTCGACGGCGAGGACGGCGCAGCGGCGCCGACGGAGGCGCATGGGTCCGGTGACGGAACGCTCGCAGCGCCTGACCACAACGTCTGACCGGCGTCCCGTCCCTGCGAAGGGACGGCGGCGGAACGAGACTGGTGACGAGGGCGAAGATTCCCTTCGGCGCTGTATCTCGACCGGCGAAAGCTTGCCGCCAGAGCGGCTGATTCGGTTCGTGATCGGACCGGACGATGGCCTTGTGCCCGATCTGGGTCGCGAGCTGCCGGGTCGCGGCGTCTGGCTCAAGGCAAAGCGCGAGGTGGTGGAGGATGCGGTGCGCCGCAAGCTCTTTGGCCGCGCCTTTGCCCGCGCCGGTGGCCCGGCCAACCCCTCTGTGCCCGACGGACTGGCGGATCTGCTGGAAAGCCTGCTGGCGCGGCGTGCCGCCCACTGGCTGGGCCTGACCCGGCGTGCCGGCGGCGCCACAGCGGGTTTCGAAAAGGTCCGTGAGGCGATTTCCAAGGGCGAGATTTCGGTGCTGATCCAGGCGTCAGACGGCGGCGCGGACGGTCTGCGCAAGCTCCGCCGGATCAAACCGGATCTTCAACTGGTTGAAACCTTGACCTGTGCCGAATTGAGCTTGGCACTTGGTCGGGAAAATGTGGTACATGCAGCGCTCCAGCCAGGACGCCTTGCCGCGCGATTTCTGGGCGAGGCACGCCGCCTCGCCGGGTTCCGCGTGAACATGGATGAATCGGCTGTCGGCGCTGCCGACCTGGATGCCAGATCGGCAACGACAGAAACAGACGCGGCGTGTGTGGACGCAAGTGAGTTTACGCGTGCGGCCCCGCATGCCGGACAAGGACGGACGGATGAGTGAAGTAAAGGATTCCGAGGACAAGAAGCTTGGCCTCACCAGCCCCCGCACGCTTCAGTTGAAGAAGACTGTGGACGTGGGGCAGGTGCGGCAGAGCTTCAGCCATGGCCGCTCCAAGGCGGTCGTGGTGGAGCGCAAGCGCACCCGGACCATCGCGACTGGTGAAACTCCCGCCGTAGAGGTCAAGGCCCCGACGCCGCCACCGGCGGCAGCGGCCACGACTGTTCGTCCTGCAGCTGTTGCGGCCGTCGCCGCGGCAGCCGCCGCTGCGGCTGCTGCAACCGCGGCGCAGAAGGCGGCGCCCGTCGCCCCTGTTGCGGTTGACGCCCCCGCGCCGGTTGAAGCGGCTGCCCCGGCCCCCGTCGCGGCCGAGGTGCCAGCCTCCGTTGCAGCGGCCCCCGTCGATGCAGCCCCGGTGGCTGCTGCCCCGGCCCCTGCCGTGGTTGCGGAAGCCCCGGTTGCCCCGGCTCCAGTTGCTCAGGCTCCGGTTGCCTCGGCTCCAGTTTCCCAGGCCCCGGTGGAAGTCCCCGTCGCGGCGCCAGCTGTGGCAACCGTGGCAGAGGCGCCTGCGCCCACTCCCGCAGTGGCCGCCCCGGTTGCGGCAACGCCAGTGGCACGGGCCCCTGCGGCCCCGGCCAGTCCGGCCCGGCCCCAGGCCAGTGCCCCCAACATCTCGTCCCGTCCGCCCAACATGCCGGCTGGCAACCGTCCCGGCCAGGGCGGTCAGCGCCCGTCTGCCGGTCCCTCGGCCACGGCAACACGGGGCGGGCGCGTTGTTCTGCGCACCCTGACCGAAGGCGAGAAGGCCGCGCGCGCCAAGGCCCTTCAGGGTGCCCAGGCCGCCGAAGTGATCGACCGCGAGCGGGCGGCCATCGAGGCCAGCCGTCGCGAGCTTGAAGAGCGCCGTCTGGCCGCCGAACGTGCCGCTGCCGAACGCCGTCAGGCCGAGGAAGACGCGCGTCGCGCCGCTGAAGCCGAAGTGCGCCGCAAGACCGAGGAAGAGGCCAAGCGCCGCCTGGCTGCCGAATCGGCCCCGCCGCCCACTGGCCCCGCGCCCCTCAACACCGCGCGTCTGATCGAGGACGAGGACGAGGCGCGCTCGCGTCGTCGCCCCATGGGCCCACCGGGCGTCAAGGGGGCCGCCAGCCGACCGCCGCCGCGCCCCGCGCCCGCACCAAAGACCACCGCCACCGATCGTCGGCGCACCGGCAAGCTGACGCTTGGCAAGGCACTGGACGACAACGAGCGCATCCGCAGCATGGCCTCGGTCCGCCGTGCCCGCGAGCGTGACAAGCGCAATGCCCGCAACGGCATGGACAAGCCCCTCAAGGTCGTGCGCGACGTTGTGGTGCCTGAAGTCATCACCGTGCAGGAACTCGCCAACCGCATGGCCGAGCGCGGCGTTGACGTGATCAAGCTGTTGATGGGCATGGGCGTCATGGCCACCATCAACCAGTCGATTGACGCTGACACCGCCGAACTGATCGTTCAGGAATTTGGCCATCGCGTGAAGCGCGTGGCCGAGTCCGACGTGGAAGTGGGCCTGACCGGCGAGATCGATCTCGAAGACGTCCTGCTGCCGCGTGCCCCCGTGGTGACGGTCATGGGCCATGTCGATCACGGCAAGACCTCGCTGCTGGATGCGCTACGTTCGACGGATGTGGCGGCGGGTGAAGCCGGTGGCATTACCCAGCACATCGGCGCCTATCAGGTGGTGCTCTCTGGCGATCAGAAGATCACCTTCCTTGATACGCCAGGCCACGAGGCCTTTACCTCCATGCGTGCCCGTGGCGCCAAGGCGACTGACATCGTGGTGCTGGTGGTTGCTGCCGATGACGGCATCATGCCCCAGACCATCGAGGCAATCCGCCATGCCAAGGCGGCGGGCGTGCCCATCGTCGTTGCCATCAACAAGATCGACAAGCCGGGCGCCAATGCCCAGCGCGTCCGCCAGGACCTGTTGCAGCACGAGATCGTGACCGAAGACATGGGCGGCGACGTCCAGGCGGTTGAGGTTTCGGCCAAGCAGCGCTTGGGTCTCGACAAGCTGGAAGAGGCGATCCTGCTGCAGGCAGAAATCCTCGACCTCAAGGCCAACCCCGACCGCGCCGCCGCTGGCGTCGTGATCGAGGCCAAGCTCGACCGTGGTCGTGGCCCTGTTGCCACCGTGCTGATCCAGCGCGGCACCCTGAAGGTGGGTGACATCATTGTGGCCGGCGGTGAATGGGGCCGTGTGCGTGCCCTGCTCGACGAGCGTGGTCGTCAGCTTCCCGGTGCCGGCCCGTCCGTGCCCGTGGAAGTGCTGGGCCTTGGTGGCACGCCCTCTGCCGGTGACGACCTTCAGGTTGTGGCCGACGAGACGCGGGCCCGCGAAGTTACCGGCTTCCGTCAGCGCCGCTCGCGCGATGAGCGGACCTCGGTTGCGCCGCGCAGCTCGCTGGAACAGATGTTCAGCCGCATCAAGGAAGGCCAGGCCAAGGAACTGCCCATCGTCATCAAGGGCGACGTGCAGGGTTCGGTCGAAGCCATCGTTGGCTCGCTGACGAAGATGTCGACGGATGAGGTCGCGGTGCGGGTTCTGCATGATGCCGTGGGCGGCATCACGGAATCGGATGTCACCCTGGCCCGTGCCTCCCAGGCGCCGATCATTGCGTTCAACGTGCGTGCCAACAAGCAGGCCCGTGCGCTGGCCGAATCCGAAGGCGTCGAGATCCGCTATTACTCGGTCATCTACGACCTTGTGGATGATATCAAAAAGGCTCTGTCGGGCCTGCTGTCGCCAACCGTTCGCGAGAATGTCATTGGTGCGGCCGAGATGCGCCAGGTCTTCAACATCACGAAGTCGGGCTGGGTCGCCGGTACGATGGTCACCGAAGGCATGGTCAAGCGCGGCGCCAAGGTGCGTATCGTGCGCGACAATGTGGTGATCTATGAGGGCACGCTCACCTCGCTGAAGCGCTTCAAGGACGAAGTCCGCGAAGTGAAGGCGGGCAACGAGTGCGGCATGGCCTTCGAGAACTGGCAGGACATCAAGGTCGGCGACATGATCGAGGTCTTCGAGATCGAGGAAGTCGCGCGCTCGCTCTAGGAGCATCCGCGTCTGAAACGGTCGGAGGCCGCAATGGGCAGACAGCAACGATCCGACAAGGGATCAGATGGGCCGGGCGCAGAGCCGCGCGGCCCATCGCAAAGGCGCCTGCGGGTGGGCGAGGTCATGCGCCACGCCCTGGTGGAAGTGCTGGCGCGCGGCGAAATCCGCGATCCGGATGTCGTCGGCATCAGCATCACCGTGTCCGAGGTCCGGGTCAGCCCCGATCTGAAGAACGCCACGGTGTTTGTGCTGCCATTGGCCGGGCGCAGTGCCGAGAAGGTAATGGAGGGGCTGAACCGCTCTGCCCCCTATCTGCGCGGCCAGGTGGCGAAACTCGTCAACCTGCGTCATGCGCCGCGCCTTGCCTTCACGCTGGACCGCAGCTTTGACCATGCGGAACACATCGACCGCCTGCTGCGCAAGCCGCAGGTGGCCACCGACCTTGCCCGTAGCACCGACAAGGACTGAACGCTTGGCTCTCCTGGTGTGCGGACACCCCCGTGTCGCGTAAGCGCAAGGGGGCGGCGGTCAATGGCTGGGTCGTGCTCGACAAGCCTTTTGGCCTCGGCTCAACCCCGGCCCTTGCCCGCGTCCGCCGCCTGTTCGATGCGGCCAAGGGGGGCCACGGCGGCACTCTCGATCCACTGGCCACGGGCGTGCTGCCCATAGCGCTGGGCGAGGCGACCAAGACGCTGCCCTTCGTCATCGACAGCGACAAGGAATACCTCTTCACCGTGTGCTGGGGCATGGCCACCAACACCGATGACCTCGAGGGCGTGGAAGCTGCCCGCTCCGACGTGCGGCCCGACCGTGCCGCCATTCTTGGCGTATTGCCCCGCTTTACCGGCAATCTGCTGCAGGTGCCGCCGATCTATTCGGCGATCCGGGTGGCGGGCGAGCGGGCCTATGATCTGGCCCGGGCGGGAGAGGAGGTGGTCCTGCCTCCCCGACCGGTGGTCGTCCATTCCCTGGTCCTGGAAGACATGCCCGATGCGGACCATGCGGTGTTCCGTGTGGCCTGTGGCAAGGGCACCTATGTGCGCAGCCTGGCGCGCGATCTGGCCCTGGCGCTGGGCACGGTTGGCCATGTCGCGGTCCTGCGCCGCACCAGGGCAGGCCCCTTTGATGAAAAAATGGCGCAAACGCTGGAAGAGCTTGCAATTTCGCTGGCATCGGAGGCGGCTTTGCTAGATAGTCCGCCGCTTGGTGGTTCCTTGCTTCCGGTCGAGACCGCGCTGGCCGACATCCCGGCGCTGGCCGTGACCGAAGAGGATGCTGCCCTCCTGAAGCGGGGGCAGCAGATCCGGACCACCGGCATCGTGCCGCATCCAGGGTACGAGACGGCCAATGCCCCCGTGGTACAGATCCACGGCGGTGGTCGGCTCATCGCCCTTGTCCGCCCTGAGGCGGGATGGTTGTGGCCGGTGCGTGTCTTCAATCTCTAATGGACGAGGAGGTCCGATGTCGATTACCGCCGAACGCAAAACCGAAGTGCTCAAAGACTTTGCCACCAAGGAAGGTGACACGGGTTCCCCCGAAGTGCAGGTCGCGATCCTGACCGAGCGCATCGTCAACCTGACGGAGCATTTCAAGACCCACAAGAAGGACAACCACTCGCGTCGTGGCCTTCTGAAGATGGTCAGCCAGCGCCGCCGTCTGCTGGACTATCTCAAGGACAGGAACCAGGACCGTTATCTGGCCCTGATCGCACGCCTCGGCCTGCGCAAGTAATCCGGGTCCGGCGCGGGAACGGCCCCAGGGCTGTTCCCCGCCAGATGCCCCGGCCATGGCCGGCTGCCACCTGGGCAGGGAACCAGACAGGGCATGCCGCAATTTCGCAAGGTCGCACCCCACAGGTCTGCGGCCTTTCGTGATTGCGGCATAGGACCGCCGGGAGGCGTCGGCAATGCGGCCGGCACCGAATTTTCCGGCGTTAAGGGCGGGCGCAGGCAAGGGCCGCGCCGCAGGGTTGCCGCCCATGGGGGCGGACCCGAGGGAAGTGAAGACATGTTCAATATCCATCGCAAGGAAATCATCTGGGCCGGGCGCAAGCTTGTGCTCGAAACCGGGCGCATCGCCCGCCAGGCCGACGGCGCCGTGCTGGCGACCTATGACGACACGACCGTGCTGTGCACGGCGGTCGCCAACCGTTCGGTCAAGCAGGGGATCGATTTCTTCCCCCTGACCGTGAATTACCAGGAAAAGACCTATGCCGCGGGCAAGATCCCCGGCGGCTTCTTCAAGCGCGAAGGGCGCCCGAGCGAGAAGGAGACCCTGGTCTCCCGCCTGATCGACCGCCCGATCCGCCCGCTGTTCGCCAAGGGCTTCCGCAACGAGACCCAGGTCATCGCCACGGTGATGAGCCACGATCTCGAGAATGATCCCGATATCGTCGCCGTGGTCGGTTCGTCCGCCGCCCTGACGCTGTCGGGCATTCCCTTCATGGGCCCGATTGCTGCCGCCCGCGTTGGCTATATCAACGGCGAATACGTGCTGAACCCGCGCCTGGACGAGATGGAGAATTCCAAGCTCGACCTCGTGGTGGCCGGCACCGTTGATGCCGTGCTGATGGTTGAGTCCGAGGCCAGCGAGCTGACCGAAGACATCATGCTGGGCGCCGTGATGTTTGGTCACCGTGGCATGCAGCCGGTGATCCAGGCCATCATCGAACTGGCCGAACTGGCCGCCAAGGACCCGTGGGACATTCCCGTGGATGCCGGGGCCGAGGCCGCCTATGCCAAGGTCAAGGCCGCCGCCGAAGGCGCCGTGCGCGAGGCCTATGGCGAGCGTGTGAAGCAGGCCCGCGTCGAGAAGCTCTCCAAGGCCAAGAAGGCAGCCGTGGCCGCCCTCGAAGCCCAGGGTGTTGATCCCCAGAAGGCCGCCGAGGCCTTCAAGGAGCTGGAAAAGGACGTTGTCCGCAACTCCATCCTCGACACCAAGCTGCGCATCGACGGTCGCGACACCGAGACCGTGCGCCCCATCGTGGCCGAAGTGGGCGTGCTGCCCCGCGTCCATGGCACGGCGCTGTTCACCCGTGGCGAGACCCAGGCGCTGGTGGCAACCACCCTTGGCACCGGCGATGATGAGCAGTTCATCGACGCGCTCGAGGGCACGTACCGCGAAAACTTCCTGCTGCACTACAACTTCCCCCCGTATTCGGTGGGTGAGGCCGGTCGTGTAGGCTTTACGGGCCGTCGCGAAGTCGGCCACGGCAAGCTGGCCTGGCGCGCACTGCGCGCCGTGCTGCCGGGCAAGGACAAGTTCCCCTACACCATCCGCGTCGTCTCGGAGATCACCGAGTCGAACGGCTCGTCCTCCATGGCGACGGTGTGCGGTGCCTCGCTGTCCATGATGGACGCGGGCGTTCCCCTGCTGAAGCCGGTGGCGGGCATCGCCATGGGCCTGATCAAGGAAGAGGGCCGCTTTGCCGTGCTCTCCGACATCCTTGGCGACGAGGATCACCTCGGCGACATGGACTTCAAGGTGGCGGGCACGGATGCCGGCATCACCTCGCTCCAGATGGACATCAAGATCACCGGCATCACCGAGGAGATCATGCGTGTCGCTCTGGACCAGGCGAAGGGTGGCCGCGTGCACATCCTTGGCGAAATGGCCAAGGCCCTGTCCGGTTCGCGTGGCGAGCTGAACGCCTATGCCCCCCGGATCGAGACGATCCAGGTTCCCAAGGACAAGATCCGCGAAGTGATCGGCACGGGCGGCAAGGTCGTGCGCGAGATCGTCGAGAAGACCGGCGCCAAGATCGACATCGGTGACGATGGGACGATCAAGGTCTCGGCCTCGGATCTTGAAGTGATCAATGCGGCGATCAAGTGGATCCAGGGCATTGTCGCCGAAGCCGAGGTGGGCAAGGTCTATGACGGCAAGGTCGTGAAGGTTGTCGATTTCGGCGCCTTCGTGAACTTCATCGGGAACAAGGACGGTCTCGTCCACATTTCCGAGCTGGCCGCCCAGCGCGTCGCCAAGGTGAGCGATGTGGTGGCTGAAGGCCAGGCCGTGAAGGTCAAGGTCCTTGGCATCGACGATCGCGGCAAGATCCGCCTTTCCATGCGGGTCGTGGATCAGGCGACTGGCGGCGAGATTGCCGACACGCGTGAAAAGCGCGAACGCGCCGAAGACTGAGCAAGTCCGGGCACCATCATGCCGGCCACCCTCAATTGAGGGTGGCCGATATGACGTATATAGTCGTGTTCAACAGGTGGGCGGGGCTCTGCAAGGGGCCGGCGTTCCGCTCAAGAATCAAGCCGCTGCGGGTTCCGTGATGTTCGGGATCCGCCTCGCGGATAATACCCCGGGATCGTCATGAAAGCGTTGAACGCCATCCGCATGGGCAACCGTGAAGTTCTGCCCCTTCTCGAAGGGGGCAAGGGCGTCGCGGTGAGCGATGGCGGCAGCGCTGGGGCCTGGGCTGCGGCGGGCGGCATCGGCACGGTCTCAGCCGTCAATGCCGATTCCTATGATGCCGACGGCAAGGTCATCCCCCAGATCTATCATGGCAAGACCCGGCGTGAGCGGCACGAGGAACTGGTGCGCTACGCCATTGATGGTGGCATCACCCAGGTTCGCCGCGCCCATGACATCCGCGGTGGCAATGGCCGCCTGCACATCAATGTGCTGTGGGAAATGGGCGGTGCCGAACGGGTGCTTGAGGGCGTTCTCGACGGGGCCAAGGGCCTGGTGGATGGCGTGACCTGTGGCGCCGGCATGCCCTATCGCCTGTCGGAAATCGCCTCGCGCCATGGCGTGCATTACTATCCCATCATCTCCTCGGCGCGCGCCTTCCGCGCCTTGTGGAAGCGGGCCTATCACAAGCATGGCGAGATGCTGGGCGGCGTGGTCTATGAGGACCCGTGGCTGGCCGGCGGCCATAATGGCCTGTCCAATTCCGAAGACCCGCTGAAGCCCGAAGATCCCTATCCCCGCCTGGCTGACCTGCGCAAGACCATGAACGAAGTGGGGCTGAACCATGTCCCCGTGATCATGGCCGGTGGCGTCTGGTGCCTGCGCGAGTGGGAGCATTATCTCGACAATCCCGAGATCGGCCCCATCATCTTCCAGTTCGGCACGCGCCCCCTGCTGACCCAGGAAAGCCCCATTCCCCAGGTCTGGAAGGATCGCCTGCCGCAGCTGGTGCCGGGCGATGTGCTGCTGCACCGCTTCAGCCCCACCGGCTTCTATTCCTCGGCCGTCCACAACAGTTTCCTGCGTGAACTGGAAGGTCGCACCGAGCGGCAGATTGCCTATTCCACCAGCCCCGTGGGCGAGCATACGGCGGCGCTGGCCGTGGGCGCCCGTGGCCGTGCGGTCTATGTGACGCCCACGGACAAGGCCTCGGCCGAAGCCTGGATGGCCGCCGGCCAGACCGATGCCCTGCGCACCCCCGACCAGACCCTGGTCTTTGTGAGCGGTGAGAAGGCCAACGAGATTCTGCTCGACCAGATCAATTGCATGGGCTGCCTGTCCTCGTGCCGGTTTTCCAACTGGTCCCAGGACGAAGAGGGCAGCACCGGCAAGAAGGCTGACCCGCGCAGCTTCTGCATCCAGAAGACCCTGCAGGACATCGCCCATGGCGGCCCGCTGGACGAGAACCTGATGTTTGCCGGTCACGCCGCCTACCGCTTTGGCCAGGATCCGTTCTATTCAAACGGCTTTGTGCCGACCGTGCGCCAGCTGGTGGAGCGTCTGCAGACCGGCGATTAGGCCGGTTTGGCAGGGGCGTGTGACAATCCGACTTGACATCGGGCCTGTCACGGACAATCTCAGAGACCATGAGATTGCGGCAGCCTGCCGCCCTATACTGAGTTGTCAGCCCGGATCATGAGCCAGATCTTCGACCGACCCACTGCCCGACCGACCCAGCCCGGGCTGCGCCCGTTTGCCGGCGTCCTGCAGAAGCTGGCGGCGGCCGGCCTGCGCCCCACCCGCCAGCGCCTGGCCCTGGCCCGGCTGCTGTTTGCCGGCACGGACCGCCATGTGACCGCCGAAGCCCTGCATGACGAGGCAGAGGTGTCTGGCGTGCGGGTCAGCCTTGCCACGGTCTACAATACCCTGCACCAGTTCACGGCCTCTGGCCTGCTGCGCGAGGTGGTGGTGGATTCCGGGCGGACCTATTTCGATACCAATACTTCCGACCATCATCACTTCTTCTTCGAAGCCGATGGCCGTCTGGCCGACATCCCCGGCGACAGCATTGCGCTCGCCCGCCTGCCAGAGGCACCCGCCGGCACCCGAATCGCCCGGGTTGATGTGATCATCCGCGTGGCTGGTTGACGCGTCACCGGTTGATGGGGGCCGGTTGACGTCATGTCAGTTGACGGGGGGCGGGCCTGCCCGCACCTTTCTCCCATGACCGGAATGCCGGCTGGTTCGGGAGAGGCGCCATGGAATACCAACATCTGCTGATCAGGAAAGAGGGCAAGGTCGACTGGGTCACCATGAACCGGCCCGAGTCGCTCAATGCGCTCAATCGCCAACTTGTCGATGAACTGCGCGACTATTTCGGCCGCCTTTACTGGGATACGGAGACGCGCATCGTCGTCCTCCAGGGTGCCGGCACGGCCTTCTCCGCCGGTCTCGACCTGAAGGAACCGCGCCTCGAGGGCAATGGCGGGGTCGCCAATGGCCTGCGCAGCCAGCGGCGGATTTCCGAAATCGTCATGCTGATGCGGCGCTGCCCGCAGCCCATCATCTCGCTCCTCAAGGGGCCGGTATGTGGTGGCGGCTTTGGCTTTGCGCTGGCGTCGGACGTGCGCATCGGCGGCGAGAGCATGCGCGCCAACTGCGCCTTCATCCGCATCGGCCTGTCGGGCTGCGACATCGGTACCAGCTATTTCCTGCCCCGCCTGCTGGGCGCCTCGGTGGCGGCCGAACTGCTGATGACCGGGCGCTTCATGAAGGCCGACCGGGCCCTGCGCACGGGCCTTGTCTCCACGGTGGTCCCCGATGACCAGCTGGAGGCCGAGGCGCGGGTGCTGGTCTCCGAAATGCTCGACACCACGCCGCTGGGCCTGCGCCTGACCAAGGAATGCCTCAACGCGGCCATTGATGCGGGCTCTCTTGAGGCGGCCATTGCCATGGAAGACCGCAACCAGATCCTGGCGGCGCAGTCGGACGACTTCCGCGAAGGCATCGAGGCCTTCCTGCAGAAGCGCAAGCCCGTCTATTCCGACCGCTAAAGGGAGCCTGCCATGGGGGATTGGGGTTTTATCGCCATGTGTCTGGTCGGCGGCCTCTATGGCCTCTGGGAGACATTCCGGGGCCTGCGCTCCGGCACCATGGCGGGCGCCATGACCTTTGCCAGCAAGGGGACCGCCCGGGCCGAACGCCCGGGCACCTTCTGGCTGCTGACGCTCTGGAACCTGGCCGTGGCCGCCCTGTTCCTCTATTTCGCGCTCACCTTCCTGCTGCGGCCAGCGGCCGGGGGGTGAGGTACTGCTGGGGCCTAGTTCTGGCTTGACTGCGGTGGCCTAGGGTTTTGGATTGCACGCGAATATGATAATTTTCAAACTACCGAATTGAGAAACCCTTGGAGCGCCCTGAGGGTTTCCCGGGCGCTTGTTTTTGGAAACATTGCTCCTTCCGTATCAAGCACCAGGCGATCGTCCGGCGAGTCCGTTCTGGTCGGGTGGGGGAGATGGCCAAGGAGGATTATATGCCGCTTCTTGCGCCCGGCAGGCATAACATGTCTTTGGCGCGGATTGAGGCAATGTGCGTGACTGCCTTTCCAGGGAACCAGCGCAGAGCGTCTCTTTTTCGCCAGTTAGAAGAATTTGTCGCCGCATATGGCGGGGCGGGTATCCGCTGCCAGTTTTGGATCGACGGCAGCTTCCTCACAGAGAAGCCACATCCGCTCGATCTAGATGTTACCGTCATCATTGAGGCGGATGTGGTAAGCGGTCTCACGGTTGCGCAGAATGACCTTGTGGATCGTACCAACGCTGGAGGGGGATATGCCGACGACCTCGACACATTTGCGTTCTTTTGTAAGGGTAGAGGCGATCCCGAATTTTATGATGAGGTCCTCAACCCAGCTATCTCATGGGGAGAGCAATACGGCAGAGAGCACAATGGGCGGTGGGTAAAGGGGTTCGGGGTGATCAGGCTAGGAGAGTCCAATGTCGGACTACGCATTTGTAGCTGAGAAGGCCCGCAAGGCGTTCGACGCAGTGGCCAAATTGGAAGCTGCTATCGAGCGGTCTCCCGAAGACCGCGTGCTGCAGGTCAACCTGGCCGCAACCCGCCGCTACGCCGAGCAAACCCGGACCGAGATGGAACAACTGGCGGCTTTCAAACGCATGGAAGTGTGCCAATACCGTTTGATATCTGAACGCTCAAATGGGTATTCGCTGGAGCATGTCGCAAAATCACTTCTCAGCTACCAGCAGCTGTTCAGCCAGATTTATGACGCTGTGAATAACGGAAAAAAGTCTCGCGTAGGCGTTGGCCGCGAGGCTGAGATCGCGAGTGCCTTGGAATTCGGATTCACCTTCAGCGGGTCTTTGGGTGTGATGCTTTTGGCGAGAGGTGAACGTGATTCGATAGCCGGAAGGCTAGATGCGCCAATTGAGGCATTGTACCAAGTTCTGGAAATAAAAAACCGTGATGACGTAAGAGACATGGCGCAGCGTCTAGGGCGCGCCGTAATCAAGCGCGTTCACGACTGGTCTGCGGCGAACGTGAAGGGCGGTTTCTCTGCCGATATCTCATGGCGTCGTTCGGATGGTCGGCAATTGGGTCAGATGGTGCATTCGGGTCAGATGGAGCGGATAGTCGAGTATATCGATGCAGCGACAGACGAAAAGACGCTCAGTGTTAGCATTAAGGGAACCCTTGTGGGCGCTGATCTGGTTTCAAGAACCTTTCACATTAAACCCCTTGCTGGAGAATCACGCACTGGGCAAATATCTCAAGGAATAATTTTTGAAGATGGGCTCATTCTTAATAGGCTTTATCAGGCGGAAATAACCGTAACTGAGGCTTATTACTATGCAACAGAACAGAAAACCCAAATCAATGTGCTAAACCAGCTCACCCCAATCGATATGCAGCCAACTTGAGCTTGATCACTCGATAATGGCGAGCAGCTCATATAAGCTTTATCAATCGCCACGGGATACGGTACCAAGCCCCCAACCCGCCCTGCGGGGCTTGCAATGCCGCCTGCCTTCGGCCCATTTTCGCTCACGGTTGCTGGCCCCATGGCCGGTGGCGGGCGGTGAGGAAGAACGGTCATGCAGATTGCGGTCATTGGTTCGGGCTATGTGGGTCTGGTCTCCGGGGCGTGCTTTTCCGAGTTCGGCCACCGGGTGGTCTGCATCGACAAGGACGCGGCCAAGATCGAGCGCCTGAAGGCCGGCGAGATCCCCATCTATGAGCCGGGCCTCGATGCGCTGGTGGCCAAGAATGTCGCCGCCGGCCGCCTCGCCTTCGATACCGATCTGGCCACCAATGTGGCGGCAGCCGACATTGTCTTCATCGCCGTGGGCACCCCCAGCCGCCGGGGCGATGGTCATGCGGACCTGTCCTATATCTATGGCGCCGCCCGCGAGATCGCGGAGAACATGGGGTCGGGCTATACGGTGATCGTCACCAAGTCGACCGTCCCCGTGGGTACCGGCCGCGCCCTGGAAGCCCTTGTGCGGGAAATCCGCCCCGAGGGTGATTTCGATATCTGTTCGAACCCGGAGTTTCTGCGCGAGGGCTCGGCCATTGGCGATTTCATGCGGCCCGACCGTGTGGTGATCGGCGCCGAGAGCGAGCGGGCGCGGGCCGCCATGCGCACGCTCTACCGGCCGCTCTATCTCATCGAGACGCCGGTGGTGATGACCAATTTCGAGACGGCGGAACTGATCAAATATGCCGCCAATGCGTTCCTTGCCACCAAGATCACCTTCATCAACGAAATGGCCGACCTGTGCGAAAAGGTGGGCGCCGATGTGCACGGCGTTGCCAAGGGCATGGGGCTGGATGGCCGCATCGGCTCGAAGTTCCTGCATGCCGGCCCCGGCTATGGTGGCTCATGCTTTCCCAAGGATACGCTGGCCCTGGTGCGCACCGCCCAGGATGCCGGCACCCCCACCCGCATCGTCGAGGCCGTGGTTGAGATCAACAGCCAGCGCAAGCGCCAGATGGCTGACCGTATCCTGGCCGCACTGGGCGCGCCCAAGGGCAAGTCGGTTGCAATGCTTGGCGTTACCTTCAAGCCCAATACCGACGATATGCGCGACAGCCCCAGCCTCGATGTGATCCCGGCCCTGCTGGCGGCGGGTGTCGAGGTGCGCGCTTATGATCCCGCCGGCATGGAAGAGGCGGCAAAGCTGCTGCCCGGCGTTACCTGGTGTGGCAATGCCTATGACACCATGGTGGGGGCCGATGCCCTGGTGATCATGACCGAATGGAACGAGTTCCGTGCCCTCGATCTGGAACGCACCCTGGGCCTGCTGCGCCAGCCGGTGATGGTTGACCTGCGGAACGTCTATAACCCCGAGGACATGCGCGCGTCTGGCTTTGTCTATAGCTCCATCGGCCGCACCGCCGCCGACCCGGGCGCCCCCCAGGCTGGCAGCGACCTGTACCGTCTGCATGCAGAATACCTCCCCCGCTGAGCGGGGAGCTTCAGCCGAGGCCAGAGTCGCAAGTGGACCAGAGCCGCAACTGGACCAGTTGCTTAGCGGGGACTGTGCTTGGCGAGGATGCGTTGCAGGGTACGGCGGTGCATGTTCAGTCGCCGTGCCGTTTCCGACACATTGCGGCTGCACAGCTCATAGACCCGGTTGATATGCTCCCAGCGCACGCGGTCCGCCGACATGGGTCGCTCTGGCGGGGCGGGGCGGCTGCCATCGGCCAGCAAGGCGGCGACGATGTCGTCGGCGTCCGCCGGCTTGGCCAGATAATCGATGGCGCCGGCCTTCACCGCCGCCACGGCGGTGGCGATATTGCCATAGCCGGTCAGCATGACGATGCGCGTATCAGGCCGCACGGCGCGCAGCACCGCCACCACATCAAGACCAGAACCATCCGCCAACCGCAGATCGACCACGGCAAAGGCGGGTGGCCGTTCGCGTGCGGACGAAACGCCGCTGGCGACCGAAGGGGCAGCCACCACCTGGAAACCGCGCCGTTCAAGCGCCCGCGCCAATCGTTCACGGAACGGATCATCGTCGTCTACCAGGATCAGGCTGCGGTCGGCGAGACCGGCCACCAATGCCTCCGGGCCTGAAAGGGAGTCTTCCGACATCAGCCTGTCCCTTCGCTCTCGTTCGTTTCGCGGGTCTGCCCCGCGCTGCGCGGCCGCTCTGCCGTGCGCGGACGCGTCAGGGCAGGGGGTACTTCAAGAATCGCTCTCGTCCACTCTATAGCAACCTGAGCGCCAGCGGGTACCCGGGAGGCAAATTTTACACGCGCCCCCGTGTGCTCCAGCAAGGTCTTGGCGATGAACACGCCCAGCCCCATGCCCTCGCCATCGCGGGTGGTGACATAGGGTTCCCCCAGCACCGCCAGAATGTCCGGATCAAAGCCCTCACCGTCGTCGCGCACCAGGGCAAACACGCGGTCGGCGGTCCAGTCGAGCACGATTTCCACCTCGGTGGTGCAATACCGCAAGGCATTGTCGATCAGATTGCCCAGTGCGTGCACGATTTCTGGGCTGCGCGCGATCAGGGGTTCCTCGGTCTCGGGCAGGATATCGATCTCGATGGGGCGGCGGCCACCGCGATAGGGTGCCGCCGCCTCGTCCACCAGGGCAGAAAAGGGCAGAACGCTATAGGGGGATTCAGTATCGGCAAAGCTGTCGTCGGGCCGGCGGGTAAGCTGCGAAAGAATGTCGCGGCAGCGCCGCGCCTGGGTCTGCAGCAGTTCGATGTCCTGGGCCAGCGGGCTGCCCGGGGGGAATTCGTGGGCCAGTTCCTTGGCCACCACGGCAATGGTGCCAAGGGGCGTGCCCAGTTCATGGGCCGCCGCCGCCGCCAGGCCACCCACCGCTGACAGGCGCTGTTCGCGGGCCAGCGCCATTTCCGTGGCGGTCAGGGCGTCTGACATGCGCCGCGCTTCCGCCGCCACCCGCCAGGCATAGACGGCGATCAGCCCCATGCCCAGCGACAGCGCCACCCAGATGCCGGTGACATAAAGCGGCGGCAGGGCAAAGCCCGCGCCGGACCAGGGCAAGGGATCGTGGGTTTGCGCCAGCACGGCAATACAGGCCAGGGCCAGGCAGCCAAGGCTGATGGTGGCGCCACGCCCCAGAATGGTGGCGGAAATGGTGACCGGCACGATGATCAGCAGGGCAAAGGGGTTTTCCAGACCGCCCGTGAGATAAAGCAGGGCCGCCAGCTGCACCAGATCATAGCCAAGGTAGAGGCTGGCCTCCCGATCGGTGAGCCGCTTGGTGGAGGGAAACCTCAATTCCACCGTAAGATTCAGCAGGGCCGAGGCGGCAACGGCAGCGGCAGCGGGCAGGATGCTGAAGGGAAAGCCAAGCCCGAAATAGGTAACCACCAGCGCCACCGCCTGGCCACCCACCGCCAGCCAGCGCAAGGCCAGCAGGGTGCCCAGACGCACACGCCCGGCCCCCCCCGACGGCACCAGCATGGCAACCGGCTGACGGGGGCTGGATCTCTGCCCGCTGTCGGCCCGAGGCGGCGTGGGGTTGGGCTGCGTGGGGCTGGGCGGCGTGGGGGAAGAAGATGTCTGCACAGATCTAATGTAGTGCTGACACAGGGGGGAAACGAGGGTCCGTCGCTGGCCGTGTGGCCTCTATCCCTCGCTTTCCCGGGGCCACGCGCCCATAATCTGTGCATGCATGATGATCCCGCCGTAGCCCCTGTTGGTGAGGCCCTTTCCGTTGTTGGACTGACCAAGCGCTTTGGCACCGTGACGGCGGTGGACGGCGTCGATTTTACCGTGCGGGCTGGCACGATCACGGCCCTGCTGGGCGGCAATGGGGCGGGCAAGACCACCACCATCGCCATGATCCTGGGCCTTATTACCCCCACCAGCGGGCAGATCCGCGTGCTGGGGGAGGACATGCTGGCCCATCCCGAGCGGGTGCTGCCCCGCCTCAATTTTTCCTCGCCTTATGTCGATCTGCCGCACCGGCTGACGGTGGCGCAGAACCTGATCGTCTATGCCCGCCTCTATGGCGTGGTGGAGCCCCGTGCCCGGGTGCTGGCGCTGGCCGAGGATCTGGACCTCACGGCCTTCATCGACCGGCCCGCCGGCAGTCTTTCCGCTGGCCAGAAAACCCGTGTCGCCATTGCCAAGGCCCTGATCAACGAGCCCGATCTTTTGCTGCTGGACGAGCCCACGGCCTCCCTCGACCCCGACACCGCCGACTGGATGCGCACCTATCTCGAGGCCTATGCCGCCCGGACCGGGGCCACCATCCTGCTGGCCTCCCACAACATGGCCGAGGTGGAGCGTCTGTGTGATGACGTGGTGATGATGAAGGCGGGCCGCGTGGTGGACCGGGGCGCGCCTGCCGACCTCTTGTCGCGCTATGACCGCGACAACATGGAAGAAGTCTTCCTCGACATTGCCCGCAACCGGCGCAGCGGCGATGCCGGCCCGGCGGAGACAGCCTGATGAGCCGCGCCCCCACCCCGCTTGCCCCGACCCCGCTTGCTGCCGCCCCCTTTCGCCGCCGCATCGTCACCGGGTTTTCGCCAGGCCGGGTTTACGCCATGTGCGCGCGCTATACCTATCTGCTGCTGGCCTCGTGGCCGCGCCTGCTTGACATCGCCTATTGGCCCACGGTGCAGATGATCACCTGGGGGTTCATCACCAGCTTTCTGGCGCCGCAGACGGGGTTCCTGGCCCAGGGCTTTGGCGTGCTGCTGGCGGGTGCGCTGTTGTGGGATGTGCTGTTCCGGGGGCAGATCGGCGTGGCCCTGTCGTTCTTCGAGGAGATGTATGCCCGTAATCTGGGCCATCTCATGGTCAGCCCGCTGAAGCCCACGGAACTGATGGCATCCCTGCTGATCATGAGCCTGGTGCGCACCCTGATCGGCCTGGTGCCCGCCAGCCTGCTGGCCATCTGGTTCTTTGGTTATTCCATCTATTCCATGGGCTTTGCGCTGGTTGCCTTTTTCTTTGGTCTAATCGTGATGGGCTGGGCCATTGGCCTGTTCGTCTCGGGTCTTGTCATGCGCAATGGTCTGGGGGCGGAAAGCCTCGCCTGGGCGCTGATCTTTGCGCTGGCCCCCCTCAGCGGGGTTTATTATCCCATTGCCGTGCTGCCGGAATGGCTGCGCTATGTGGCCTGGACACTGCCCTCGTCCCATGCCTTCGAGGGCATGCGCGCCGCCGTCCTGCACCACGAGCTGGCCTGGGATCACCTGGCCTGGATGGCGGTGCTCGACATGGTCTATCTGGGCCTCGGCGGCCTCGCCTTCCTCGCCTTCTTCCGCGCCGCCAAGGTGCGCGGCAAAATCCTGCAGGTCGGCGAATAGGGCGGCCTCCCCCTAGTAAGCAGGCTTTGCCGCGGATCCGTTTCCGGGTTCCCAACTGGTAGCAATCATGTAATCATAAGGAATATGTATACGTATTGTATACAAGACGAATTTGAGTCGTCGCTTCCGCCTTCCGGCCATTGCCAATGACTGCTGCAGTACTTTGGCGGAGGTTCGTGACGACCAACGCAAGCTTCTGCGCAAGAAGGATCCTGCGGTTTGCCGATCACAGTCGTCCAGATCGACCTTTGGCGGCGTGCGCCATCGGAAACACAGGTCCTTGAGTTCAAGGAGGCAAAGACATCATTTGATCGTGAGAAATTGGCCGAGTATTGCGTTGCCATTGCCAATGAAGGCGGTGGGCACCTCATACTTGGCGTTGCCGATAGGCCCCCAAGGCCCGTTGTCGGTAGCCGGGCGTTTCCAAACCTCGTCGACGCCGTGAACGATGTCTTTCAGCGTGTCGGTTTTCGTGTTGACGCAGAGGCTGTAGATCACCCGGACGCGCGTGTTGTTGTGTTTTCGATCCCCTCACGACCCAAGGGAACGGCCTATCACCTGTCCGGTCGATATCTTATGCGCTCAGGCTCATCCTTGGTGCCAATGTCGGAGGATCGCCTCCGCGCCATCTTTGCCGAGGGTACGCCCGACTGGCTTGAAGAGGCGTCTCTTGGGAGCCTCGATGCCCAGGGCGTGATAGACAAGCTTGATACCCAGACTTTCTTTGAATTGATGAAGGTGCCCTATCCGCGTGACCGGAGCGGCGTTCTTTCCCGTCTCGTCGAGCAAAGGCTGATCGATCAGGTGGACGGCCTGTATTCCATCCGCCGGATTGGTGGCCTGCTTCTTGCCAAGCAACTTGACGAGTTTCCTGACCTTGTCCGCAAGGCGCCGCGTGTCATCGTCTACAGCGGGAACTCCAAGATGGAAACGCGAATTGACCAGATAGGCCAGCGTGGCTATGCCACTGGCTTCCGGGGTCTGGTAACTTTTGTTATGCAGCAGATACCGCAGAATGAGATCATCGAGAATGCGCTGCGCAAGAAGGTGAAGCTTCTGCCGGAAGCCAGCATTCGGGAACTTATTGCCAACTCCTTGATCCATCAGGACCTGAGAATTGGTGGTGCCTGCCCAATGATCGAAATTTACCCAAACAGAATGGTGATCTCGAATCCCGGAAACCCGATTGTCGACGTGACCCGCTTTATCGACGGCTATCAATCGAGGAACGAGCGGCTTGCCGATTTCATGCGCAGGATGAGCATCTGTGAGGAGCGTGGTAGCGGTATTGATCGAGTGGTGCAGGAAGCCGAGATTTCGCAGCTTCCACCTCCCCGCTTTCAGACTGATCTGCAAAGGACAACTGTTACGGTCTATGGACCGCAGCCATTCGATACAATGGATCGTGAAGACCGCATCCGCGCATGCTACCAACACTGTGCCTTGAAATGGGTGCTGAACGAGCGGATGACCAATCAAACGCTGCGGGAACGGTTTGGTTTGGCGGAGGGGCGGGCAGCTATTGCTTCCCAGGTCATCAGCGCAAGCATTGATGCTGGGATGATCAAGCCCGACGATTCGGTTGGCGCATCGCGAAAATATGCGCGCTATCTTCCCTTCTGGGCCTGATTCTTATTTAAGCGCTGCCCCTGATTTGGGGGGGTAAAACGAAAAAACCTCTATAAATCAATAGTTTCTTATTTAAGGTTATCCGTGCCGCCTTGGGGCTGATGCGGGAGGCAAGTGGCGCTGGATCGCAGATCGCCAGCGCCCTGCATTCCCATCGCCGGGTCATCACCTTTGCAGAGTCACGCATCAAGAGGCCTGACAATCCCTACCCCTGAACCAGCACCACCAGCGCGACCAAGGCGACCAAAGCGACGCAGCCAAGGCCATAGAGCAGGGCGCCGCGTTGCAGGTCGCTGGGGGTAACGGGACCCTTGGCGCAGCCGATGCCAGCCGCGAGCGCGCGTCCGCCGGCCGCCGCACCCATGGGGCTGCCCGAGGCGCCCACCAGCATGGCCCCGGGTCGTCCCCGGGGCAGGGCCAGGTTTGCTGGCAACAGGGCGAGTGCTGCCACCCAGGCGGCTGGCGCCATGACCATGCGATGCACCCCGATCAGCCCGCGTGAGAAGGGCGCTTCCGGCGAGCCTTCTGCGAGCGCGCCGGCCAGCCGCCCGGCGGTTGCCACCCCAAGGCCGGCGGGCCCCAGCAGCAGCAGCCAGCCAAAGATCGCCGCAGGTCCATCGACAAAGCGGTTGCCCAGACGCTCCAGGGCGATGCGCGCCAGCGGCTCGGCCCGGGCGCCCTGGCTGCCGCTGGCAAGGGCAATGATCGCCCGGCGCACCGCGTCCAGCGGGGCGCGGGCCCCCATCAGGGCCGCAAGGGCTGCCAGTTCACCCAGCCAGCCGAAGGGCACCCCGGCCAGCAGCCGGCCCAGAAAAGCCGTGGCACCGGCACAGATGACAAGGGCAATGCCGCCCACGATGGTGCCACGGATCTGCAGCGCCCGTTCGCCCCGGCCGCTGCGGTCCAGCCGCTTGCGCAGGGCCTCCAGCGGTGCCAGGGCGGTTTCGGAGGCCTTGGCGCTGCCCCGCCTCACCAGCATGTCGAGCAGCAGGGCGCCAATCAGCAGCAGGGGCAGGGGCGGCGCCGTGCCCAGCAGGGTGACAAGGGATGGGCTCACTCGGTTGCCCCGGCTGCCTTCAGCATGTCGGCGATGGCGGGGCGGCGGACCTCGCGGGCAATCGCCAGGGGGCCACGGCCGCTGAAATCGGTGATGGTGGCGTCGGCGCGGCTGGCCAGCAGGGTGCGCACCGCCTCCACCACGCCGCTGCGGGTGGCCTTCATCAGGGCGGTTTCGCCGGCCCGGTCGATGGCATTGGGATTGGCGCCGGCGGCCAGCAGGGCACGCAGGGCATCAATGCCCGCCATCTCGGCGGCGCGGATCAGGGCGGTGGCACCCTCGGCATCGGCGGCCTCAAGGGCGGCGCCATTTTCCACCAGCAGGCGAATGGCATCGGCATGGTCCCCCCGCGCGGCCGCCACCAGCACCGGCTCCCCCTTGGTGGAGCGCAGATTGGCACTGATGCCGCGCACAAGCTGCGCCCGCAGGTCGATGATCGAGCCTTTGACCGCCGCCTTGTAGAGATCGTCCTCGCCAAACAGCGAAACATCGGCGCGCCCCGCGCCGGGTGCGGCCAACAGCACCATCACGGCGAGGGCCAGCGCAGGGCCGAAGCGACGCCATGGGAAAGACGGGAACGCAATACGGGTCATGATCTATCCCTGGCTGGCAGTTTGCTGGGGGCGAAAAATCCTGCGCGACGGCCCTGCGTGCGTCAAGGAAGCGGCTCGCCCCACTGCCGCCGCTCATGTTAGATCATTGCATGCTCAAACGGATCCGTCCCCGAATCATCATCTTTGCCTGTGTCGTGCTGACCCTGGCCGCAGCCCTTGGCATGGCCAGCCATCTGGCGGTCCGCCAGGGCGGCGGCGGTGTGGCGACCTCTGGCATTGGCGGGCCGTTCAGCCTGCAGGCGACCGACGGGACGGTGGTCACGGAAAAGAGCTTTGCGGGCCAGCTGAAGCTGGTGCTGTTTGGCTTTACCCATTGTCCCGACGTCTGCCCCACGGGCCTTGCCAGCATGAGTGCGGCGCTTGACCAGCTGGGGCCAAAGGCCAAGCGCGTGCAGGCCCTGTTCATCTCTGTTGATCCCGAACGTGATACGCCAGCGGTTCTGCGCGATTATGTTTCGGTCTTTCCGGGTGTCATCGGCCTGAGTGGGACGGCCGAGGCGGTGGCGGCAGCGGCCCAGGCCTATCGCGTCTATGTCGCCCGGGTCTCGCCCACGGGCGGGCCGGTGGCGCCCGGCAGCACCGACTATGTGGTGGACCACACGGCGCTGATCTATCTGATGGCCGGTGACGGCAGCTATCTGGGCTTCTTCAAGCCCGGCACCGGGGCAGACGAAATGGCCGCCGCCCTGAAAACCCATCTGGACTGAGGCGGGATCCCATGCCCCTGCCCCTCTTGCGCGACCTGTTCAAAAGGCTGGATCCGCAAAACCCTGTCGCCAGCGCGGGCGCGCGGCCCTATCCTGCGGCCCGCCCCCAATCTGGTTCCAAGGCCCCTGCCGTGACCCCGACCATGCTCGACATCAATGGCAGGCCTGTGGCGCTGGAAGTGCGGGTCAGCCCGCGTGCGCGGCGCATGCTGCTGCGGGTGGATCACAAGCGCGAGGTGGTGGTGCTGACCCTGCCGCGCGCGGCCTCCCAGCGCGAGGGCCTGCGCTTTGCCCTGGGGCAGACGGCGTGGATCGCGGCCCGCCTGGCCGCTTTGCCGCCGCGCACCAGCCTGGCGCCGGGCGCCGTGGTGCCGATCCTGGGGATGGAGCATCTGGTGCGCCACCGGCCCGACGCGCGCGGCACGGTCTGGCTGGAAGAGGGCGAGATCCATGTGGCGGGCGGGATCGAATTCCTGCCGCGCCGCCTGAGTGACTATCTGCGCCGCCGCGCCCGGCAGGAAATAGCCGCACGGGTGGCGGTGCATGCGGCCCATGTGACGAAGCCGGTGAAGGGCATTACCGTGCGCGATACCGCCAGCCGCTGGGGCAGCTGTTCGCCCACGGGGGGCCTGTCGTTCTCGTGGCGGCTGGTGCTGGCGCCAGCGGCGGTGCTGGACTATGTGGTGGCCCATGAAGTGGCGCATCTGGCGCATTTTGATCACAGCCCGCACTTCTGGGGCCTGGTTGGAGAGATGATCGACGACGTCGAGGGTCCGCGCCGCTGGCTGCGCGACCACGGCGCCGCCCTCCATCGCTTCGGGTGAGCGCGCTCCCAGAGGGCGCCCCCCCAGAGGGCGCATCCCCAGTGAGCGCACAACCGGCCGGTCGGCCCCTGCGGCGCATGCCCACGGGCCTGGCCCTGACCCTGCTGCTCGCTGGACTTTCGGCCCTGGGGCCGCTGTCTACCGACATGTACCTGCCGTCGCTGCCCAGCCTGCGGGCCGCATTGGGGGCGGGCATGGACGAGGTGCAGCTGACGCTGAGTCTGTTCGTGGTGGGCTTTGCCCTGTCGCAGCTGGTGTGGGGGCCGCTGGCCGACCGCATCGGGCGGCGGCCGGTGCTGTTTGCCGGGCTGCTGGTGTTCAGCCTTGGTTCGGCCATCTGCGCGCTGGCGCCCAATATCTGGGTGCTGGTGGCGGCGCGCTTTCTGCAGGCCGTGGGCGCTTCGGTCGGCATTGTGGTGGCGCCCGCCATCGTGCGCGACCTGCAGACCGAAGGGGCCGGCGCGCGCGAGCGTTCGGCCCGCCTGCTGGCCCAGGTCTCCACCGCACGCGCACTGGCCCCGGCGGTGGCGCCGATCCTGGGTGGCTATCTGCAGGCGTTGCTTGGCTGGCAGTCGACCTTTGTCATCCTCACGTTCTTTGGCCTGACGGCAGTGGCGGTGGTGCTGGGCTTCATGGGCGAGACCCTGGCCAAGCCCAACCTTGACGCCACCTCGCCCGGGCGCATCCTCGCCAATGCCCGGGTGATTGTGGCCCATGCCGGCTGGCGCGCCTCGGCCCTGGCGGCGGCCTTTTGCTATTGCGGGCTGTTTGCCTATATCTCTGGCTCGTCCTTCGTGCTGATCGGCATCCTTGGCCTTAGTCCCATGGCCTTTGGCTTTTGCTTTGCCGTGGGCGTCTTTGGTTACATGGCGGGCACCTATCTGGGCTCGCGGCTGACCATGCGGCTGGGCACCGTGCGCATGGTGCGGCTTGGCGGCGCCATTGCCTTCGGGGCGGGGCTGGCCATGCTGGTGGCGGTGCTGGCCGGGGTGGGGGGCGTTTATGGCCTGATCGTGCCGCTGGTGTTCTACATGATCGGCTCTGGCCTGATCCTGCCAAATGCCATGGCGGGCGCCGTCTCGCCCTTTCCCACCATGGCGGCCACGGCCTCGGCCCTGTCGGGCGTGCTGCAGATGGGGCTGGCCTCGTTGCTGGGCCTGGGCATTGCGATGGCCTTTGATGGCACGGCGCTGCCCATGACCTGTGCGATTACGCTTTCGGGCGCGCTGGTCTTTGCCGCCAGCCGCCTGCAGAAGGTGGAACGCAAGACAGCACCTTAGGGCGCTGCCCGCTCAGTGGGGCCCCCTCAGTGAGTCCCCTCAGTGTGTCAGGCGGCCGGCATTGGCGGGGTCGAGGGTGCCGCCGTCCTCGCCGTCGAACAGGTCGGCCTCGGGCAGGGTGTCTGGCGGCGTGACGGGGGCCTCGCCAGCGCTGGCGCCCTCGGGCACGACGGCCAGGGTGCCCCGGCCGGTCAGCCGCGCAAACAGATCATCGAGGATGCCGCCACTGCTCTCGCCTTCGGGCAGGTCGCGGGCGGGCACACCGGCCAGCGCCACCTCCATGAAGCCCTTCCAGATCTGCGCCGGCAGGCCGCCACCGGTTACACGCTTCATGGGCGTGCGGTCATCATTGCCCACCCAGACACCCGCCACCAGATCGGCCGTATAGCCCACAAACCAGGCGTCGCGGTAATCCTGGGTGGTGCCGGTCTTGCCACCGGCCGGGCGGTCGAGGCGGGCGGCCTTGCCCGTGCCTTCCTGCACCACCGCCTGCATCAAGGTGGCCATCTCGCCCACGGTGGTGGGGGAAAGGGCCGGGCCAGCGCCGCTGCCCGCGCGGGCATAGAGGCTGTGGCCGGCGGCATCCTGGATCTCGGCAATGCCATAGGGCCACACCGCACCACCGCCGTTCAGCTGCGCCGCATAGGCCGCCGTAATCTCCAGCGGTGTAACATCAGCCGTGCCCAGAGCGATGGAGGCATTGTGGGGAATCTCGCCGGCGATCCCCAGCCGGCGCGCCACGTCGATCACCCGGCCAACCCCGGCATAAAGCAGCAGGCGCACGGCGGCGGTGTTCACCGAATGGGCAAAGGCGCTGCGCAGGCTGATCTGGCCCTTGAAGCCTTTTTCGAAATTGCCGGGCTGCCATTTGCCCACCTTGATGGGGGCGTCATCCACCAGGCTGTCGGGGCCAAGCCCGGCCTCCATGGCGGCGGCATAGACGATATATTTGAAGGCCGAACCCGGCTGGCGCCGCGCCTGTGTCACCCGGTTGAACTGGCTTTCGGCATAGGACCGACCGCCCACCATGGCCCGCACGGCTCCATCGGGCGCCAGCGCCACCAGGGCGGCTTGCCCCGCGCCAAGGCGGGCGCCATCGCGGTCGAGCACGGTCTGGATGGCGGCCTCGGCGGCGCGCTGGGTGGTGGCGTCGAGGGTGGTCAGCACCCGCAGGTCGCCCGCGTCCGCCCCCACATGGTCGGCCACCTGGTCGAGGATCCAGTCGGCGAAATAGCGCGCCTCGCGCGTGGTGGTGCGCTGGGGCAGGGTGGCGGGGCTGGCATTGGCCGCCGCCGCCTCGGCCGGGGTCAGATAGCCTGCGTCGACCATATTGGCCACCACCTGCCGGGCGCGGGCGCGCGACGCCTCAAGATCGGCCAAAGGCGAATAGCGCGTGGGCGCCTTCAACAGGCCTGCGATCATGGCCGCCTCAGAGACAGTCAGGCTGCGGGCGGACTTGCCGAAATAGCGGTGCGCCGCCGCATCCACGCCATAGGTGCCGCCGCCCAGATAGACGCGGTTCATATAGAGGGTAAAGATCTGTTCCTTGGTGAAGCGGTGTTCCAGCCACAGGGCCAGCACCGCCTCCTGCACCTTGCGGCCCAGCGTGCGTTCGGGTGTCAGGAACACGTTCTTGGCCAGCTGCTGCGTCAGCGTGCTGCCGCCCTGCACCATGTGGCCGCTGCGCAGGTTCACCACCACGGCGCGGGCCAGGCCAATCACATCGATCCCGAAATGGGAATAAAAGCGCCGGTCCTCGGTGGCCAGCACGGCGGCGGGCAGGGCCGGCGCCATTTCGCCCACGCCCAGCACCTCGCCATAAAGATCGCCTGCCGTGGCAAAGACACTGCCATCGGCCGCCACCAGCTGCACCACGGGCTGCCGGGTTACGGCGCCCAGGCGGCTGACATCGGGCAGATCCCAGGAAAACCACACCAGCACCGCCGCCAGCCCCACCCCGGCCCACAGCCCCAGCACCAGCCCCCAATAGCCAAAAAACCGCAGCACCCGCCAGCCAAACGACGGCCCCCCTGCGCCTCTCCCTGAGCCACCACCAGCATGGGGCCGCTGTGGCCGCGCGGGTGCAGAGGCTGCAGGCTTGCGGCGCGGCGCGGGCGCTGGGCTGGGTTCATGGTCTTCTGGCGGGGGCGGCGATGCTGCTGGCGGCGCAGGCCGGGCGGCGCGACGGCGGGGGGCTGGGGCGGGGGCAGCTTCCGGCGCCTCTGCCGCGTCTTCGGCCCTGTCATCCGCCACAGGCGGCCGCCCGCGCCGGGCGCGTGTGGGCACCATGCGCTCAGCCCTGAGCGGCGTGTCTTCCGGCTTTGAGTCGCGCACCATGCCAAACGTCTAGGCGAATTCCCGCCGGTTCACAATGTGGGGGGTGAAACAGCAAAGGCCCCGCCTTTCAGCGGGGCCTTGGGAGTGTGACACCGCGACCGGGTTTGCCATCACCCATTGCGCGGCCGCCCCTGGCGGGGTCTTGAGGGGCGGATGGCAAGCCAGAGCCGCAATCACCGCAAGTTTGAATGCGGCGTGGATCGTGTCAAGTTGCTTCACGCCACCGCGCGCAATCCCTTGCGTTTCACAAGGTGCAGCAGTTTCAGGGCGGGGCCGCCTGGCTTTTTCTCGCCGCGCTCCCACTGGCTGATAAGGCCGGTGGTCACGTTCAGATGGAGGGCAAACACCGCCTGGCTGGCCTTCTCGCGGGCGCGCAGGGCGCAGATTTCCTCAGGCGACATGGGGGGCACGGCCGTGATGCACAGGGTGTCGAATTTTTTCATGCTCGTCTTGTCCATCAGTCCGATGGAGGCAAGGTCCTGTGCCGTCTCATGAATGGCGGCGAGGATGGGCGAATTATACATCTTTGGCATGGCACATGATCTCCGTTATCGTTCCATCACGTAGGGCTGCCGAAACTGCACCTTCGTCGTATCCAAGCATTTTACTGGCCAGGTCTTGGAAGTTCTCACGTTGGCGAGAATCCAAATTGCTGCGGTCCTTCTTGGCAAAGCCATATGCAAAGACCGCCCTGTAGGAATTGCGGAACAGGATAATGGTCCTGAACCCGCGCGACTTCCCTTGACCTGGCCGAGCGATCCTTTGCTTGATTACGTCCCCGCCGAGATCGGCATCAATGAGGCCGCGTTCCGCTCTCTCGACGGCTTCGCAGAGACTCTCATCGTCGATACCTTCACCGTCTGCGAAACGTACAAACGATTTTGTTTTGAAGATGCGCATGGGGACACTCCCACGTCACACCCGCACTTTGGACTATAGCGCCAGGTGTTATAGATGCAACCGTTTTGTTAGGCGTTTGACGGCGGCCCATCCCCCCTCACCCCTCCCCCTCCAGCCGCATCAGGCTTGCCGTTGCCGGGTCGTAGCGGTGGTGGGCGAGTGTCTGGGTGCGGATCAGGGCGACGACCTGGTCGATGATGGGCAGGGGGACCAGGAACCATTCGCGGGGCTGCACGGGATTGCCGAAGCGGTCGTCGATGCTGAGGTTCAGGCGCGCCCCGGCGAAGAAGCGGTGCAGCAGTTTTTCCAGCCTTGTGCGGTTGATGTTGAACAGTTCATAGGTCGCCACCACCTCCACCTCGGCCAGCAGATAGGTGGGCTGGCGGGTGGCGCCGGCGATGCGGGCTTCCACCGTGCCGCCGGTAACGCCGATCTTGTGGATCAATTCCCGGTGCGCCGCGATGACGGGATGGTCCGAGGCGCTGCGCAGGACATAGATGGTGCCGCTTTCCACATCGCCGCCCCCGGCCTCGCTGTCAGACAGGGGGGCAAACAGCGGCCCGGCCTCTGGCTGGCTGAGGCGGCGGCCGCCTTCGTCGCGATAGAGGGCGCGCTGGAGTGAGCGACGCAACAGGTCGCTTTCGGTGCCATTGTCAAAGATCACCCGCAGGCGGGCATCGGGCTTGCCATCGGGCGGGCGGAATTCCGCGCCCACGCTGGCCACATGGGCCAATTGCCCGCCCAGCACAAAGGTCTCGCCCGCCTCGATGGCGGTATCGCGGCCAAAGCGCCGGGCGGTGCGCCGGCCCGCTCTCAGGTCGGCGTGCAGGCCCTCAAACAGGGGCCGGAAGCGGGCAAAGTCGGCACAGGGGCGGCGGGCCGCGATGTCGTCGGGCACCCGCGCCGCGCCCGGGGGGCGCACGTTCTTCAGCACCGTGATGTCGTCTGCGTCTGCGTCCGCCTCCTCCCAGCCGGCGCCCAGTTCCGCCAGCAGGCAGGCATCATCGGGGGCCTGGCCCTCGGCAGCGGGAAAGATATCGCCCGCCAGCGTGTCCAGAAGCAGGCCCGCCACGTCGAGGGGCGCCAGCAGGGCCTGGCAATCGGCCTGCGCCCGCAACCGGTCGAGGCGCACGGCCTGCAACCGCTCAAAGATATCCCCCTCGGCATCATGGCGGGGGGCGCGGCCGTGGCGGGCGTGGAAGTGCAGGATCTCCTCAAAGCCTGCGATCAGCCGGGCCTCGCGCGCGGTGGGGCCAGTGTCCACCTCATCGTCGAGGGAGACGCCCAGCTCCTCCAGCAATTCCCGGTCATCAGGCTCAGACATGTGCGGTGGCCTCCTCTGCCCGTGTCTGTTCTCTGGCTTTCTGGCGGGCATGGCGGCGCAGGGCCAGCACGCCTTCGGCCATGCGCCGCTCCCACGGGTCGGCGGCGGCAAGGGCGGGGGGGCGGCCGCGCTCCTTCTGGAAGGCGCGGGCGCGCATGGCCAGCGCCCGGGCGTCGTCGTGGGAAATGGCGATCTTGCGCCCCGCAATCTCCTCCTCCACCTGGCGCAGCAGCCCCTCGTCCAGCGCGCGCGAGAGCACGGCATAGGCGCTGGCAAAGGGGTTGATGCTGTCGATAAGGTCGATGTCCAGCTCGCGCACCTCCAGGGCATAGCGGCGGATGCCATCCACAAAGTCGGTGTTGGCGCGCAGCACATTCTCACCATTGGATGTATCGGCGTTACGCGCCTCGTTACGCGCCTCTCCCACCATTTCTCCCGCCATTTCTGGCCGCGCCTTCTGGGTCAGCACCAGGGCGGCCACGGCGTGCTGGCGGATCGCCTCCTGGTCGGCCTCGGACTGGTCGGGATAGCGGTCGCGCACGATCTTGCCCATGCGCAGCTGGGTCAGGTCCTGGGGCACCATTTCATGGTCAAACAGGCCGCGCCCCAGGGTGACGGGGTCTTGCACAAAGGTGGCCAGAAGCTCGTTCATGTCCTCGGCACAGATGCGCTGCGCCTCCCGGCTGCTGGGCATGGCCAGGCCCCTGATCTCCAGATGGCAGGCGCCCGTCTCGGGGCAATGGCCGATATTGGCCTTGTCTGGCTGATAGCCCCCCTCGCCATAGTCGAAACCGGGGCGCGGCCCGGCGCCCTTGGGCGTGAAGTTGAAGCGCGGCGCCAGCACCTGTTCCATCAGCAGGCTGGCGGCGATGGCCTTCAGCGTGTCGTTCAGGGCTTCCACCACCGCTTCCTGGCTGGCGTCGGGCTCGGCAATCAGGTTGGTAAAGCGGGCGCGCACCTTGCCCGGCGCATCGCGGGTGGCGCGGCCGATGATCTGCACCACCTCGGTCAGGCTGGCGCGATAGCCCACGGTCAGGGCATGTTCGCACCAGATCCAGTCAAAGCCTTCCTTGGCCATGCCGAGCGCAATGATGATATCCACATGGTCACGCTGGCCGCGCCCCGCCGGGTCCTTGAGGGCGGCCATCACGCGGTTGCGGCGCGACGGCTCGTCATCCACCAGATCAGCCACCCGCAGCAGGCGGCCATCGGCGCCTTCGATCAGGTGAAAGCCGGTGGCGGCCTCCTCCCCCTGCCAGGTGCCAAGGGCGCCCATGATCTCGTTGGCTTCGCGGATCTTGTCGGCGGTGCTTTCCCGCGCGTTCACATTGGGGATGTGGACAATGGTTTTCAGGCTGCTGTCCAGCACCTTGTGGATGCTGTCCAGATAGGAGCCGGCGTAAAAGTAATAGCCGATGTCCAGCGCCTTCAGATGTTCATAGCCGTGCAGCTGCTCGTAATAGGTATAGGTGACGGTGGCAAAGCGCGCCTCATCCGCCGGGCGCAGCACGGGTGCTGCATCCCCCCGGAAGTAAGAGCCGGTCATGGCCACCACATGGGCCTGGTCGCGGGCGATCAATTCCGACACCAGGGTGCCCAGGCGGTTGTCGTCGTCGGCGCTGGCATGGTGGAACTCGTCCACCGCCAGCAGGCAGCCATCAAAGGCGGCAATGCCCAAAGCCTCGGCGGCAAAGCGGAAGGTGGCATGGGTGCACACCAGCACCCGCTCGGCCGCCTCCAGAAACAGCCGCACCGCCTCCACCCGCGAGCCCCGGGCAGAGCCTTCGTCGCCGCCCGGCGCATTGCACAGGTTCCACTGCGGCGCCACCACCCAATCGGCCCAGAAGCCCGCCTGCGACAGGGGCGCATCGGCAAAGCTGGCGCCAATCGCCCGCTCTGGCACGATGATGATGGCCTTGCGCAGGCCCTGGTTGTGCAGCTTGTCCAGCGCGATGAACATCAGGGCGCGGCTCTTGCCCGAGGCCGGCGGCGACTTGATCAGCAGATATTGCTCCCCCCGCATGGCAAAGGCGCGCGCCTGCATGGGCCGCATCCCCCGCTCATCCCCCCGCGCCGCCACGCCCGTGCGCGCGCAGGTGAGGGAGACGGCGGGGATTGCTTTGTGTGTAACCATGACCATGCACGCAACTCCTTCAGCCTTTGCTTTCGGGGAAGATCATTTTCTGGACGAGCGCCTCGATTTCGGCCATTTTCGGCCTGACTTCTTTATCAATTTTATACCCAGCTGAATAAAGAAGATTTTCACCATAAATAAATTGAATAATATTCATATATGTATCCAAATTGTTTGTAACAAATGCCAAGAGGGAAATAATTTCTTCTATTTTTTCCTTTTGTTCTGGCCGAAGAAATACACGATTTTTCAAAAAATAGCGCCTTAACTGTGTTAGGCGATGTTTCGCATTATGTAAATATTCGTTTGTTTTATTGTTATATCTCACGCCTGTTCCAATATATTTTTCAGTATTTGCATTCTCTATATTATTGCTTTCAATTCCTAGTACATTATTATTTTCTGTCTGAAATAAATCATCAACAGCATCTGCATTATCAAAATCTGCAAGAAATATAAGATCTTCAATCAAATTAATTAAATTATTAATTTTGTTAAGTATTTTAGGTAAAACAGCAAATTCTTTTTCTTTTAGCTTCAAATCATACGCTGTTAATCGGGATAGACGATCTCTCTCAAAATCAAGTTTTTTATCAAATTCGGCTTTTGCCGATGCAAGTTTAATGGCGAAACGATTATCTATAATTTTTCTCCCAAAAAAATGAAAAATGGCATATGCAATGGAGAAATATGTTACCCCAGCAGGGAGCTGATTTTTGAAAAATTGAAGCATATTTTCTAGATCTAACATCACGCCCCCTTTGCCTTCGGGTTGTTCGTCATCTTCGTGTAGAGGGCGAAGAGTTTTTCGAGGCGTTCGGTGTCGTTGCGGAAGCGGCGGCCGATGTAGATGCGTTCCAGCACTTCATCATTGTGGTCGTGGGCGGCGCGCAGGTTGGGGGGCATGGCATCGGGGGCGTAAAGCTCGGC
>CANCOY010000014.1 GCA_947379865.1 Acetobacteraceae bacterium
GCCCACCGTGACGGGTAATCGGCTGCGTGATCTTGAACCATCCGGACGGCCCGCTCGCGGACCTCCAGTGAAAACTTGGTCGTCGTCTTGGTCATCATGCCCCAATCCTCTAAGGAAATGGGGCCTCCGGCAATCCCGGGGCGGTTCAGCCACCCTCGTAAACCCGGGTCAGGCCGATCTGCTTGTCTGTGAGGAACAGGGTAGAGACGCGGCCCATGGGGGGTACCTTGCGGCCGATTCGGTCGGCCGCGTTGGTCGCCTTGTCGCGGTTCTCGAAGTAACGCTGATAGACCGAGAACTGCATCATCATGAAGCCCTCGTCCAGCAGCAGGTTGCGAAAGCGCGTGGCGCGCCGTCGTTCGGTCAGGCTGCCCACGGGCAGGTCAAACATCACGATCAGCCACATCGCCCGGAACCCGGAGATCGCCACGGTGCGCGACCGCACGTCGCCGCCGCACAGCTTGCGGAGGATCCGCCGTTTCGCTTTCGTGATCATCGCCGGGGGGCTCCGCCGGAAGGGCGAGGGTTGGGGGCAGCCACAAATCCTTGCGCGACCCCAAAAACAGATTGGCCAATGAAAGGGCCGTGGCGCCAAGGGCTCGGTGCAGCGGGGTTACGCCATCTGGCCCGTTAATGGGGCGGTTGGTGATGGCCACCAGCGCCGCCTTGCCTTCAGAGGGCAGCCCATCGGCCCATGCCTCGCGGTTCTGCCAGACGACGATATCCACAAGGGGCCGATAGGGTTCCATCAGGTCATCGGCCAGCTGCATGGCATTCAGCCGCCCGCGATGGTGCACGCCAAGCGCCGCAGACAGGCCAGACGCCACAATCGCCCGGGCACAGGCAGCCCGCAGCACGGTATAGCCATAGTTCAGGGCGCCATTCACATCGCCCCGTTCACGATCCCGGCGAAAGGCTGGGCCAAACAGGCGCTGCCAATAGGCGCGGGCTGCCCGCCCCTCCACATTGCCGGGGTCACCCGGTTCCACGGCACGTGAAAACTTCGCCAATGCACGACCACCTCTCTGGCCCGTTATGTCCAGCGCCTCGGCCTGGGCGGTGATCTTGGCCATCACAATGTCGCGCCAGATGCGGTCACGCCGTGCCGGGCTGGCATCGGCCTGGGCACGCAGGCGCAGGGCGTGTTCGAAATGCCCGTCCACCGGCAGGCTAAGCGCCACCGGCCGGTGGGCCGAATCCGCCAGCACCAGCGGCACCCCCTCCCGTGCCAGGGCCACGGCCAGATCCACCGTGAAGGTGGCCCCGTGGCCATGTACGATCACCGACTGGATATCGGCCAGGGGCACCCGCCCCAGTTCGTCCCCGCCAAGGCTGACCACCAGATGCTGGCGCTGCAACGACAGATGCCGCCCGTCACCGGCTATGTCCACCACGCGCCACATGGCCTGTCTCAGTTACGCTGGCGGCTTGCCCAGGTCTGCCGGCCGTCCAGATACAGGACAACATGGCGGATACTGAATGCTTCTATGGCCTTTTCGCTTCTAACCCGCTTGGTAAAAATACCTCGTCCTTCATTTGCTGCTCGCGCCTCCTCGATTGGCGTAAACTCGGCATCTATGCCGCCGCTGGAGCCTGAAAACTTGGCCAATCTGTAAAGCCCGCGTTCACTTGCGGCGTTTTTGGGATCATGAAGCATCTCGACAACGTCATTCTTGCGTAGCCGAAACACCAGGCGTCCTCCCTGTTCCTTCCACTTTTCCTTATAGTCTGGACGCGCAGCATCAATGGTGGCGACAATTTCCCAATGCGGGTTGCTATCGCGATCTATCCAGTGGATCAGGCGGTCATTGTTAGCCGTGGCGACAGCACGCACCGGTGCTGATTTGGGTGCAGGCGCCTCTTTGATAATTCGTAACGACTTGATCTCAAGGGTGCGATAGCGCCGTCGACCTGTTTCTTTTACAAACTGGCTCACTGACTGCAGCGCAACCTCCTTGTCGAGGTTTTTGGGTTTTTTGTTTTCAGGATCAGATTCTACCGCCCGCTTAAACTGCTCATAAGTTACCCTATAGATATCTTTCAAGCGGTCACAGATTGCCTTTTGCTCCCGCGTCAGATTTTCAGCCGCTGCGACGGGATTCGTGCCGCCCCAATGAAATGTTGCCTTTTCGTCAAACGCGTTCTTCACCTCTGCCAGCACATGATCGGGCAGAAGAACATTTTCAAAGGCTTCAAAGCTATCGAAACCCTGTAGCGGCTGGTGGACGCAGCAGATGAAACTGCCTTCCTTGCCTGGTACCGGGCAGACGATCTTGTAATGCTTGGCGGCGTGCAGTTCGCCCATGGGATTGTGATCTGACTTCAGGCTGACGCGGGCGGAAAGGCCTTCGGCTTCAGGCTGGCTTGTGAGGAAATCCTTCACGGTTGCGCGGAAATCGCTGCGCCATCCCATGCCGCCGCCTCGGAAAAATGCCTCGCCCTGCTTGTCCAACTCAGCCTTCAGGGTTTCAAAACCGCCAACCTTGCTAGCCAGGGTGGCGATACGCTGTACATCACTGCGTGTTACACAGGCCGCGACAATCGCGTCCAGCAGATGGTGGCGATGGTCAAAGCGCAGCTTGCGTCGGGCGGTTACCGCGTTCTTGCGTTCCTCGTCGCTGGCATCGCGCTCGGGCCGCAGGATCCGGGCGTCGAGGCGGCCATCCTCCACCATGATTTCGCCAATCAGCGTTCCAATGCCCCAGAGCTGGCGCATCTGCGCTGTCATCTGGCCGGTAAGTGCCAGCATGCGGGTGGGGTCGCCCACGAGATACTCAAGATATCTGAGGGACAGTTTGGCGACGTAGCGCGTGTCGGCCAGATAGCGAGACTGGAAGGCATCGCCCGTCTCGCCCTTGCGCCGCTTTTCCAACGCATCCGTCTCGAAGCGCCAAAGGCTGAACGGGCGGAGTTCCTCAACGCGATTGACCAGTGTCTGATAATCCTTGCCCGCATAGCCGGCGGAGAAGGCGGCATAAGGTGTTCGCTTTGCCTTGTACTGGTTCGCGCTGGTCAGCACGAGGGCAAGGTTACCGATGCTTTCATCGCCGGTATCGCGGGGCAGGATATGGTCAATCTCGGTCGTGCCATCAAACAGATGCGCCTCCTCAAGCTTTGCGCCGGTGTAAAGGCACAGGCCTTTCTGATACTCAAAAAGTTTTAATTTGATCAGGTTGGGCCGCACCACGCGTGCGCCGTGCTGCCTGATCCTGTCGGCATAGGCATCATTCTTCCTTGCGTTGTCGTTCGAAGCTTTTTCGATTTTCTCGCGTTCTTCCGCGCTCTTGTTCAGATCACGCGCAACTTCGAGGTTGATCCATTCCGGTGGGCCATACCGTTTGACATAGGCGTTGGCCAGCTTGCGCAGCCGGTTAAGCGTTGTGTGAACAACCGGGTTGGGAATCCGGCCATAGCGTACTTCTGGCGGGTCTCCGACCACGCCGCTGCCGCCGACGCAGGCGAGTGGAAACAGCTCACCATAATAGGGCAGGGGGCTAACGATCAGTCCGTCATGCCCTGTCAGGGCCTGCAGGCCGCAGGCAACTTCTGCCTCCTGATTTGAAATCACAGCCGCCCGCAGGGCCTCACCCAGACGCGCGGTTGCGGTGGGGCCAGCCGCCCCACGCCCGGCGGGCAATTTTGCTTCTGCCAGTTTCTCAGCAAGGGCTTCATCAAAGCCGAAATCCGACTGTAGCCGCGCACGTACATCGTCGAGGTCGTCGTTCGTCGCCAATAGTTCGAAAAGCGCCTCGCGCCTCTCGGCTGCCATGGCAGTCCACACGGGCAGGGCCTTGGCGCCTGCCATGGCATGGGCGAGGGGGTGGGCGGCAATGGCCGTGCTAACAGATCGGCCCTTGCCGCCCTTGCGCTTGTTTTCCTCAAGGCTGCTCAGGGGTGCGTCAGCGCCTTTCCCCAGTTTCAATGCGCTCCGCAGCCTTGGGATCGTGAGTTCCGTTCCCTCCAGAACCATGGTCGCAAGGGTATCCCGCTGTTCCAACGTGATCCCATATTCCCGCGCTGTCAGCCGGTCGCGCAGGCGCAGATTGTTGAGTTCTTCATAGATCCGCTTGGTCTGGAACAGTTCGCTGGCCTTGCGTACGCGCAGCTCCACAAGGCCATCCGGCCCTTTGAGGCCATACATGCAGCGCCCGGGTTGGGGGGCGGTGCCTTCCTTGGTCCAGAACACCGCTTCCTGTATTTGGTCGCGCACGGCCTCTTCACCAAGGCTTGCATGATGGAGGGCCTGCGCAAGCAACAGGCGCCTGACCTCGTCTTCCAGTTGTGCCCGCATGAAAATTGGCGACCCCAGCCGGTCCTTCCGCAAGCGTGTCCCTTCACCCCGCTGGTGGCGCTCCCACAGCAACTGGCCAGGGGTTGCCGGGGGTGCGTCGGCGCTCTGGCCGAGGGTGCGGCCGAGTTCCGCCAGGACCGACCGGGTGGTAATCGCCCCATTTGCCGTTGCCTTGCGCTCCTTCGCCTCCTTCTCCGCATCCGCGCCGTCCTTTGGCGCGTGCAGGCCGCGGGTCAGGATCTGGCCGCGGTTGTGGGCGATGTGCAGCAGGGCCTTGAACAGGTCGCCCGGTGTCAGCGCCTGGTGCAGACCCATGGCCCGCAGATAGGCGCGCTGGTTGGTTGGCACTGGCTCGCCACCCTCGACAGCGGGGGGCAACTGCAGGTCGGAACAACCGGCTGAGGTGGCGTCCGGGCAGCCGAGGTGCTTTCGCAGCAGCTTTTCGAGATCGTCGATGCGGTGGCTGTGGCGCTGGTGCTGGGTGCGGATGGAGCGGAAGGTGCGCCGCTCGGCACCCCCGGCAGAGGCCGGGAAGATGTGTGAAACCCCGTCGATCAGTTCAACGGGATCGCCCTCGGCGTTCCTCCGCGCCAAGGCAAAGCCAATGCTGCCAACCCCAAGGTCTATACCCCAGCCGAGCCCTGTCTGCATGACCACACCCAAAAAGCTACGTTACGAGCAGGAACGTATATTGACGGGTGTAATTATTTTTGCAATTCTAGGGCAGCTGTTTTGGAGAGCAGCTACAGCAAGTCACTCCCCTTCGGGGGCGTGATGAAAGATTGGGGTCTCTGCTTTCGGGCAGAGGCCCCTTTTAATTTCGCCCCCTCGGCACCGGCCGCCAGTCTGCGGGGGCCATCTCGAACCCCTCAAACGTGAACGCGGGCGCCACTACGCAGCCGGCCAGGGTCCAGTGGCCGAGGGTTTCGGCGGTTTGCCAGGCGCCTTTGGGGACGATTATTTGCGGGTGTTGGCCGCGGCTTATGTCGGGGCCAAGGTGCAGGGCGGTGGCGTCGTGGCCGTTTTCGCTGAGGGTCAGCACCAGCGGGTCGCCCGCGTGATAGTTCCAGATCTCCACCGCGTTCACCCGGTGCCAGGCCGAAACCTCCCCCACCTCCAGCAGGAAATAGATCGAGGTCGCCTCGGCACTGCGGAAGATCTCGCGGTAATGCCCGCCCTCCGGGTGCGGGGCGAGGTTGAGGGCGCGGATGAGGGAGGCGGCGGTCTCGGCCATGGCCCTCAGGCCTCGGGCGGGGCGGTGGCCAGCATGGCCGGGCGGCTGGCCTGGCTTTCATACCAGCGGGCCAGCTTCGGCCGCTCGGCCCGCCAGCCCAGATCGGGATGGCGGAAATCGAAATAGCCAAGGGTGACGGCCGCCGCGATGGTGCCCGCGTTCAGGGCGTCGAGGCTGGCCACGTCGGCCTCCAGCCGGTCGAGGCCGCGCAGCATCTTGCCCCGCTGCAAGGCGAGTGCGTCGGCCGAGCGGGCGGCGGGCGGGCGGCGCTTTTCCATCACGCAGTATACCGCCGCATCCGCCATGCCATCGGCCAGGGCCTGCAGCACCAGCACGGGCCAGCGCGCCGGGCCAGCCGGGGGCAGCAGGGTGCCGCCCCCCAGATGATCGAGATACTCCACGATCACCGCGCTGTCATAAAGCGCCGTGCCATCGGCCAGCAGCAGCGCCGGCACCTTGCCAAGGGGATTGATCAGGCCCAGCGCCGGGTCGCTGGTTTCGGTCGGCACCAGTTCCAGCCGGTCGCCCAGGCCCAGCTCCATGGCCACCACCCGCACCTTGCGCACAAAGGGCGAGGTGATGGAGCCGAGCAGTTTGAGCGTGCTTGCCGGCATCAGAAATTGTCCTTGCGCAGGCGGGTTTCGGCAAAGACCGCCACGGGGCCGGCACCGGCCAGGCCCAGGCGGGCCGCAATCCCGGCTTCGGTCGCGCGCAGAAAGGGGTTGGCCGCCCGCTCGCGCCCCATGGTGGCGGGAATGGTGGGCTGGCCGGCGGCGCGCAGGCTGTCTACCTCCTTGGCATAGGCCTGCAGGGCGGCATTGTCGGGCTCCACGCTCAGGGCAAAGCGGGCGTTGCTCTGGGTATATTCATGGCCGCAATAGATGCGCGTGGCGTCGGGCAGAGAGGCAAGCTTCGACAGGCTCGCCCACATCTGGTCGGCGGTGCCTTCAAACATGCGGCCACAGCCCAGCGCAAACAGGGTGTCGCCGGTGAATACCGCCTGCGCCTGTTCGAACCAGAAGGCGATGTGGCCCTTGGTGTGGCCGGGAATGTCAAAGATGCGGGCGGTGGCGGTGCCGAAATCCCAGGTGTCGCCCTCGCCCAGCGCGCGGTCGATGCCGGGAATGCGCTCGCGGTCGGCGGCGGGGCCAACCACTTCGGCGCCCCATTTCGCCTTCAGCTCAAGATTGCCGCCGGTATGGTCGAAATGATGGTGGGTGTTGAGGATATGGGTCAGCCGCAGCCCGTGTGCCGCCAGGGCCGCCTCCACGGGCGCCGCCTCCGACGGGTCGACAATGCCGACCGCCGAGGATCCGGGATCGCGGATCAGATAGGCGTAATTGTCGGCCAGACAGGGGACGAGGTGGATTTCGAGGGCGCCGTGCGCGGGGGATGTGTGTGACATGGCCCCAAGATTAGCCGCCCTGCGCCAGGATGAAAGCCACATTCTTGTGAAAGCCGCATCATGCTAGACTGGACCCGTCATGCGCCCTGATGTTGTCGACCTCCGCGCCTTTTATGCCTCGCCTCTGGGGGCGGTGGCGCGCCGTCTTGTCCGCCGGCAGGTGCGCGGCTTCTGGCCCGATGTCTCGCATCTGCGGGTGCTGGGCCTTGGCTATGCCACGCCTTTCCTGCGTGCCTTCCGGGAGGAGGCAGAGCGGGTGCTGGCCCTCATGCCGGCGGGCCAGGGGGTGGTGCACTGGCCCGATGATGCGCCAGGTCTGGTGGCCCTGGTGGAGGATGATCGCCTGCCCCTGCCTGATGCCAGCGTGGACCGCGTGCTGGTGGTCCATGGCCTGGAGGTGTCGGACCAGGTGGCGGCGTCTTTGCGCGAGATCTGGCGCGTGCTGACGCCGGCCGGGCGCCTGATCGTGGTGGTGCCCAATCGCACGGGCCTGTGGTCGAGGCGGGAAGGCACGCCCTTTGCCCAGGGCCGGCCCTTTTCCAGCCGCCAGCTGACCCAGGCCCTGCGCGACAGCCTGTTCAACCCCACCCGCTGGGCCAGTGCCCTGCACCTGCCGCCCTCCGACATGCCCATGATCCTGCGTACCGCCAGTGGGCTGGAGACCGTGGGGGCGCGCTGGTGGCCGGGCTTTGCCGGCGTGCATGTGGTGGAGGCGTCGAAACAGATCTATGCCGTGGATGGCTATCTCAGGGCGGCGCGCGCCCGCCAGCTGCGCCCCTCGGGCGTGCCCGTGGCCGTGCCGGCGGGTTTCAGGCGGCAGCCGGATTCCGGGAGCATTTCAGGGCTTGCTGAGCAGGAACACCGCCTGCTCGCCAAAGAGATTGGCAAAGCGGGTTGAAACCCCCGACCGGGCGCGGCTGCGGGCATCCACGCTCAGCATGCGCTCGATGGTGATGCCCAGCTCATCGCACAGGTTCACAAAGTCCGTCACCGTGCACAGGTGGATATTGGGGGTGGAATGCCAGGGCTGGTTCAGGGTGCCCGTCATGGGCATGGTACCCTGGGTCAGCAGGTGCCAGCGCACCCGCCAATGGCCGAAATTCGGGAACGAGACGATGGCCCGGCGGCCGATGCGCAGCAGGTCCTCGATCACCAGGCGCGGCTGGCGGGTGGCCTGCAGGGTCTGGCTGAGGATCACGAAGTCAAAGGCGGCGGCGGGATAGTCGCGCAGGTCGGTGTCGGCATCGCCCTGGATCACGGAGAGGCCCCGGGCCACACAGGCGTTGACGCCCGCCTGGCTCAATTCCACGCCGCGCCCGTCTACGTTCTTGGCCACGATCAGGTGGCGCAGCAGGGCGCCATCGCCACAGCCCACGTCCAGCACCCGGGCATCCTGCGTCACCATCTCGGCGATCAGGGCAAGGTCGGTGCGCAGGGGCAGGGGGGAGGGAGTTTCGATTGTCATGCGGGTCAGGCCGTGCGCTGGCGGGCGTCCCAGGCGGCCGACAGGAAGCCTGTCAGTGTCGCGTGGAACTCCGGCTCGTCCAGCAGGAAGGCGTCATGGCCCTTGTCGCTGTCGATCTCGACAAAGCTGACATTGGCGGCAACGGCATTGAGGGCATGCACGATCTTGCGGTTCTCCGAGGTCGGAAACAGCCAGTCGGACGTGAACGAGGCGATGCAGAAGCGCGTGCGCGTGCCCTCAAAGGCCGCCGCCAGCGAACCGCCATGGGCCTCGGCCAGGTCGAAATAGTCCATCGCCCTTGTGATGTAGAGATAGGAATTGGCGTCGAACCGGTCGACAAAGGTCGAGCCCTGGTGGCGCAGATAGGATTCCACCTGGAACTCCGCCTCAAAGCCATAAGCGATGCGCGGCCGGTCCTGCAGGTTGCGGCCGAACTTGCGGTGCAGGGCCTGTTCCGACAGATAGGTGATATGCGCCGCCATGCGCGCCACCGCCAGGCCCGCCCGGGGGTTGCGCCCCTGGGCCAGATAGTCGCCGGCGCACCAGTCGGGATCCGCCATGATTGCCTGGCGGCCGACCTCATGAAAGGCGATGTTCTGGGCGGAATGGCGGGCCGCACAGGCAATCGGCACCGCCGCAAACACCCGCTCCGGATAGGCCGAGGCCCATTGCAGCACCTGCATGCCGCCCATGGAGCCGCCGATGGCACAGAACAGTTTCTCGATGCCCAGATGGTCCAGCAGCATGGCCTGGGCACGCACCATGTCGCCAATGGTGATGACCGGGAAGGTCAGGCCATAGGCCTTGCCCGTGGCCGGGTCGATGTCGCGCGGGCCGGTGGTGCCCATGCAGCCGCCCAGCACATTGGAACAGATGACGAAATAACGGTCGGTGTCGATGGGCAGGCCGGGGCCGACCAGCAGGGTCCACCAGCCGGGCTTGTGGGTGACGGGGTTCTCGCTCGCCACATGCTGGTCGCCGGTCAGGGCATGGCAGATCAGCACCGCGTTGGAGCGCGCGGCATTCAGCGTGCCATAGGTCTGATAGCCCATGTTGAAGGGGCCAAGGCGGGCGCCACAATCAAGCTCCAGCGGCACGGCCTCGCCAAGGATGGCAAGCTGGCCCTGCAGGCTGGGGGGAGAATTCGGTTCTGTGCTCATCTCTCTCGTCGGCCCTCGCGGACCCTCGCCCCGGCGCCCCGGCACCACCGGAAGGGCGGCCTGGGCAGCGGCCGCGCAAAGGGTCGTTCGCGGACCGTGTAGCTAGAGTGTGGCTCCCGGCCCTGTCAATCTTTCTTTGCATTTGGGCCGGGTGGGGACTAAAGAGGGGGCCGTATTTCTTCCCGGATCGACCTCGCCCCCATGTCTGCCGTGCCTGCCAGTCTCGAAGATCTGCGCCGCGAGATCGACGATATCGACGCCCGTCTGCACGATCTGCTGATGCAGCGCGCCTCGGTGGTCGAACAAGTGGGTGCTGCCAAGGCCCTGGCCGGCAGCGCCGGCGTCTTCATGCGTCCGGGGCGCGAGGCACAGATCCTGCGCCGCCTGCTGGCCCGCCATCAGGGCAGCCTGCCTGCGGCGACCGTTGCCGCCCTCTGGCGCACCCTGATGACCGAGTTCCTGCGCATGCAGGGCCCGCTTGATGTGGCGGTCTGGCCCGGCTCGGACGAGCGGACGGTGGCCATGCTCGCCTTCTGGGATCTTGGGCGCAGCCATTTCGGGCCGGACACCCCCATGATGCTGCACGACAGCGCCCATCAGGCCATTCGCGCCGTGTCGGAGCGGCCGGGCGTGGTTGCCGTGCTGCCCACCCCTGACAGTGCCGAGGTGGAGCCCTGGTGGCCCCTGCTGTTTGCCGCCGGCGCGCCGCGCATTGTTGCGCGCCTGCCCTTTGCCTGGCGCGATGATGGCGGTGGGCGTCCACCCTCCGCCGTTGTCGTCGGCGCCTTTGAGGCCGAGGCCAGTGGCGAGGACCATGCCTATATCGGCATCGGCCTCGCCGGCTCCACCAGCCGCACCCGCCTGACAGGCCTGCTTGAACAGGTGGGCCTCGATGGGCATATCGTCGCGACCGTGGGCGAAGGCGCCAACAGCGTCCATCTTGCTGAGGTGACAGGCCATGTGGCCGCTGACGATCGCCGCCTCCAGAGCCTTGCCAGTGCTGGCGACGGCGTGGTGGACCGGGCGCTCGTCCTTGGTGGCTTTGCCTCCCAGATGGTGCTGGAGCCGGCGCCGCCGCGCGCCTGATCGCCCAAGAGACCCTGGCAAACAGACCAAAGGATCCATCATGCTGCAGCCACGTCCCGGCGTTCTCGAGATCGCGCCCTATGTTGGTGGCAAGTCGACGGCGGGCGGCACGGCCGAGCCCATCAAGCTGTCATCCAACGAGGCGGCCCTTGGCGCCAGCCCCCGGGCGCGTGCCGCCTTTGTGGACATGGGCGCCAAGCTGCACCGCTATCCCGATGGCGGCGCCGTCGACCTGCGCGCCGCCATTGCCCGCCACCATGATCTGGATGCCGCCCGCATTGTCTGTTCCGCCGGGTCTGACGAGTTGATCTCCCTGCTGGCCAAGGCCTATGCCGGGCCGGGGGACGAGGTGCTGCTCTCGCGCCATGGCTTCCTGATGTATCCCATTGCCGCCCATGCCGCGGGTGCCACCCCGGTGATGGCGGCAGAACGCAACCTGACCACCGATGTGGACGCCCTGCTGGCAAAGGTGACGCCCGCCACCCGCATCGTCTTCCTCGCCAATCCGAACAATCCCACCGGCACCTATATCTCCACCTCGGAGGTACGCCGCCTGCATGCCGGCCTGCCCGACACTGTCCTTCTGGTGCTGGACGCGGCCTATGCCGAGTTCGTCGATGCCGAGGATTACGAGGCGGGCGTGCGGCTGGTGGACAGTGCCGAGAATGTCATCATGCTGCGCACCTTCTCCAAGCTCTATGGGCTGGCCGCCCTGCGGCTGGGCTGGGGCTATGGGTCGCCTGGCATCATTGATGTGCTCAACCGCCTGCGTGGCCCTTTCAATGTCTCCCTGCCGGCCCAGGCGGCCGGGGTGGCGGCGCTGGACGACACGGACTTCACCGCCCGCCAGCTGGCCCACAATGCCGAATGGCGCGCCTGGCTCAGCGGCCGGCTGAACCAGCTTGGCCTTGATGTGGTGCCCTCTGTCGGCAATTTCATTCTGGTCAAATTCCCCGACCGCGAGGGCCAGCGGGCACCCGATGCCGATGCCTTCCTGATTGCGCGTGGCATTCTGGTGCGCCGGATGGAGGGCTATGGCCTGCCCGGCACCCTGCGCATCTCCATCGGCACCGGGCCAGAGAACGAGGCGCTGGCATCGGCCCTGGCCGATTTCCTGCGCGGCGTCTGAGATGGCCGACGGCTTCCCCCCGTTCGAACGCCTGGCCCTGATCGGTATCGGCCTGATCGGCTCGTCCATTGCGCACGCCACACGGCGCGGTGGCCTTGCCCGGCACATTGCGGTCCATGCCAAGAGTGCCGCCAGCCGCGAGACGGCGCTGCGCCTGGGTCTGGCTGACAGTGTGCACGCCACGGCGGCCGAGGCGGTGCAGGGCGCCGACCTGATCGTGATCTGCACCCCCATCGGCGCCTGTGCGGCCGTGGCGCAGGAGATGGGGTCGCATCTGGCCGCCGGCGCCATCGTCTCGGACGTGGGCTCGGTCAAGGCCTCGGTCGTGCGCGACGTAAAGCCCCATCTGCCAGACGGCGTCCATTTCGTGCCGGGCCATCCGGTGGCCGGCACCGAACAGTCGGGGCCAGAGGCGGGCTTTGCCGACCTTTTCGATAATCGCTGGTGCATTCTCACGCCCGAGGCGGGGACGGACACAGCTGCCACCGACCGGGTTACGGCCTGGTGGACGGCCATGGGCGCCCGGGTCGAGGTGATGGAGCCCGCCCACCACGATCTGGTGCTGGCCATCACCAGCCACGTGCCCCATCTGATTGCCTATAACATCGTCGGCACGGCCTCGGACCTCGAGACGGTCACCCGCTCGGAAGTGATCAAGTTCTCGGCCGGTGGCTTTCGCGATTTCACCCGCATTGCGGCGTCGGACCCCACCATGTGGCGCGACGTGTTCCTCAACAACCGCGAGGCGGTGATCGAGATGCTCGGCCGCTTCACCGAGGACCTGATCGCCCTGCAGCGCGCCATCCGCTGGGGCGATGGCGACACGCTGTTCGACCTGTTCACCCGCACCCGGGCGATCCGGCGTGGCATCATTGATGCGGGCCAGGAAGTGCCCGCTCCCGATTTTGGTCGCCACAAGCCCCACGGCGACGAGGGCTGAGCGCCCTCTTCAGAACAGCGGATCAAGCGTTGCCACGGGCACCGGCCCCACCAGCACGCGGCCATTCTGCAGGGTGAAGGGCACGCCCACACGGCCCTCTGCGTCGTGGTTGGCAAGCCCCAGCAGGCCAAGGGCGAGGCGGGCCGCATCACCGGCCTTTTGCTTGATGCGGCCGCTGGCCACCGCTGCCGCGATCCCCTGTTCCCAGCCAGAAACGTGCAGGCCAAAGGCGCCAAGCGGGCGCATCTGCTCGTCCAGCGCCAGGGTGCCGTCGCCGGTCGCATCCATGCGGCCCCATTTCACCGCCAGTTGCTCCACCTCCAGGGTGCCGCCAGCGTCGCGCCAGGCCGCCGCCGCTGCCGCGTCGAGGGCCACGGGCAGGGGGCCGCTCAGCTTCAGGGCCAGACGGGCGAGCGCCATCTCGGGGCCAAGTGGCCCAATCCATTCCGGAGGCAGGGCCGCCGCCTCGGCCTCAAGGGCCAGTTCCAGCCCCGCCCCCTCGGCCCCCTCTTCTTTGAGCAGGCGGCGGGCGTGAACCTGAATGCGCTTCAAGCCCAGGTCGGTTGTCATGGCATCGGTCCGCAGGCGCGGTTCCGTCAGGTCCAGCGCCAGCCGTTCCAGGGCGCCGTCGCGCAGCACAAGGCTGGCAAAGGCGCGGCTGGCGTCGATCTTCAGGCTGGTGCGGCCTGCATCCCCCGCTGGCTGCCAGGATAGGCGTTCCGTCCCGTCAGCGCGGATGATCAGGTGATTGAGGTTCCAGGGCTGGGCCACCATGGTAACCTGTTCCCCCTCATAGCGGGGGCTGCCGGCGGCCTTTGGCGCGGCCAGGACCAGACGAGGCAGGCGCGCGACCATGCGATAGGGATAGCCCTCCACCGTGGGCGTGCCGGTCTCCACCTCATAGCCAGCAGCGCGGGCCCGCTCGGCCTGCTGCGCGATCAGCGCCGGCACGCTGTGCGCGACACTCAGCCACCAGGCGCTATAGGCCGCAACGGCCCCAACAATGGCGGCGCCCAGGGCAATGAAACGCATGGCGGGATCCCAAAGGTCAGTGGCGAAGTGCCAACTTATAGGCGAGGGTGGGGGATCCGGCCACCTGCCGGGCCGAGCGGAGATCCCGGTTTGATGAAGGCGAAGGCGCGTTCCCTGTTCATTGCGGCCATGCCGGGCCTGTTCGTGCTGCTGTGGAGCACCGGTTTCATCGGCGCCAAATTTGGTCTGCCTTTTGCCGAACCCCTCACCTTCCTCGCCCTGCGCTTTCTGCTGGTGGCGGTCCTGCTGGCAACGGCGGCAGCGGTGTCACGCGCCCCCTGGCCCCGCGACCCGGCCACCCTTGGCCATCTGGTGGTGGCGGGTGTGCTGGTACATGGCGTCTATCTTGGGGGTGTCTTTGCCTCCATCCACCAGGGCGTGCCGGCCGGGGTTTCCGCCCTGATCGTCGGCCTGCAACCCCTGCTGACGGCCGCCCTTGCCGGGCCGCTGCTGGGGGAGCGGGTGCGCCCTGTGCAGTGGCTTGGCCTGTTGCTGGGCCTTGGCGGCATCGGGCTGGTGGTGGCGAACAAGCTGGGGCAGGGCCTGGGCTCGCCCTTTGCCATGGGCCTGTCGGGTCTTGCCCTTGTGGGCATGACGGCGGGCACGCTCTATCAAAAGCGCTTTGGTGGGGCGATGGACCTGCGCACGGGCAATGCCATCCAGTTTGTGGCAGCCGGCGTGGTGACGGGGACAGGCGCCCTGCTGACCGAGAGCATGCACATCGACTGGACCCCCCATTTCATCTTTGCCCTTGGCTGGCTGGTGTTCGTGCTGTCACTGGGTGCCATCAGCCTGTTGCTGATCCTGATCCGTGAAGGGGCGGCATCGCGGGTGGCCAGCTATTTCTACCTCGTGCCGCCGGTAACGGCGGTGGAGGCCTGGCTGCTGTTTGACGAGCGCATGGGTCTTGTGGCCCTTGGCGGCATGGCCCTGGTGGTGGCAGGGGTCGCCCTGGCACTGCGCCCACCAGCTGTTGTGAAAGAGGTGCCATGACTGCCGTGATCCGTGCTGCCACGGCGGACGATGCCGGAAAACTGCTGGGCCTCATCCGCGATCTTGCCGCCTTCGAAAAGGCCCCGCCCGAGGTGGTGAAAGCAACCGAGGCGGATCTGCGCCAGCACGGCCTGCGGCCGGGTGCCGCCTTCGAGGCGCTGATTGCCGAGGACGCGGCGGGGGCGCCCCTTGGCTTCGCCCTTTACTTCACCAATTTCTCCACCTGGGAGGGCCGCATGGGGATCTATCTGGAGGATCTCTTCGTGGTGGAGGCGGCGCGCGGCACAGGCCTTGGCCGCCGTCTGCTGGCCGCCGTGGCCGGTGTGGCGGTGGCGCGCGGCGGTGCGCGTCTCGACCTGTCGGTGCTGCACTGGAACCCGGCCCGTGCCTTTTATGAACGCATCGGCTTTGCCGACCAGGCAGAATGGAAACCCTATCGTCTGTCGGGCCGCGCTCTGGCAGATCTTGCGGCGGAGGCAGGGGCATGAAGGGGGCAGAGGTGGCCCGCCAGCGGCCGTTGCTGGGCCTGGTGCTGACCCTTGGGGCAGCGGTATCCTATGGCGTTACGGCACTGTTTGCCCGCATTGCCTATGATGGCGGCGCCACGCCCCTGGCGGTGATCTGCACCCGCTATTGGGTGGCGGTGGCAGCCCTTGGCCTGCTGGCGCGGGTGCGCGGCGTGCCCACGGGCCTGCCCGCTGGCCAGCGCGCCTGGGGCGTGGCGGTGGGCGTGCTGCTGACGTTTGTCGCCTATGGCTATCTGGGGTCGGTGCGCTGGATCCCGGTGGGGCTGGCGGCGCTGGTTCTCTACACTTATCCCATCATGGTCACCCTGTGCGCCCGCCCGGTGCTGGGGCAAAGGCCCACGCCCCTGCGCTGGCTGGCAGCACTTGCCGCCTTTGCCGGGGTTGCCATCGTGCTGGGGGTGCCGGTCACCTCCCCCGATCCCTGGGGCCTGATGCTGGCAGGGCTGGCGGCATGCTCCTATGGCGCCATGGTGCTGCTGGCCGGGCGTCTGGGCGACCGGGTGGATAGCCTGCGCCTCACCTTCGATGCCTCTGTCTGGGCAGGCGTGTTCTGCAGCGTGGCGGCCCTGCTGCTGGGGGATGTGCACCTGCCTGTAACCACGCTCGGCTGGGCCGGCTTTGTGGGCTCGGTGCTGACGTTCACCGGCGGCCTGATCATGTTCTTTGCGGGCCTGCCCCATGTCGGCCCCATGCGCTCGTCCGGCCTGATGAACCTCGAGCCCGTGGTGGCGGTGCTGGCCGCCATCCTGCTGCTGGGCGAGACCCTAAGCCCGGTTCAGGGCCTTGGCGCCGCCCTGATCCTGCTGGCCCTGGTGCCGCTGGGGCGCTGAGCCTGTCAGGCCCCAGACCTCAGCCGCACTTTGAGTAACCGCAAGAGACACAAGTATCGCAGCCTTCCTGGCGCAGCAGGGCGGGCTGGCTGCAGCGGGGGCAGGTGCGGGCGCCGTTGGGGCGGCCGTCGCTGTGGCCAGTGCCTGAAACGGTGCCCGAACCCGAGCCTGAGCCCGTGCCGTCCATGGCCTTGACCAGGGGCACGGCGATATCTTCCGCGTCGGGGCTGGCGATGAAGCCGGTGTCGATCAGGTGCTGTTCGATCACCTCACCCAGGGCCGCCAGCAGGGACGGCACATAGCGCCCACCCATCCAGTGGCCGCCGCGCGGGTCGAACACGGCCTTCAGTTCTTCCACCACGAACGACACATCGCCGCCGCGCCGGAATACCGCGCTGATCATGCGGGTCAGGGCCAGCGTCCAGGCATAATGCTCCATGTTCTTGGAGTTGATGAACACCTCGAACGGGCGCCGCCGGCCATCCTGCACGATGTCGTTCAGGGTTACATACATCGCATGTTCGGATTCCGGCCAGCGGATCTTGTAGGTCTTGCCGGGCAGCACTTCCGGCCGGTCCAGCGGACGCGTCATATAGATGACGCCGCCCGCCTCATAGGGGTCGGTTGGCCGGGAACTTGTGGGGGTGGCGTCCAGCGGCAGTTCCGTCTGGGCGACGGGTTCCTTCTTGGGTTCTACCGAGAGGACGGAGCCGGTTACATCGTTGGGGCGATAGGTGGTGCAGCCCTTGCAGCCCTGCTCCCACGCCATCAGATAGACGTCCTTGAAATCATCAAAGCTGATGGATTCCGGCACGTTGATGGTCTTGGAGATGGAGCTGTCGACAAAGCGCTGCACCAGGGCCTGCACGCGCACATGGTCGGCCGGGGCCAGCGTCTGGGCATCCACGAAATAATCGGGCAGGGCCGCATCCTCGCCATGCAGGCGGCGCCACAGGCGCACGGCATGGTCGGTCACCTCTTCCTCGCGGCGGCTGCCGTCGGGCATCAGGACCTTGCGGGTGTAACTGAACGAGAACACCGGCTCCAGCCCGGACGAGACATTGTCAGCCAGGATGGAGATCGTGCCCGTGGGGGCGATGGAGGTGAGCAGCGCATTGCGGATGCCGTGCTGCGCGATCAGGGCGCGGGTTTCCTCGCTCAGTGCACGGATGGTTGGCGCCTGCATATAGGCGTCGCGGTCGAACAGGGGAAAGGGGCCTTTTTCCGCCGCCAGCAGGGCAGAGGCGCGATAGGCCGCTTCCCTCAAGGCCCCCATCCAGGCCTCGATCAGCTTCAGGGCCTGGGGGGCGCCATAGCGGGCGCGGCACATGATCAGGGCATCCGCCAGGCCCGTGACGCCAAGGCCGATGCGCCGCTTGGCCGCCGCCTCGTGGGCCTGGGCCTCCAGCGGGAATTTCGAGGTGTCGACCACATTGTCCATCATGCGGACGGCGGTGGCGACCAGGCCCTCCAACTCGGCCATGTCGATATGGGCCGCTTCGGTAAAAGGCTCGCGCACCAAAGCGGCGAGGTTGATCGAGCCAAGCAGACAGGCGCCATAAGGCGGCAAAGGCTGTTCGCCACAGGGATTGGTGGCGGCAATCGTCTCGCAATAGGAGAGGTTGTTCTGCTGGTTGATGCGGTCGACAAAGATCACGCCCGGTTCGGCAAAGGCGTAGGTCGCCCGCATGATGGCGTCCCACAGGTCGCGCGCCGGCAGGCTGCGATAGACCGTGCCCTCGAAAACGAGGTTCCACGCCTCGTCGGCGGCCACCGCCGCCATGAAGGCATCGGTGATCAGCACCGAGAGGTTGAACATGCGCAGGCGGCCGGGGTCGCGCTTGGCCTCGATGAAGCGCTCGATGTCGGGATGGTCGCAGCGCATGGTGGCCATCATGGCGCCGCGCCTATGCCCGGCCGACATGATGGTGCGACACATGGCGTCCCACACGTCCATGAATGACAGCGGGCCGGACGCATCGGCCCCAACCCCCTTCACCCGCGCGCCCTTGGGCCGCAGGGTGGAGAAGTCATAACCAATGCCGCCGCCCTGCTGCATGGTGAGGGCTGCTTCGCGCAGATGCTCGAAGATGCCCGACATGTCGTCGGGCACGGTGCCCATGACAAAGCAGTTGAACAGCGTCACCCGGCGGCCGGTGCCGGCGCCCGCGATGATGCGGCCGGCCGGCAGAAAGCGGAAACCCTCCAGCGCCTCGGCAAAGCGGGCGGTCCACGCGTCCCGGCTCTCGGGCGCCTCGGCCTCGGCAAGGGCCCGGGCGATGCGCTTCCAGGTGTCGGGGATGGTGGCATCAAGCGGTTCGTTGTCCGGGCCCTTCAGCCGGTACTTCATGTCCCAGATCTGCTGGCTGATGGGGGCGACGGCGATCATGTTAATCCCTGTTTCGGTGCCGGGGCGGGACGCGGGCAAGGGCGCGATCTTAAGCCCGGCGGTTGATCCCGGCAAGAAAATGTTCCTGTTATGTTTCCCTCAGGCCCGCCCCCTGCCGGGCGCCGGGGAAGTGCCTGAAACCCAAGCACTTCCCGGTTTATCCCCATTCTTCACAGGCCGGCAGCACCAGGCTGTCCACAGGTAGGGCCACAGGGGGTGACCAAATCTGTCAGGCCTGATGCCCGTTCCCCTCGGCAACCAGGCGGGTCGTGGCGGTCTCGATGTCGCTTTGCAGGCGGGCCATGAAGTCGGGGCGGCTGAGGCCTGGCGGGATGGGGGGCAGGAATTCCACAATGATGCGACCCGGATTTTTCCGGATGGTCCGTCGCGGCCAATAAAGCCCTGAGTTGAGGGCGACGGGCACGCAGGGCACCTTCAACTCGCGATAGAGGGCGGCCACGCCCGGCTTGTAGTCCGGGGCAGCCCCCGGGGCCATGCGGGTGCCTTCGGGAAAGATGAAGATGGGGCGTCCCTGGGCCAGTACGGGCCGGGCTGCCTTCAGCATGCTGCGCAGGGCGCTTGGCCCGGTCTTGCGGTCCACCGGGATCATGCCCCACTTCACCGCGTACCAGCCGTAGAACGGGATGTAGATCAGCTCGCGCTTCAGCACCAGCACCGGGTCGCGGATCATCAGCGGAAAGACGACCGTATCAAAGGCCGACTGGTGCTTGGACGCCACCAGCGAGGCGCCATGGGGGATGTTCTCGACCCCGCGCACCTCATAGGTGATGCCAGCGACATAGCGCATCAGGAACACCACGCCGCGCGCCCAGAAGCGCTGGCCATAGATGCTGACCTGGGCCGGCATGACAAGCGTGGGAATGAGGCCGGTGCCCACCACCAGCGTCCAGAGATAAAAACCAAGATTGAAAAGCGCCGAACGCAGCCAGATCATGATGCCGTCTCCTGACGGGGGTCGGCGGCTGTGCTGCCAGGGATCAGACCCATGGTCACCGCAAGGTTGAATGTCCGCCACCGCACGAGGCTGACGACATATTTGCTGAATTCATAAGCCAGCGACAGGGCCGCAGAGGGATGCGCCAGCCAGTTTGCCGGTCGTACCCGTTCCGTGAGGACGGGATGGGCGACCAGTTCCACATCTGCGGGCAGGGCCGACTGGAGTTCCACCAGGCTGCGTGGCATGTGGGCCGCAAAGGTGACGACGCGCAGGCTGTGAAACTGGTTGCGTGCCGCCCAGGCTGCCGTTTCGCGCGCATTGCCCACCGTATCTGCCGCCTCGCGGCCAAGGTCGACGCAGCAATCGAACAGGGCCGAGGGCAGGTCCAGGGTCTGCCGGATGGCCTCGGCACTGGTTTCCCGGTTGACGCCAGAGATCAACAGGCGCCGGCCGCGTCCTTCGGCAAGCATGATCGCGGCTTCGTCCAGCCGGGCCGGGCCGCCGGTCAGGGCGACGATGCCGTCGGTCTTGCGGTCGCTGCGCTCCCCCTTTGGTAGGGTGCCGATAAACCAGGTGAAGCCACCAAGCCAACCAAGCACCACAAGCACCGCACACAGGCCAAGCAGACGCAGCAGGAGGGCATTGCGCGCCTCACGCCTCTCGCGGCTCCTGCCCAGGCGGCGCTGCGGGTTCATGGCGTGGTGGAACCCCACTCAGCCAGCAGGGCGTCCACCGCCTCGCCAAGGTCAACGCGCACGGCCACGGGCAGCAGGTCTGCGGCCAGGCCCTTTGCCTGGGTTGCGGCCCCCTTGCCGGTGCGCACCAGAATCCGGCGGCAGCCCGCAGCATGGGCGGCTTCGAGATCGCCCAGTGAATCGCCGATGAACGGCGTCTGGCTTGCCGGAACACGGAAATGGCCCAGCGCCTCGCGCAGCATGCCGGGCGCCGGCTTGCGGCGGGGGCCTGCGGCCCACGGTGGATCGGTGCAGGCCAGCAGCAGATCCACGCGGGCGCCCACCCGTGCGAGTTCGTCGCGCAGCCGGTCGTGAATGCGGTCCAGCATGTCGGCCGGGATCATGCCCCGCCCCACACAGGACTGGTTGGTGCAGATCGCCACCAGATGGCCAGCCGCATTCAGCCGGGCGACCGCCTCTGCCGATCCGGGAAGCATCACCAGCTGGCCGGGGTTCAGCACATGGTCTGGTCTGTCCTCGTTCAGGACGCCGTCGCGGTCAAGCAGCACAAGCATGTCACACCAGTTCGGCCAGGGTGCGCCGCACGGTCAGCCGCGCCGTGAAGGTGGTCATGCCGGCGACGAGAGGGGCGAGCCCGGCAATCATGGCCCATTGGGCTGGCGAGAGCGAGAGGCCGGCGGCAAAGGTATCGCCACCAGCGCCGGGTCCAGCCATCCCGCCAAGCCCGGGCAGCCCGGTCACCAGAACCAGGGCAAGCAGCGCCAGGCCCAGCCCCAGCGCCGACCCCTTCAGCCCCAGCATCAGAAAATGACGTTGGAAGACGCCGGCGATATAGCCATCCCGTGCCCCCACCTGGTGCAGCACTTCCACCAGATCGCGGTTCGCCTCAAGGCCCGAGCGCGTGGCAAAGACCACGATCGCCGTAAGGGCCCCCAGCACCAGCCCCACCGCAAGCCCGGCCAGCAGGCGCGCCCGGGCCGCAAGCCCCACAACGCCCGACAGCCAGCCGGCAGGGTCATCCACCGTGGCACCCTCAGCCTGGCCATCAAGGCGGGCCTGCAAGGCGGCGGCATCGAGGGTTGTACCCTGCAGCAGCCGAACATCCACAAGGCGGGGCAGGGGCAGATCGGCGGGCACATTGCCGCGCCCCAGCCAGGGTTCCAGCAGGGCTTCCAGTTCCGGCCGGCCAAGGGCACGCGCCGTCGCCACCCCCGGTGTGGCCAGAAGGATGTCGAGGGCGCGCTTGACCGTGGCATCCGCCTCTGGCCCGGCGGGGATCTGCACCGTCAGGTCATGGGCCAGGGCATCGCGCCATTGTCCTATGGCCGTGCCAAGAGCCAGCCCCCCTGCCAGAGAGAGGGCGGCCAGAAAGACCATGATGCCGATGATGGCCACCAGAATACTGCCCGACAGGCCGCGCCTCGGCAGCAGATTGGGAATATGGCCCGGTCGCCGGGTGGTGAGGGACGCATTCATGGCGCGCCCCGCCGGCTGAGTTCGCCGCCCTCCAGCACCATCACCGGGTGGCCCCGCCGGCCGATCAGCGCGGCATCATGGGTGGCAAACAGAACGGTCGTGCCCACCACTTCGTTCAAGCCTTCGAACAGGCGCATCAGGCGCTCGCCCATGGCCGGGTCGACATTGCCCGTGGGCTCATCTGCCACCAGCACATCGGGGCGGCCGACAACGGCCCGGGCAATCGCCACCCGCTGCTGCTCGCCACCGGATAGCAACACCGGCCGCACATGCATGCGGCCGGCAAGGCCAACCCAGTCCAGCAGTTCGCCGACATCCGACTGCACGGCGCCTTCGCGGGCGCCGGCCACGCGCATGGGCAGGGCCACATTGTCAAAAACGCTCAGGTGATCGAGCAGGCGGAAATTCTGGAAGACAACGCCAATGCGGCGGCGAAACGCCGGCAGTTCGTGGCGCCCCATGCCGGCCACATCACGGCCGAACATGGTGATCAGGCCCCGGCTGGGCCGATGGGCAAGATAGATCAGGCGCAGCAGGGATGACTTGCCGGCGCCGCTTGGCCCGGTCAGGAAAGTGAACGACCCCCGTTCCAGCTGGAACGATATGTCGCGCAGCACCTCGGATCCAGGGCCGTACCGCATGCCGACGCTGTCGAAGCGGATCAAGACCTATTCTCCCTCTGGGTCAGCTTCCGCGCAGGCACGGATTCGCTGCATGACGGGGTGCAGAATCGCAGAGCCACGAGCAGCCGTCCAGATCCTGCAATTGCTTTGGCAAAGGCATGCCCGACCCTATCCTCCCGATCAACCGCTTTGCGTCGCGCTTGCAAGAATTCAACCAATCCGCCATAAAAGACACCAATGTGGGTCAAACCTTGAAATGATTACGAACTGCCCTTCCTGCGGTACGCGCTACATGCTGGACCCGGTCGCGCTTGGCTCGGCCGGCCGCATCGTCCGCTGCGCGAAATGCCAGCACGAATGGTTGCAGGTTCCAACACCAAAGGACCCGGTCGCCACGCCGCAGCCAAGGCTTGATGCCCCGACCGAGCCCAGGCAACCCACACCTCCGCCACCCCCACCTCCGCCGCCGCCACCTCCGCCACCCCCGCCGCCAGTTCCCCGGCCAGCGGCCACAACGCCTATCATGCCACCCCTGCCGTTGCCCAAGGCGGCGGCTCCGGCGGTGGCCCGGTCTGCGGCGTCACCACTCAGGTCCGCTGTTGCCCTGCAACCCCGGCTTGGCCTCATCGCGGCCGCTGTTGGTCTGGTGGTGGTGCTCTCGCTGCTGTTCATTTTCCGCCAGGGCGTGGTTTCGGCCTGGCCACCCATGGCCCGGCTTTACGGCAGTCTCGGCATAGAGACCGCCATGCCACCTGGCCTCGAGTTCCGGAATCTGCGCTATGAGCGCACGGGCGAGGGCGCCCAGTCGGTGCTTCAGGTAACGGGCGAGGTTGTCAATCTCAGCAAGGGCTCGCTGGATGTGCCGCCGGTCAGCATCGGCTTGCTCGATGGCGCCCAGAACGAGCTTTCCCACGAGATGACCGCGGCCACGGCGACGGAACTGGCGCCCGGCGCCACCGCCACCTTCGACCTGCGCATCGCCAATCCACCGGCGGAGGCCGTTCAGGTTGCGGTGAAGTTCGCCAAGTCTTCCTGAGCGGGGGCTGCCCCCTCCGGCCCAGTCCTATCGGCACGAAGGCCCGCCCATGCCCAGCCCATGCCCAGACCATGTCACGTGTAATCAGCCCTGACCGGAAGGTGCCGGTGCTCTACGATCCGGCGACCATTGCGGCGCGGGTCGAGGTTCTGGCTGGCGACATCGCCACGGCCCTGGGGCCGGATCTGCTGGCGGTGGCCGTGCTGAAGGGCAGTTTCATGTTCGCGGCCGACCTGCTGCGCGCCCTGCACCGGGCAGGCGTGGCGGTGGAGGTCGATTTCATGATGCTCTCCAGCTATCAGGGTCGCATGCACTCAAGCGGCCAGGTGACCGTGGAGCGCGACATCACCTCCCGGGTGGAGGGGCGCCGCGTCCTCCTGATCGATGACATTCTCGAATCCGGCCGCACGCTCGCCTTTGCCAAGGACCTGCTGGTGGCCAGGGGCGCTGGCAGCGTCGATCTCTGCGTGCTCCTCGACAAGCCGGGACACCGGGTGACGACGGTTACCGCCAGCTTCACCGGCTTTGCCTGCCCCGACCGTTTCGTGGTTGGTTACGGCATGGACGTGGCCCATTGTTTCCGGGAGCTTCCCTATATCGGTGTTCTGGAGGCCTGAATGGCACATATCCTCGTGGCGGAAGACGAGCCGTCGGTAGGCCAGATCGTCATGCGGGCCCTCACCCATTACGGCCATGAGGTGACCCTGGTCGAGGATGGCGGCGCCGCCCTTGATGCGCTCGCCAAGGCCCCCTTCGACCTCCTCCTGACCGACATCGTCATGCCGGTGATGGATGGCATTGCCCTGGCACTGGCCGTGGCCTCGGAATATCCCCGCCTGCGGGTGCTGATGATGACGGGCTTTGCCGCCGAGCGGCAGCGCGCCCACAATCTCGACGCGCTGATCCACGACGTCATCTCAAAGCCGTTCACAATGGACCAATTGCGCGGCGCGGTGACGGCGGCACTGGCGGCCTGAGCCCCTCCCCCCCTAAATCCCTGTTCCAATCGTGCCGTGGTTGTCGGTGTGGACACGCAGCACGCCGGTGTGGCCGGCTTGCGCGTCGTGGATGCGGACGCGGCTGAAGGGGCCCATGGGGGTGGGCAGGGCGTCGGGCGGGAACCAGCCCATGGCGGCGATCTCGGCATCGGGCTGCCAGTCGGCGGCCTCGATCACCTCGGCGAGGAAGGCCAGCACCAGATTGCCCCGGAAGGGCATGACATAGGTGCCAAGAAAGCCGGAGATGCGGGTGCTGACACGCGCCTCTTCCCAGGTCTCGCGCACGGCCCCGGCGGTGGGGTCTTCCCCGGCTTCCAGCCGGCCGCCGGGCAGGGTCCACAGGCCCTCGCCATAGGCCTGGCGCACCAGCAGGATATGGCCATCGGCGTTCCGCACCAGGCTGAAGACACCGATGGTGTAGAGATGGGCTTGCGCGCCTGTTTCGGTCACGTCAGAACCGTTTCAGCAGGCGCTCGATATAGTCGAGTTCGCCGGGCGGCCGGGCGCGTTCGCCGGCGCGGCGCTGCAATTCGTCCTGGATGGCGCGGGCCCGCTGCAGGTCGCTGTCGGTCGGCACCTTCACCTGGCCACCGTCACCGGCTGAGGTTGCAGCCTTGGGCCGGCCAAGGGGGTCGGTGCCCGAGCCCTCGCCCTGCTGCTGTTCCGGCTTGGCGCCGGCACGCTGCTGTTCTTCGGTGGCCATGTTGCGGGCGCCGGCGCGCAGCTGGTTCAGGGCCTCGCCCTGGGGCGATACCGCCTCGCCGAGCTCGCCGCGCTGCAGGGCATCGCGGGCATCGCGCATGGCACGCTCGGCCTGGCTCAGGCTTTCGGGCACCTTGCCATTGGCCTGGCCCAGCTTGCGCATGATCTCGCCCAGGGCCTGGCGCAGGGCTTCCTGCTGGCTGGCCAGATCGCCGCCCTCGCGCCCCTCGGCCCCCGGGGTGCTGCCCTCCTTGCGGGTGCCAGACTGGCTGTCCTTGCCGGTCCCCTTGCCGGGGTTCTGGGTGCCGCCGCTGGACTGGTCGCGTTCCCCCCGGCGCTGGTCGGGCTGGCCGCTGCGAAAGCTCTGGTCGCGCAAGTGCTGCTGGCGCTCCAGCAGGTCGGTCAGCTTGTTCATGACATCGGCGGCGGCGTCGGAGGCGCCGTCGCGCGGCTTGCCCGGGCGCGGCGCGGCGCTGAGGTTCTCCAGCATCTGCTGCAGGTTCGACAGCATGTCGCGGGCGGCTTCCCGGGCGCCGGTCTTGCCCAGGTCGCGCGCCTTGTCGAGCATGCGTTCAAGATCGCGGGGGGTTACGGTCTGGTCGTCGGGGCCGGGCGTGGCCTGAGGCCCGCCCTCGGCGGCACGTCTGGCGGCATCGGCGGCCAGGCGTTGCAGGTATTTCCCCATGGCGGTCTTCAGCTGTTCCGTCAGGCGGTCGATCTCCTGATCAGAGGCGCCGCTTTCCAGCGCCTTCTGCAGGGCCTGGCGCGCCTCGTCCACCGCTTCGGTCACGGCACCCCGGTCGCCGTCCTCGATGCGCAGGGCAACGTCCCACAGCAGGTCCACAACGCCGGCCAGGGCTTCCGGGTGCTGGTTATGCACCAGACGCCAGAAGGCGGCCCGCAGGCCGAGGAAGGCCACGGAATCCGCGTCGTCCGGGCCGATGGCGCTGGCGATGCCGTCCAGCGTGGCAGCCACACGGTGCCGCGAGGCAGGCGAGGCCACAAGGATCTTGCGCTCGGCAATCAGGGCGGCCGCCAGAGGGTTCTGGAAGCTGCGTTCGGGCAGGACCAGTTCGGCCGCCTCGCTCAGCCCTTCCTGGCCGGCGCCATCGCGGGCAACCAGGCGGACCAGAACCGGCAGGCCCGCCCAGGGATGGGAGGTAAGATCACGGGCGATCTTGCCCTTGCTCTCCCGCGCCGAGGCGGCAGGCAGCGACAGGGGCACCTCCATGGGCGCAGGCGCGCTGGCGGGATCCACGCCGTCGCGCTCGATCTGCGCGGCAAGGCCGGTCACGCCATAGTCGTCCCGGGCGCTGAATTCGAATTGGGTAACCAGACGCGGCCCGGCCTCCGGGGGGCTGGTAAAGCTGACCGTGGGCGCGGCATCGGGGATCAGGGCAAGTGTCCAGGTGCCCAGGGTGCGCCGGCCATCCACCACCGCCAGTGTCTGGCCACCGGTAATCGGCAGGCTCAACTGATGATCCGTGCGGCCAAGCGGGCTGAGGGCATGCACGGCCTTGTCCAGCAGGACTGACGGTGCCCGCGCGCCATGCACCTTGACCGAGAGCACGCTGCCAACTGGCACCGCCAGCGGTGCGGCCTTGGCCGGGGTGGCTGCCGCTGGGGTTGGCTGGCTGGCGGGCCGCGTGATGAAGACAGGGGGCAGGCCGGTATAGGCGGGGGGGCTGAGCCAGGCCTCCATCACCGGCGCCTCGCCCGCCATGCCCGACAGGCCGGGGTCCACGGCCCGTGCCAGCCGCGCCTGCCAGTCCGGCCCGGCAACCACCAGGCCCAGGGCAAGCATCAGCAAGGCCGCCTGCCGCAGGCCCCAGGGGTCGTGGCGGGCAAGGTGCACAATGGGGCTGCCGACCCGCAATTGGCTGACCAGCGCTTCGGTGCGGCGGCGGTGGGCCTCCCACACGGCGCGGGTGCCGGGGTCATTGGCCCCTGCCGCGAGAGTGTCTTCAAGCAGGGCCAGGGGCCGGTGGCCCAGCCCGCTGGCTTCTTCCAGCCGGCGCAGGGCCTCGGCCCGGCGGGGCCAGCGCAGGCGGCGCACAAGGTGACCTGCGGCGGCCAGAAACCCCAGGGCAAAGACCAGCAGGCCCGCCCCATGGCTCCAGGGTGAGAGGACGGCCGGCAGATTGAGCAGGGCCAGCGCCACAAACAGGACCGGGATGGCGGCAAGCGGCCAGGCCAGGGGCACCAGACGTTCCCACAGCAAGGCCGCCCGCGCGCGCGCAAGCCGCCGCGCCAGCAAGGGCGCCCATGCGGCTTTCGCCTTGGCGGTCTTGGGCGGTGCCGGCTTGCGCTCGGTCATGGGCTGCCTTGCCAAGGGTCCTCCTCAGCCCGTCACAGGCTGGGGGGCGTCGGCGCCCAGCCAGCCGGGCAGGCGGTCCTGGCCGATCAACTCGTCATAGGTCTGGCGCGGGCGCACCACGGCCCAGTCGGCCCCGTTCACCAGCACTTCGGGGATCAGCAGGCGGGTGTTGTAGGTAGAGGCCATGACGGCGCCATAGGCACCGGCCGTCAGGATCGCCACCAGTTCGCCTGCCGCCACCGGGGGCATGGGCCGCTCCAGGGCAAAGCTGTCGCCCGATTCGCAGACCGGCCCCACCACGTCCACCGGCGCCCGGTTGGTGCCGGGCGGCGGCTCGATCACCGGGATGATTTCATGGAAGGCGTCATAGAGGCTGGGGCGGATCAGATCGTTCATCGCCGCGTCGAGGATGACAAAGCGCCGCTCCCCCTGGTCCTTCACATAGATCACGCTGCTGACAAGAATGCCCGCATTGCCCACGATCAGGCGGCCGGGCTCGAAGATCAGCTGGCAGTCGAGGCCGGCGAGGGCCTGTCGCACCACGGCCGCATAGGCGGACGGCGGCGGCGGTGCCTCGGCGGCGCTGTCATAGGGCACGCCCAGGCCACCACCCAGATCGATGCGGCGAATATTGTGCCCGTCGGCGCGCAGGGCGCGTACCAGATCGGCGATGCGGGCAAAGGCGGCGGCAAAGGGCTCCAACCGGGTCAGTTGGCTGCCGATATGAACATCGACGCCCACCACCTCGATCCCCGGCAGGCGGGCCGCCCGGGCATAGAGGGCCTGTGCCTTGTCCCAGGCAACGCCAAACTTGTTCTCTTTCTTGCCGGTGGAGATCTTGGCGTGGGTCTGGGCGTCCACATCGGGATTCACCCGGAAGGCGACAGGCGCACGCAGGCCCCGGGCGGCGGCAATGGCCGACAGAACCTCCAACTCAGGCTCTGATTCCACGTTGAACTGGTGAATGCCGGCATCAAGGGCAAAGGCCATTTCGCGGGCGATCTTGCCGACGCCGGAAAAGACGATTCGCTCTGCCGGAATGCCGGCGGCAAGGGCGCGCCGCAGTTCCCCTTCGGAAACCACATCGGCACCGGCGCCAAGGGCGGCCAGGGTGGCGATCACGGCCTGGTTTGAATTGCCCTTCAGGGAATAGCAGAAAAGCGCATTCTCGCCGGTGAAGGCATCGGCAAAGACCTGGTAATGGCGCTGCAGGGTTGCCGTCGAATAGCAGTAAAACGGCGTGCCCACCGCATCCGCTATGGTGGCAAGGGCCACGTCCTCGGCATGCAGCCGACCGTTTCTGTAACCGAAATGGTTCATTGTCTGGTTCCAAAGGGATCAGGGTCAGGCAGGACGGCGCCGGGCATCACGGGGGGCAGGACGTCGGTCTGCGTCTCTCCGGGCATCACGGATATCTTCTTCGGTGCCTTGCCTGTCGGGGTGCCGCGTGCGTTTGGCATGACAGCCGGCACAGCCACGCCCGGCTCGTGCACGCGTTTCAGAACGCTGCGCTTGCCACAGGCCCCCAGAACCAGAGCGGGCAGCAGCAGTGCCGTGACCAACAGAATCCGCTTGCCGTTCATGATAGAAGAAACCTTTTGCGTGCCAGGCCTGCGGCCTCGCGCACACGGGCAGGGGCGGTGCCGCCGTGGCTCAGGCGGCTGGCCACGGAATGCGCTACGCCGAGCACCTCAAGTGCATCAGCCTCAATGCCGGGGTGGATCCCGCGCAGGTCGGCAAGGCTCAGGGCCTCCAGCCCGATACCCCGGTCCTCCGCCAGCTTAACCACCCGACCGGTTACATGGTGGGCTTCGCGGAAGGGCAGGTTCAGGCGGCGCACCAGCCAGTCGGCCAGATCCGTGGCGGTTGCAAAGCCGGCGCCGGCGGCCGCCGCCATGCGGCCCTCGTCCACGCTCAGGTCGGCAATCATCCCCGCCATGGCGTCCACCGCCAGTTCGATGGATTCTGCGGCATCGAACACCTGTTCCTTGTCTTCCTGCATGTCCTTGGAATAGGCGAGCGGCAGGCCCTTCATCACCATCAGCAGGGCCACCAGGGCGCCGGTGACGCGGCCCGTCTTGGCGCGGGTCAGTTCGGCGGCATCGGGATTGCGCTTCTGCGGCATGATCGACGAGCCGGTGGTAAAGGCATCCGACAGGCGCACAAAGCGGAACTGCGCCGACGACCAGATCACGATCTCCTCGGCCAGGCGCGACAGGTGCTGGGCCAGGATCGCCGCCGTCGCCAGATAGTCGAGGGCGAAATCGCGGTCCGACACGCTGTCGAGGGAATTGGCCGTGGGTCGGTCAAAGCCAAGGGCCGCCGCCGTCATGGCGCGGTCGATGGGAAAGCTGGTGCCCGCCAGCGCCGCTGCCCCCAAAGGGCATTCGTTGAGGCGGCGGCGCGCGTCGGCGAGGCGCGAGCGGTCGCGACCCGTCATCTCCACATAGGCCAGCATATGGTGGCCAAAGGTGACTGGCTGGGCGGCCTGCAGATGGGTGAAGCCCGGCATCACCGTGGCGGCGTGGCGCTCTGCCTGGTCGATCAGGGCGGCCTGCAGAACCTGCAGCTTGGCCTCCAGCCGGTCCATGGCGTCGCGCACCCACAGGCGGAAATCCGTTGCCACCTGGTCGTTGCGCGAGCGTGCCGTGTGCAGGCGGCCGGCCGCCGGGCCGATCAGCTCCGCCAGGCGCGCCTCGACATTGAGGTGGATATCCTCGCGGTCCACCCGGAAGGCAAAGCTGCCGGCGGCGATCTCGGCGCTGATGGCTTCAAGGCCTGCGTCGATTTGGGCACCATCGGCGGGCGTGATGATGCCGCTTGCCACCAGCATGGCCGCGTGCGCCCGCGAGCCCGCAATGTCCTGGGCATGCAGTTTCTGGTCGAAACCGATGGAGGCATTGATGCGCTCCATGATCTCGGCAGGGCCACGGCTGAACCGGCCACCCCACATGGCGTTGGAGCCCGGCACATTTCCCGGCGCGGATGATTGGTCCGCGCCCTTGCCCTCGCTATCCTTGCTCACAACCCTGTTCCCATATTCCTGGTGTGCCGATGTTTCGTACCGCGTTTCGCCGGTCCTGCCTGTCCCTGGTGCTTGCCTGTATCGCAGTTGGCGGCACAGGCCTTGTCCTTGCGCCATCCATGGCGCGGGCGGCATCGCTGGACAAGTTTATCGCCGCACCCGAGCCTATACCAGCGCCGCCTGTCAGCTTCACCGATGGTGATGGCAAGATGCTGGGCTTTGGTGATTTCAGGGGCAAGGTGGTGCTGGTCAACTTCTGGGCCACCTGGTGCGGTCCCTGTATCGAGGAAATGCCCGCGCTGGCCAAGCTTGATGAGGCCCTTGGCGGGCCTGATTTCGTGGTGGTGGCCATTTCCATCGACCGGGGCGGTGCCGCCGTGACCAGACCCTTTCTCGACAAGCTGGGGGCCGGACGGCTGGCGACCTATGTGGATGCGACGGGCAAGTCGGCGGCGGCCTTCAAGACACCGGGCCTGCCCACCAGCGTGATCATCGACCGCGAAGGGCAGGTGCGCGGCAAGCTGCTGGGCCCAGCCGACTGGTCGGGCGAAACGGCGCATATGCTGATAAAGGGCTATATCGACGCGCCACGCAGCGCCGGCCCCTGAGGCTGGCGGCCAACATAGCGCCGGCCCCTGAGGCTGGCGGCCAAAGGTTCAGCGCGTGGGCACCGGCACTTCGCCGCGATAGTCGTAAAAGCCCCGCTTGGTCTTGCGACCCAGCCAGCCGGCCTCGACATATTTCACCAGGAGCGGGCAGGGGCGGTATTTCGAATCCGCCAGTCCCTCGTGCAGCACATGCATGATGGAAAGGCAGATATCCAGACCGATGAAGTCCGCCAGCTGCAGCGGCCCCATGGGATGATTGGCGCCAAGGCGCATGGCGGTGTCGATGGCCTCGACCGTGCCCACACCCTCGTACAGGGTATAGACCGCCTCGTTGATCATCGGCAGCAGCAGGCGGTTGACGATGAAGGCCGGGAAATCTTCGGAATTGGCGGAGGTCTTGCCCAGACGCTGGGTCAGCTCGCGGATCGCCTGAAAGGTTTCGTCGGCGGTGGCGATGCCCCGGATCAGCTCCACCAGCTGCATCACCGGCACGGGATTCATGAAATGCATGCCCATGAACCGCTCGGGGCGATCCGTGGTGGCGGCAAGGCGGGTGATGGAAATGGAAGAGGTGTTGGTGGCGATGATGGCGTCCGCCTTCAGGTGCGGACACAGGGCCTGGAAGATCTGGCGCTTGACGCTTTCTTCCTCGGTCGCCGCCTCGATGGCGAGATCCACATCACCGAGAGCCTTCAGGCCCTCGGCGGTGCTGATCCGGCCAATGGCGGTGGCCAGATCCGCCTCGCCGATCAGGCCGCGCCCGGCCTGTCGTTGCATGTTGGAGATGATGATCTCGAGCGCCTTGTCGGCGCGCGCCTTCTCAACATCGGTCAACACCACGTCATAGCCAGCCAGGGCACAGACGTGGGCAATGCCATTGCCCATCTGGCCGGCACCGATGACCCCGATCCGCTGAATTTTCATCGATCGTCCGCTCGCGCTTGGTTCATCCGGGCCGGCCCATCCGGTGACGGGTTATTTGGAGAGTTCTGCCTCAAGTTCCGGCAGTGCCTTGAAGAGATCGGCCACAAGACCGTAGTCGGCGACCTGGAAAATCGGCGCCTCCTCGTCCTTGTTGATGGCGACGATCACCTTGCTGTCCTTCATGCCGGCCAGATGCTGGATCGCACCCGAGATGCCGACGGCGATGTAGAGCTGCGGCGCCACGATCTTGCCGGTCTGGCCAACCTGATAGTCGTTCGGCACAAAGCCCGCATCGACGGCGGCGCGGCTGGCGCCGACGGCGGCACCCAGCTTGTCGGCCACCCGCTCGATCATGGGGAAATTGTCGCCAGACTGCATGCCGCGACCACCCGAGACGACGATCTTGGCCGCCGTCAGTTCCGGGCGCTCGGACTTGGAGAGTTCGGCACGCAGGAACTGGCTGAGGCCGGGGTCACCGGCGGCGGCCACGCTCTCGACACTGGCGTTGCCACCCTCGGCGGCACCGGCCTGGAACGAGGTGGCACGCACCGTGATGACCTTCTTGGCATCCGTGCTCTGCACCGTGGCAAAGGCATTGCCGGCATAGATCGGCCGCACGAAGGTGTCGGGCGAGACAACCTTCAGGATTTCCGAGATCTGCGCCACATCCAGCAGGGCCGCCACACGGGGCAACACGTTCTTGCCCACCGACGTCGCCGCCGCCAGGATCACGTCATAGCCAGAGGCCAGGCCCACGATCAGCTTGGCCAGGGGTTCGGCCAGGAAGTTGCCATAGCTGGCATCTTCGGCGTGCAGCACCTTGGCAACGCCTGCCACCTTGGCGGCGGCCGCAGCGGCGGCACCGGCATTGGTGCCGGCAACCAGCACGTGCACATCGCCCCCGATCTGGGAAGCGGCGCTGACGGCATTCAGAGTGGAGGGCTTCAGCGACGCATTGTCGTGGTCAGCCAGGACGAGGATGGCCATCAGATCACTCCTGCTTCGTTCTTCAGCTTCTCGACAAGTTCTTCCACGGTCTTGACCTTGATGCCGGCGCCACGCTTGGGCGGCTCCTCGACGCTCAGGGTCTTGAGGCGGGGGGTTACGTCCACGCCGTAATCAGCCGGGGTCTTTTCGTCGATCGGCTTTTTCTTGGCCTTCATGATGTTGGGCAGGCTGGCATAACGCGGCTCGTTCAGGCGCAGGTCAGAGGTGACCACCGCCGGCAGCGTCAGCGACACAACCTCAAGACCGCCATCGATTTCGCGGAGCACTTCAAGCGTGCCCTCGCCCATGGTGAGCTTGGAGGCGAAGGTGCCCTGGGACCAGCCCAGCAGGGCCGAAAGCATCTGACCCGTCTGGTTGCTGTCGTCGTCGATGGCCTGCTTGCCAACCACGATCAGGCCCGGCTGCTCGGCATCGGCAATCCCCTTGAGGATCTTTGCCACCGCCAGCGGCTCCACCTGGTCATCGGTCTTGACCAGAATGCCGCGGTCGGCACCCATGGCCAGCGCCGTGCGCAGGGTCTCGGACGCCTGGGCCGGGCCGATGGACACCACGACGATTTCGGTAACCTTGCCAGCTTCCTTCAGTCGGACCGCTTCTTCGACGGAGATTTCGTCAAAGGGGTTCATCGACATCTTGACGTTCGCCAGTTCGACGCCCGTCTTGTCAGCCTTGACGCGGATCTTGACGTTATAGTCGACCACGCGTTTTACCGGCACGAGAACCTTCATTTTGTTTTTGCTCCACCTGCCGCGGCGTTCGGACCGCCGCTGGCCTTATTCTGGACAATCATGATGGGTCGGTTGCCCCAAGGCAGCCTTTATACTGCACCGCAAAATAGGCCCCAGGCCAAGGCCTGTCAACGAATTGCCACGCATGGGACATTCCGTCCTTCGCGACTGCGGCGGCAGGCCTTCGTCACCCGGGACGCCCCCTCAGCGGTTGGCGCCGGGCACCCACAGCACGTCCGAGGCGCCATTGTCGTTCAGGTGCCGCCCAAGGACAAAGAGGTGATCCGACAGCCGGTTGGCATAGCGCAGGGCGGCCGGGTTGACCGGCTCGATCCCGTAGAGTTCGGAAATCAGGCGCTCGGCCCTGCGGCTGACCGTGCGGGCCAGATGCAGATAGGCCGCTGCCGCCGAGCCACCCGGCAGGATGAAGGACTCAAGGGGCTTGAGGTCGGCATTCATGGCGTCGATCTCTGCCTCCAGCCGGTCCACCTGGGCATCGACGATGCGCAGGGCCGTGGTCGCGGAGAAATCGTCCCCCGGGGTGGCCAGATCGGCGCCCAGATCGAACAGGTCGTTCTGGATGCGGCCCAGCATGGCGTCTGCGGCCCCGCTGGTGTGCAGGCGCACCAGGCCGATCACCGAATTGGCCTCGTCCACCGTGCCATAGGCCTCGATCCGCAGATCGTATTTCGGCACCCGCGCGCCATCGGCAAGCGAGGTTTCCCCGTCGTCGCCGCCACGGGTGTAGATTTTCGTCAACTTGACCAAGGAAGCCTCCCGGCTCAGCGCCCTGACAGCCACAGGCCGAGCATGACCAGCGCCACGGCGAGGGCCTGCAGCCCGATGCGCCAGCGCATCAGCACATTCGAATGTTTGCGGTTGAACTCGCCCCCGCGCATCAGCCCGAAGATGCCTGCGAACAGGACACCTGCCGTGGCAAGCATCGCAACGGGGATGAAGAAGGTAAGAAATCCGGCCATGACGCCTATATAGACCGCCTTATGGCCCGGGCCTAGGGGGCGGGATGTGCGGCATCTGCCAGCGCCGCCACATCGTGGAGCAGGCGGGCGATGTCGGCCGGGGTCGACAGGCGGTGGTCGCCGCCCTTGACCAGGGTCAGCACCACATCGCGGGAGGCCAGCCGCTCGGCCAGATCCATGGAGAGGCCAAAGGGCACCTCGGCATCGGCCAGGCCATGGTGCAGGCGCACGGGCACGTCTACGTCCACCGGCCCGCCCAGCAGCAGGTGCCGCCGCCCTTCCTCCACCAGCCGCCAGGTGAAGGGGGTGGGACCGGGCTCGTGGGCAGAGGGGGCGAGGTGAACGCCGCTGCGCTGGAGTGCGGCCTGTTCGGCGGCATTGAGCGAGCCCCAGATGAGAAGTTCCGTAAAATCAGGTGCTGCCGCCACGGTGACGAGACCCGCCAGCCGGTCGCGCCGGGCACGCGCCACAAGGGTGGCAATCCAGCCCCCCATGCTGGAGCCCACCAGAATCACTGGCCCGGAGGTGAGCTTGTCGAGCACCGCCAGGGCGTCGTCGCGCCAGCGGCCGATGGTGCCGTCGGCAAAGCTGCCCGATGACAAGCCATGGCCAAACCAGTCGAAACGCACGAAGGCGCGGCCGTTTGCCGCCGCCCAGTCGGCCAGTGCCGTGGCCTTGGTGCCGGTCATGTCCGACCGGAAACCGCCAAGAAACACCACCGTCGGCCCCCGCCCCTTCAGCAGGCGATAGGCGATGCTGTGACCATCTGGCTGTTCGAGGCGGGCATGGTCGGGGTTGGCAAGGTCGGGGATAAGGTCAGATGTTGTCATGGCGCGATATTAGGCGGACCGTGCGGCGCGTGCATCCGCCCCGCGCCAACACGCCATGGTGATTTAAGCGGCGGGTCATGATAGGCGATGGGGATTGTCGGGATGCTGCGCATGCCGGCCGGGGGGGTAGGGGCTGGCCATGGTAGACGTGACGTTTCCGAAGTCCCTGAGCAGCGCTTTGCCGAGCGAACCCATGGATGGGCTTCCCACGGTGTTGCAGGTGATCCCCAATCTGGAGACCGGCGGGGCCGAGCGCGGCACCCTGGATGTGGCCGCAGGCCTGCGCGCCCGGGGCGTGCGGGCGGTGGTGACCAGTGCCGGTGGCCGCATGGTGCGCGAACTGGAGCGCACCGGGGCCGAGCACGTCACCCTGCCCATGGCCAGCAAGAATCCCTTTGTCATCCGCCGCAACATTGGCCGCCTCGTGGAGCTTGCCACGGCGCGGCAGGCGGGCCTGATCCATGTGCGCAGCCGGGCGCCGGCCTGGTCGGCACGCTCGGCGGCGCGGCAACTGGGCCTGCCGTTCGTTACCACCTTTCATGCCCCCTATAACGCAGGGTCGGCCCTGAAGCGCGCCTATAACGGCATCATGGCGGCGGGTGACCGCATCATCGCCATTTCTGAGTTCGTGGCCGATCACATTGCCCGCCAGTATCCCGACGCGTCTGAGCGCATCGTCACCATTCCGCGCGGCATTGATGCCCGCCGCTTTGATCCGGCCGCCGTCTCCAAGGACCGCATGATCAAGCTGGCGCGCGACTGGATGCTGCCCGATGGCGCCCATGTGGTGATGCTGCCGGGCCGCCTGACCCGCTGGAAGGGCCAGGCTGTGCTGATCGAGGCCATGGCGCGCCTTGGCCGCAGCGACGTGGTCTGTCTGATGGTGGGCGATGACCAGGGCCGCCATGCCTATCATGCCGAACTGGTGGCGCTGGCCCGCGCCCGGGGGCTGGAGGGGGTGATTCGCCTGGTGGGCGACTGTTCCGACATGCCGGCGGCCTATGCGCTGGCCAATGTGGTGGTCTCGGCCTCCACCGACCCCGAGGGCTTTGGCCGGGTGCCGGTGGAGGCCCAGGCCATGGGCCGCCCCGTGGTGGCAACCAATCATGGCGGCGCCCGCGAAACCGTGCTGCAGGGCCAGACGGGGTGGCTGGTGCCGCCCGGCAATGCCGAGGCGCTGGCGGGGGCGCTTGCCACCACCCTTGATCTCGATCTTGCGGCCCGCGCCCGGCTGGCCGAAATTGGCCGCCAGCACGTGCTCGACACCTATACGGTTGATCTGATGATTGCCCGCACGCTTGCGCTTTATGCCGATCTTGCCGGCGCCCGGCATGGCCGGGGCTGAGGCGGCCACCACGTCGCGCCCGGGCGACATCCTGATCATCAAGCACGGGGCGCTGGGCGATTTCGTGCAGGCCCTGGGGCCGGCGCGGGCGATCCGCCTGGCCCATCCCGGTGTGCGCCTGGTGCTGTTGACCTCCCCTGCCATGGCGGGGCTGGCAGAGGCTTCGGGCCTGTTTGATGCCGTATGGCTGGATGACCGGCCGGGCTGGCGGCGGCCGCTGGCCCTGCTGGCTTTGTTGCGCCGGCTGGCAGGGGGCGGCTTTGCCCGGGTTTACGACCTGCAGACCTCGGGGCGCTCCAGCCGCTATTTCCGCCTTTGGCCGGGCCGCAAGCCGGAATGGAGCGGCATCGCCAGGGGCGCCAGCCACCCCCATGCCAATCCCGACCGCGACCTGATGCACACCGTGGACCGCCAGCGCGAACAACTGGCCATGGCTGGCCTTGCCGAGGTGCCGGCCAGCGATCTGTCTTTTGCCAGTGCCCCGCTCGACCATCTCCATCTGCCGTCCCGCTTTGCCGTGCTGGTGCCCGGCGGCTCGGCGCATCGGCCGGGCAAGCGCTGGCCGATTGCCAACTGGGCCGCCCTTGGCCCCCGTCTGGTGGCGGCGGGCCTTGTCCCCGTCATTGTCGGCGCTGCCAGCGAGGCACCGCTTGCCGCCGCCATCCGCGCCGTCTGTCCCGAGGCCTGTGATCTGACCGGGGCAACCAATCTGGTGGAACTGGCCAGTCTGGCCCGGCGGGCGCGCCTGGCCGTGGGCAATGACACCGGCCCCATGCATCTGGCGGCGGCTGCCGGCGTGCCGGTGCTGGTGCTGTTTGGGCCGGAAAGCGACCCCGCCCTGTGCGCCCCGCGCGGCAGATCCGTGCAGGTGATCCGGGTCCCCGATCTCGCCAGTCTTGGGGTTGAGCAGGTCGCCACAGCGGCCCTTGCCTTGACCGCAACCGGGTGACTTGTTGACACCGCGCCAATTGGCCCTAGTTTGGCCGGTCCCGGCCCTGCCGGGCGCCCATCCATCTGCCCGTCCACTTGCCCCGTCCACTTGCCCCGTCCACTTGCCCGAGCCCCGTGTCACCCATGTCGACCCAGACCCAGCCAATCACGCTCACCTTGCCCGATGGCAGCACGCGCGCCTATGACGCGCCGGTGACCGGCCTGCGCCTGGCAACCGACATCGGTCCCGGCCTTGCCAAGGCGGCACTCGCCCTCAAGGTCGATGGCGAGATGCGCGACCTGGGCCACCTGATGACGGCCGACGCCCACGTCTCCATCATCACCCGCCAGAGCGACGAGGCGCTGGAACTGCTGCGCCACGACTGCGCCCACATCATGGCGGAGGCGGTGAAGGAACTGTTCCCCGAGACGCAGGTGACCATCGGTCCCGCCATCGAGGACGGCTTTTACTACGACTTCTACCGCGAGACCTCGTTCACCCCCGACGATCTGGTGGCGATCGAGACGCGCATGCGCGAGATCGTGAAGCGCGACGAGGCCATCACCCGCGAGGAATGGGACCGCGACGCCGCCATCAGCCATTTCAAGGGCTTGGGCGAAGTGTTCAAGGCCGAGATCATCGAGGGCATTCCGGCCGGTGAGACCATCAGCGTCTATCGCCAGGGCGGCTTCCTCGACCTCTGCGTGGGGCCGCATTTGCCCTCCACCTCCAAGCTGGGGGCTGGTTTCAAGCTCATGAAGCTGGCCGGCGCCTATTGGCGTGGCGACCATCGCAATCCCGTCCTGCAGCGCATCTATGGCACCTGCTGGCGCGACGAGAAGGAACTGGCGGCCCATCTGCTGCAGCTTGAAGAGGCAGAGAAGCGCGACCACCGCCGCCTCGGCCGCGAGATGGACCTCTTCCACATGCAGGAAGAGGGCGTGGGCATGGTGTTCTGGCACCCCAAGGGCTGGACCACCTATCGCGTGCTGGAGGCCTATATCCGCCGCCGCCTCGAAGCCTCTGGCTATGTCGAGGTGAAGACACCCCAATTGCTCGACCGCCGCCTGTGGGAGGCGTCTGGCCATTGGGAGAAATTCCACGACCACATGTTCACCTCCCAGGCCGAGGAACGCGACCTTGCCCTGAAGCCGATGAACTGCCCGGGCCATATCCAGATCTTCAACCAGGGCCTGACCAGCTATCGCGAACTGCCCCTGCGCATGGCGGAATTCGGCTCGTGCCATCGTTACGAGCCATCGGGCGCCATGCATGGCATCATGCGCGTGCGCCAGTTCACCCAGGACGATGCCCACATCTTCTGCACGCCGGAACAGGTGGAGTCCGAGGCCGTCACCTTCTGTGCCCTGCTCGCCAGCGTCTACAAGGACCTGGGCTTTGAGGAAGTGCTGGTGCGCTTCTCGGACCGGCCCGAAAAGCGCGTGGGCGACGATGCCGTGTGGGACAAGGCCGAGGCCGACCTGAAGGCCGCCTGCGCCACGGCGGGCCTTGCCTACGAGCTGAACCCGGGCGAGGGCGCCTTTTATGGCCCGAAGCTGGAATTCACCCTGAAGGATGCCATCGGCCGCAAATGGCAGTGCGGCACCCTGCAACTCGACTTCAACCTGCCGGAGCGCCTCGGCGCCCAATATGTGGGCGAGGACGGGCGCAAGCACCACCCGATCATGCTGCACCGCGCCATCCTTGGCACGTTCGAGCGCTTCATCGGCATCCTGATCGAGAATTATGCCGGCCATCTGCCGGTCTGGCTGACGCCGGTGCAGGCGGTGGTGGCCACCGTCACCTCCGACGGCGACGCTTATGCCCACGAGGTGCTGGCCGACCTGAAGGCTGCCGGTGTGCGGGCCGAACTCGACCTGCGCAACGAAAAGATCAACTACAAGGTGCGTGAGCACAGCCTGGCCAAGGTCCCCTACCTGGTGGTGGTGGGCCGGCGCGAGGCTGAGGAGCGTACCGTTTCCCTGCGCCGCCTCAAGGGCGGCGAGCAGTTCGGCCTTGCCTTGGCCGACGCCGTGACTAGACTGAAGGAAGAGGCGACACCGCCCGACGCCTGAGCGCCGGATCGTTGTCCCACTCCCCGGAATTTCGACAGGAGATTGCAGCATAGCTCGCCCGCCTATTCCCGCGCCGCCGACCCGTGAGGGGCCGCGCGTCAACGACCAGATCGACGTACCCCAGGTCCGCCTCATCGATGACGAGGGCGAGAACCGGGGTGTGACCAGCTTCGCTGAAGCGATTCACCTGGCCGAAATGGCCGGGCTCGACCTCGTCGAGATTTCGCCCAATGCCGACCCGCCGGTTGCCAAGCTTCTCGACTACGGCAAGTTCAAGTACGAGTCGCAGAAGAAGGCCGCCGAGGCCCGCAAGAAGCAGAAGATCATCGAGATCAAGGAGATCAAGATGCGTCCGGGCATCGACCAGCACGATTACGACGTGAAGATGCGGTCGATCCGGAAATTCTTCGAGGAAGGCGACAAGGTGAAACTCACCCTGCGCTTCCGCGGCCGCGAAATGGCCCACCAGGACCTCGGCATGAAAGTGCTGCTGCGGGTGCGCGACGACGTGGACGAAATCGCCAAGGTCGAACAGCACCCCAAGATGGAAGGCCGCCAGATGATCATGGTCATGGCGCCAAAGTAACCATCCGCTTATCCCCACCCACCAGGGTGGCCAAACACCAACCCGCCGGGGCAACCCGGCGGGTTTTGTTTTGGGGTGTGGGCACGTAGGATTTCTCGATTTTATGGTGGTAAGGCTATATTTTTTCGCGTTAACGTCTCGCGGAGGTGCAGAACAAAAGCTCCAAGCGCGCCTGGGATGTGCAGTTTCTGCAATGGCTTGACCCCAAGTAGGCGCGTCATCGCGTCTGTGTTGGTAGCCCTTGACAATCTACGAGGATTCTCGTACATGACTGGACATGGATACAAGTTGGCGAAGGCGAAGGTGATCGCGGCGCTTCAGAATGGGACCTACTCTCACGCTGTGCCCCGATCGTCGATCGAAACCAAAAACCTTCTCTTCACCGGTGCGGTCAGCAGCGAAGAAGTCTGTGATCTCATAAAGCACAGTACTGGGTCGCATCATCACGCTTCTGCCCATCATCTTGATGCATCGATCTTGGTGCATGTGATCAGGTGCGAGGGCTGGTATGTGAAGTTCTATTTCCTCGACCCTGCGACGATTTTCATAAGCGTCCACAAATGAGGCGGCCATGACGAAGATGTATAGCCCTGGCGACAAGAGCCGCGCCATCTGTGAGCATTGTGCGAAGGTGGTCGGAACCACTTTCGCCTACAGGGACATGCCCTTTGACGACGGCTCTGGCATAGTCAAGGACATCCTGGCAGCCGTTTGCGATCTTTGCGATGCCGTTGTCGCTGTACCGGCCCAGTCGGTCCCGGCTATTCGCCGGGTGCGGGAAGCTGCTGAAATACCGATTGAGGTCAGGCTTCCCGCGCCAGAAGTTGAGATACTGGATGCTGCCGCGCTCAGGATCGACCCCCACGCCACGCAACGCTTCCGCAAGGCAATTTTTACCTATTACCTCAGTCTACTGGAACGCGACCCGGCGGTGCTGGAACAGGTGAAGCGAAGCCTTGACGATTGGCTTTGCCAACGAAACCAACAGCCAAAAATCCCTGGTACATCACGAACGCCTTCTCGTCGGCTCTCGTTCAAGATTGCACCCAGAACGCAAAGCAAGCTTGCATTTGTGCTCGACAGAACGGGATGGAGCCGGACAAACCTTGTGCGTGGCGTTGTGATGATGGTCCA
>CANCOY010000015.1 GCA_947379865.1 Acetobacteraceae bacterium
TTGGTACGCTCAACATGCTGTCGGTTGCCTTTGCGGTGCTGTTTCTGGGCCTGGCTGTCGATTTCGGAATCCAGTTCGCCATCCGCTTCCGCGATGAGCATTACCGGATCATGTCCTTTGATGATGCGCTGAAGTCCACTGCCGAGCGCGTGGGGGTGCCCCTGCTGCTGGCGGCGGCGGCCACAGCCACAGGCTTCCTTTCGTTCCTGCCGACGGAATACCGGGGCATTTCCGAACTTGGACTGATCTCTGGTGTAGGCATGGGCGTGGCCCTGTTCCTGACCGTCACCCTGCTGCCGGCCCTGCTGACCGTCCTCAACCCGCGGGGCGAAGAAGAACCCGTCGGCTTTGCCTGGGCGGCGCCCATTGATGCCGTGCTGGTGACGCGCCGCCGCGCCGTGCTGACGGGGGCGGCGGTCATTGCCCTGCTGGCAGCGGGCCTCGCCACCCAATTGCGCTTTGATTTCAACCCCCTGAACCTCAAGGATCCCAAAACCGAGAGCATGTCGACACTGATCGACATGATGGCCAATCCTGATACCGCCCCCAACACGCTCGACGTGCTGACCCCAAATATTGAGGCGGCTGAGGCCCTGTCAAAGCGCCTGCGCGCCCTTCCAGAGGTGCGCCAGACAGCCGATCTCATGGGCTTTGTTCCCGATGATCAGGAACAGAAACTTGCCCTGATCGGTGATGCGGCCATGCTGCTGGGGCCAACCCTCGACCCGCCGACGGTAAAGCCCGCCCCGACCACGGACGAAGCCCGGGCCGCCGTTGCCCGCACGCGCGACCGGATTGCCGCCCTGGCGGCCCCGGCCGGTTCGCCGGCGGCCGCCATGGTCACGGCGCTGGACATGGTGGCAAAGGCTGATGAGGCAAGCTTTGCCCGCCTGGCCGCCGCCCTGACCGGCGGGCTGGGCAAGCGCCTTGAGGCGCTGCGCCTTAGCCTCGACGCCGGACCGGTTACGGCCGAGACCCTGCCGCCCGAAATCCGCGAGGATTGGCTGGCGGCCGATGGCCGCGCCCGCATTCAGGTTTTCCCCTCGGGCGATTCAAATGACAATGAGGTTCTGAAGCGCTTTGTTGCTGCAGTCCGCGAGGTTGCGCCCACGGTGACCGGTGCGCCGGTATCGATCCAGGAATCGGGGGCGACCATCATCCGCGCCTTCACCACGGCGCTGGTGCTGGCAGTGCTGGCAATCACCCTGCTGCTGGCACTGGTGCTGCGCCGGGCGGTGGACGTCTTTCTGGTGTTGCTGCCGCTGGTGCTGGCCGCCTTGCTGACGGCGGGCGTGGCGGTGCTGGCGGGGATTGCCATCAACTTTGCCAATATCGTTGCCCTGCCGCTGATGCTGGGCATTGGCGTGGCCTTTGACATCTATTTTGTAATGAATTGGCGGCTTGGGGTGACGGGCCCGCTGCAATCGGCAACCGCCCGGGCGGTGCTGTTCAGCGCTGCCACCACGGTGGCGGCCTTTGGCAGTCTGGCCATCTCGTCCCATCGCGGGACCTCGGGCATGGGCGTGCTGCTGACGTTGTCACTTGGCATGACGCTGGCAACGACGCTGCTGTTCCTGCCGGCCCTGCTTGCCGCCGTGAAACCGAGGTCCTAGGGCGCTGGCAGATCGCCATAGCCGACCCGTGGCACCCCGGCGGCATCAAGCGCCGCCTTTACCCGGGGGCTGATCAGGGCCGCAAACTCCCCCGGCTGGTCGTAGGTTGGCATCAGGGCGGCAAGGGCCGGGCTGGTGCGGACGGCTGGGTGGGCATAAAGCTCGGACGTGCCCGCAGGCAGATGGGGGATCAGGGCCAGCAGCCGTGCCTCGGTGATATGCCCGCTCCAGGCCAGACCAAAGACCGCATCCGGCGCCGCAATGCCCGCGCGCGCCAGGCGCCAGGACAAAACCCGCGTCCACAGGGCCAGCGCCCGCGCGCCGAGGCCACCACCCAGCCCGGGTTCGGCCTTCTCAAGGGTGCCGCCCGGCTCGAACGGCACGCGCATGGCAGCAAGCCCGTGTTGCCGGCCAATGGCAAGGATCAGCCCTGCCACCGTGGGGTGCATCTGCATGTGATTATGGCAGTTCACATGGTCAAGCTTCAGGCCAGTGGCGCTGAAGGCGGCAAATTGGGCCGCGATTTCTGCCGCCAGCTGGGCGCGTACGCGGGGCCTGAAGAAGAACGAAAAACCCGCACGTACCAGCTGCTTGGAAAAGCGCCCGTCCGGCCCCACCAGATCCGGCACCTGCGCCGGGGGCAGGACCGGGGTTGCATCAACCAGGGCCACGTGCAGCCCAACCTTCAGTCCGGGCAGGCGGTGGGCCCGGGCCACGGCATCGGCCACGGCAGGGGCGCCAACCATCAGGCTGGCGGCACTGAGAATCCCGGTCAGATGCGCCTGCTCAACCGCCTCGTTAACCGCGTCATCGAGGCCGAAATCATCCGCCGTGACAATCAGGCGCCGGCCTGGCGCAGGGGGCGCCACGGCCTCAGCTCTTGGACATTTCAGCGACGCGCTTGTCGAGCAACGCAATCAGGCCAGCCGCGCCGCCCTGGCGCAGAACAGCGGTAAACTCGCTGCGGGTGGTGGCAACCTGGCTGATGGTGCCATTGAGGAAGACGTCGGTGATGCGGGGCACCCCGGCAGCATCGGCTGCCATCAGATAATTGAGAATGACGGGATCATCGCCGGCGGGCACCAGACGCGTCTGCACAACCTGCCGCTGGCCCTGGATCGCCTTGACCGCACCAACCTCGAACCGCTCGCCATCAAAAGAGCTGAAGCGGTTGGCATAAGTGGCGACGGTGTAACGATAGAAGGCCTCTTTCACAGACCGCTTGGTGGCGTCGTCGAAATCGGTCCAGGCCGATCCCACCGCAAGCCGGGTCATCACGTCCATGTCATAGGCCTTGGCGACGGCCGGCTCCAACTTCTTCACCCGGCCGGCGAAGCCCAGGGTCTTGCCCTGCTTCATGCTATCGAGCAGCGCGTCATAGAAGGCCTGGACAGTGCCCTGCGCCGCCACCGCCGGATCTGCCGCCCGGGCAGGTGAATGCCCGCCGACAAGGCCGACAAAAAGCACAAGACAGGCTGCAACAAGCCGCAGCGGCGAGAAAATCGACGATCTGGTCATGTCTGTGAACCTAGTATCGCGCCTTGGGGGCTGCAAGGGATAGGCAGCCTTCAAAGCATCGCCCGTCAACAATAATTATTGGAACGAAACCAGGCAAAGGCGTCGGCAATGGCCTGCTCCGCCGGGCGGGGGGCATAGCCCAGCTGCGCCTGCGCTTTTGCGGACGAGAAATACATCTTCTTTCGCGCCATGCGGACCCCGTCGACCGTGGCAAAGGGCTCAGCCCCCGTCAGGCGGGCCCAGGCCTCGGCCACATAGGCAATGGGCAGCACCAGCCCATGGGGCAACTGGATGGTGGGCGGCTTGCGCCCGGCAAGCCCGGCCACCACGGCCAGGATCTGGCCAAGCGAGAGATCTTCGCCACCCAGTATATAGCGCTCACCAGCCACACCCACCTCGAAGGCCCGCAGATGGCCCTCTGCCACATCATCCACATGGGCAATGTTGAGGCCGGTATCGACAAAGGCCGGGATACGGCCGCAGGCAGCCTCGACGATGATCCGCCCGGTGGGTGTCGGCTTGATGTCGCGCGGGCCAATGGGGGTCGACGGGTTGACGATGACCACGTCCAGCCCCTCGGCAGCCAGGCCTCGCACCAGTTCCTCAGCGCGGAATTTCGATTGCTTGTAGATGCCCACCATGTCGGTAAAGGCAACCGGCGTCCCTTCATCCGACGGGATGCCGGCTGGGTTGATGCCAAGGGTGGCCACCGACGAGGTATAGACAACCCGGCGCACACCAGCCGCACGGGCCGCCCGCAGCAGGTGGCCGGTGCCCTCCACATTGGCCCGCATCATGGCAGCGGGATCCGGTACCCACAGGCGATAGTCGGCGGCGACATGGAACAGCGCCTCCACCCCGGCAACCGCTGCGGTAAGCGATGCCGGGTCCAGCAGGTCGCCCTCAACCACATCCACCTCAAGGCCGGCCAGATTGCGGCGATCCCCCCCTGCGCGGGCCAGCACCCGCACCCTGTGACCCGCAGCCAAAAGGCGCCGCGCCACGGCAGAGCCAACAAAGCCTGTCGCACCGGTGACCAGGGTGACCATGAATTTGCTCCCGTTTTCACCAGCCCTGCAGGCATGAGGGGGGTGGGACGCGGACCTTAGCGGCCCCCCACCGCTGCCTCAACCACGATAGCGGTCGTCAGTAAGACAAGGGTATGGTGCAATGCAGCGCGCGATGATATGTAGCGTGTCATAATTTGCGGATTCGTGTCGCGGTTGCCCCGGCCAATGGTTGGGAATTCGATTGGCCCACGAACCACACCCCTCCCTGCGAGTGAGACGGACAGGTTATGGACCACGTCGACGGCACGCCCCTTCGCATCGTTCTGGCAAACCCTCGCGGGTTCTGCGCCGGCGTTGAACGGGCGATCGACATTGTTGAGCGGGCACTCGCCAAGTATGGCCCGCCTGTCTATGTCCGCCACGAGATTGTCCATAACAAGCGCGTGGTCGAGGATCTGCGGGCCAAGGGCGCCATCTTTGTCGAGGAATTGAGCGAGATCCCGGCCGGTGCCGTGACCGTGTTCAGTGCCCATGGCGTTTCCGAGGCAGTGGAGGATGAGGCGCGCGGCCGGGCGCTGCCCGTGCTCGACGCAACCTGCCCCCTCGTCTCCAAGGTCCACAAGGAAGGCCAGCGCTATGCCGACCGGGGCCTTGAGGTGATTCTGATCGGCCACGAAGGCCATCCTGAGGTTGAGGGCACGCGCGGCCGGATTGCCGGTGGCGTGCACCTTGTCTCGTCGGTGGATGATGTGGCGACGGTGGCGGTGCGCGACCCCTCGAAAGTCGCCTATGTCACCCAGACCACCCTTAGCGTGGATGACACGCGCGCCATCATCGAGGCGTTGAACCTGCGCTTCCCGGGCATTATCGGCCCCGATGTGCGCGATATCTGCTATGCCACCCAGAACCGTCAGGTTGCCGTGCGCGAACTCGCCCGGCAGGTGGACGTGCTGCTGGTTGTCGGCGCACGCAACAGCTCGAACTCCAACCGCCTCAAGGAAATTGGTGCGGAACTGGGCATTCCCAGCTATCTGATCAACGATGCGCGCGAGCTTGACCCCAGCTGGTTGAGCAACGCCGCCACCGTTGGCCTGAGTGCTGGCGCCTCAGCGCCTGAGGCGCTGGTGCAGGAAGTGATTGACGCCCTGCGCATGCTTGGCCCCATAGAGGTCGCCAATCTTGCGGGCGTTGATGAAAATGTGAAATTCCGCCTTCCGGCGGAATTGGTGGACGCGGCCGAATAACCGGCCAAAGCCTGTAGTTCCAGACAGAACAATCCTTGTACGGAGCGGCAAAGTGGGTATTCCCATCATCCAGCAGGTTCGGGTCGGCGCCTATATCATGAAGCAGCGCATGAAGGGGGTGGCCCGCTATCCCCTCGTGCTCATGCTTGAGCCGCTGTACCGGTGCAACCTGGCGTGTTCAGGCTGTGGCAAGATCGACTATCCCGACGAGATCCTGAACCGGCGCCTGTCGGTTGAGGAATGCCTGGGCGCGGCAGACGAATGCGGCGCGCCCATCGTCTCGATCCCCGGCGGCGAGCCCCTGCTGCACAAGGAAATCGACAAGATCGTCGAGGGCCTCGTGGCACGGAAGAAGTTCGTCTACCTCTGCACCAACGCCCTGTTGCTGGAAAAGAAGCTCGATCTCTTCACCCCCAGCCCCTACCTCACCTTCTCGGTCCATCTTGATGGCCTGAAGGAAGAGCACGACAAGTCGGTCTGCCAGGATGGCGTGTTCGACAAGGCGGTAAAGGCGATCCGCGCGGCCAAGGCCAAGGGCTTCCGCGTCAACGTCAACTGCACATTGTTCAACAATGCCCATGCCGACCGCGTTGCCGAGTTCTTTGACTTCTGCAAGAACGACCTGCAGGTCGAGGGGATCACCGTCTCGCCGGGCTATGCCTATGAGCGTGCGCCCGACCAGCAGCACTTCCTGAACCGCCGCGACACCAAGGAACTGTTCCGCGACGTGCTGACGCGCGGCAAGGGCAAGGACTGGGAGTTCTCGCAGTCGTCCATGTTCATGGACTTCCTGGCCGGCAACCAGACCTATCATTGCACCCCCTGGTCGAACCCGACGCGCAATGTGTTTGGCTGGCAGCGCCCCTGCTATCTGCTGGGCGAAGGCTATGTCGACACCTTCAAGGAATTGATGGACACCACCGTCTGGGAGAACTATGGCACCGGCAACTATGAAAAGTGCGCCGATTGCATGGTTCACTGCGGCTACGAAGGGACGGCCGTCGAAGACACCGTCTCCAACCCGCTGAAGGCCCTGCGCGTGGCCCTGCGCGGCGTGAAGACAGATGGTCCCATGGCGCCCGAGCTTGACCTGACCAAGCAGCGTCCGGCGGACTATGTGTTCGACAACAATGTCCAGAAGTTCGTGACCGAAACCGCCCATACGCCAAAGGGCGAGAAGGTGGGCGCCGCCTGAGAGCAGCGCCACCAACCGGCTTCAGCATCCGTCGCCCTAGGTGACGGATGCTAGCGGCCCATCTCGATCACGACCTTGCCGGTTGAGCGGCGCTCCAGCACCTGTTTCAGGCCCTCTGGCGCGCGTTCCAACGGCACCACATCAGAGATGTGTGGGCGTAGGCGCCCTTCCTGCCACCAGCCGATCAGGGTGCGGAAACTGTCGGCCATCACCTCGGGCCGGCGCTCGCCATAGGCGCCCCAATAAAATCCGATCACATCGACGTTCTTCACCAGCAGGCGGTTGGCCGCAATCCTTGGCACGTCGCCAGAGGCAAAGCCGATCAGCAGCACGCGTGCCTCAAAGGCCGCAACCTTGAGGCCGGCATCAAACAGGGCGCCGCCAACGGGATCATAGATTACATCGACCCCCGCAGGGCCAACCAGGGCACGCAGGCGCTCCACCAGATCTTCGGCAGATGAATCGATGGTCTCATCGGCGCCGGCGCCGGCCGCCACCGCGCATTTGGCTGCCCCATTGGCCACCGCAATCACCCGGGCACCCATGAGCTTGCCCAGTTCGACCGCCGTCAGCCCGACGCCGCCCGAGGCGCCAAGAACCAGCAGCGTCTCCCCCGGCTGCAAGCGGGCGCGGTGGGCCAATCCCAGATGGGATGTGCCATAAGCAATGGGGAAGGCCGCCCCTTCAACCCAGCCAATTTCGTCCGGCAGGGCCACGGTCCGGCTGGCCGGTGCGAGGGCAATTTCGCCATAGCCCCCCTGCCCGGTCATGGCGATGACCCGGTCACCAACCCGGAACGAAGTAACCCCGGTGCCAAGCGCCACAACGGTGCCCGCCACCTCCAGCCCCGGGACGAACGGCACTGTCGGCTGGGCCTGATAGCGCCCCTCCAGCAGCAGACCATCGGCAAAGTTGATGCCGCATGCCCCCACACGGATCGCCACCTCACCCGGGCCGGGCAGAGGCGCCTCGATATCGGACAGAACAAGACCATCCGGCCCCTGACCAAGTGCGTTACAGAGCCACGCCTTCATGGCCATTCCCCCATGCTGCCACCGGTTCAATCCGGCGACACCAGAAAGCCTCAAGCGGCAGGCAGGTGCAATGCCCGCGGGGGCCAGCGATGCTGGCGCTCAGGCAACGGTCAGCACGCCATCCTGAAACGTAATGGATGTGCCAAGGGGATCGTCACGATGCAGGGCAAGCAGGTTGATGCCAAGGTCCATGGTCGTGTAACCGGCGCTGCTCAAGGCAGCTTCAAGTGCGGCGCGGTCTGTCTTGATGACCTCGACCAGCAGCACGGGCTTGCAGCGTGCAAGGGTTGCGACGGCGCCATCCAGCACCTCCATTTCCATGCCCTCGACATCGATCTTGATAAGATCAACCCGCCGTAGTTTGAAAGAGTCGATGGAGACCATGTCGACTGGCTTCAGGCGAGCGTCGGAATAATCGATTTTCTGGCCGATGAACTCGTTTCCCTCACTCTGACGCAGTTCGAGACTGCCAAAGCTGGAGGGCACCAGATAATCGGGCTCCGGGATGTTAAGGGTGCCGCACATGGCCCCCACGGCGGCATATCGGGCACGGGCATTCAGGCAGTTGTTGATGGCGATGTTGCCGGCGAGCGCATAGAAAACCCGTTCCTGGGCCTCAAACGCCAGCACATCCCCCCAGCCCGTCATGGCCTTGGCCCATTCAATTGAATGGACACCGATATTAGCGCCGCAGTCGATGCCAAAAACCCCGTCCCCCCCATGGAACTGGCGCAGCCTGAGGAGGATGAGCGCCAGGTCGATCTCAGACTGATCAAAGCTTGCGGTCGTCAGGATCTGGTGGCCGACCCCGTACCCTCTGTCTGGACCGGTCATGTGATAGTCATTGCGATTGACGATCATGGTTCCGTGGTTGCTGGAAGCCAGAACGAACGGAAGGGGACGCAAAACAGCAGGCATGGATAACCCCGGAATGCAGCAGCCGGCAGAACGCCCGGCGCCGGGGATCATTCAGCGAGGAAGGTTAATTTTAGGTTTCTTGCGTCACGCTTGCTGGGCCTGGAACGCGGGAACACCACGCGCCGCAGAAAGCTGCCATCATGTGCCCGGGCCACCGTGGAGTTGCCGCGCATGACGATCCGTAATCTCAATCATCTTTTTGCGCCGGGCGCCGTTGCCCTGATCGGTGCCAGCGAGCGCCCCGGCTCTCTGGGTGCCGCCTTTGCCCGCAATCTGATCGGGGCGGGCTTCGAGGGGCCGATCATGCCGGTAAACCCCCGGCGTTTGGCCGTGGCGGGCACGCTGGCCTATCCGGATGTGAAAAGCCTGCCGGTGGTGCCCGACCTTGCCATCATCAACACGCCCATTGGCACGATACCTGGATTGATTGCCGATCTTGGCGCGCGCGGCTGCCGGGCGGCCATCGTGGTACCCGAAGCACCCGAGCCAGCGGGCACCGCCCTGCGTGCGGCCATGCTGGAGGCGGCCCGACCCTATATGCTGAGGCTGCTTGGCCCCCATTGTCATGGGGTAATGGTGCCGGGCCACCACCTTTCAGCCAGCCTTGCGCCAGCCCCCTGCCTGCCTGGCAAGCTTGCCTTCATCGCCCAGTCCAATGCGGTTGTGGGCTCGGTCATGGACTGGGCGCGGCCGCGCAACATCGGCTTCTCGGCAGTGGTCTCGGCCGGCGACATGGTCGACATCGACATGGGTGACCTGATCGACTGGTTCGCCATGGACCGGCGGACGTCGGCCATCCTGCTCTATCTGGAGTCGGTCACCAACGCGCGCAAGTTCATGTCTGCCGCCCGGGCTGCCGCCCGCATCAAGCCGGTGATCGCCCTAAAAGCGGGCCGCCAGGGCCTGGCCGCCCAGGCTGCCGCCAGCCATGCCCGGCGCATGGCCTCGGCAGACGCCGTTTATGACGCCGCCTTCCGCCGTGCCGGCATGCTGCGGGTCTCAACGCTTGAAGAACTGTTCGAAGCCGTCGGCACCGTCGCCATCGATAGCCTGGCCCTGGGGGAGCGCCTTGTCATTGTCTCAAACGGTGGCGGCGCCGGCGTGCTGGCGTCGGACGCGGCAATCGACCAAGGGGATGCCCTCGCCTCCCTTTCGCCCGAAACCATGGTGCGGCTGACAGAGCAGGTGCCGGGCCTGCGCACTGCCCAGAATCCAATCGACCTGGGGGCTGATGCAACGCCGGAACGCTATCGCAAGGCCCTCGATGTCCTGGTTGCCGAGCGGGAGATCGATGCGCTGCTGGTCATCCACTCCCCCTCTGCCATCTCTGCGCCGACCGAGTGCGCCAAGGTGGTGGCCGAGGTTCTGGGCGGGCGGCGACGGCCACGAACCCTGGCCTGCTGGCTAGGCGATGCTGCGGTCGCCGAGGCACGCGGCGTGCTGGGTGCGGCCGGCGTGCCCCATTTCGAGACCCCGGGCCAGGCGGTGCGCGGCTTCCATCACCTTGTGGAGTTCCACCGCAGCCAGGAACTGCTGATGGAAACCCCCACCTCGGTTCCAACGGGCTTTACACCCGATACCGCCCATGTCCGCAGTCTTGTGGCCCATCACATGGCCGCAGGCGAGGGCTGGCTGCACAGCGACGAGGCGTTGGAAATCATCGCCGCCTATGGGATCCCCATCATTGCACCCCGGGTGGCGGCAGGCCCGGCGGCGGCGGCGGCACGCGCTGCGGAGCTTGGCTTCCCGGTTGCCCTGAAAATCCGGGCACGGGACATCCTGCACAAGCGCGCCGCCGGGGGCGTCGCCCTCAACCTTGCCACCGCCGATGCGGTGACCGGTGCTGCCGAGGCCATGCTGCGTCGCCTTGCGGCGGCAGGCCATGAGCCACAGGGGATCAGCTTTACGGTGGAGCCCATGCTTCAGCGGCCTGATGCCACCGAATTGATTCTTGGCATGGTGGATGACCCCGCCTTTGGCCCCGTGATGCTGATCGGCCACGGAGGTACGGCGGTTGAGGTGATCGATGACAAGGCCATGGCCCTGCCGCCCCTGAATTTGAACCTCGCCCATGCCGCCCTTGGCCGCACGCGGGTCTCGCGCATTCTGGCAGGCTTTCCGGGAACCCCTGCCGCCGACCAGGACAGTGTGGCCCTGAGCCTGGTCAAACTGGGCCAGCTGGTGGCCGATGTGCCGGAAATCGCTGAACTGGAGATCAATCCCCTGATCGCCGATGCGGCTGGCGTCCTGGCGCTCGACGCCCGCATTCGTCTGGCCACGCCGCGCCTGCCATCCACACGGCGCCTCGCCATCCGGCCCTATCCCAAGGCACTGGAGGAAGAGATCACCCTGCCAGACGGGCGCGTCCTGTTGCTGCGCCCGATCATGCCAGAGGATGAACGCCCCCTGCAGGCCGGTTTTGCCCAGGTGCGGCCCGAGCATGTGCGGCTGCGCTTTTTCGCACCAATGAAGGAATTGTCGCACCGCCTGGCCGCACGGCTGACCCAGATCGATTATGACCGCGAAATGGCCTTCGTGCTTGTTGGCCCAGGCGTGCCGGGCGAGGCGGAATGGTTCGGCACCGTGCGCATTGTCGCAGATCCCGACAATGAAAAGGGTGAATATGCCGTGCTTCTGCGCTCGGATCTGGTTGGTCAGGGCCTGGGCCGCCTGTTGATGGAACATATCATCGCCCACGCCCGCACCCGGGGCCTGGCCGAAATCTATGGTGAAGTGCTGCGGGAGAATACTGGCATGCTTCATCTGGCCAGCGAACTTGGCTTTCGCATCGAAACCGACCTTGAAGACTTGGATATTGTGAAAGTGCGCCTCACCCTTCGCTGAGCGAATTTTTGCCGCGTTGTTCAGAGTTTTTTCATTCTGACAATCAATCATTCCCCATCTCAGTGGGGAAGTGTGTCTTGGACCAGCGAATCGATCTCAACAATGCCGGCGCGCCCTCGTCGCCTCGTTCCAACAAGCATGAGGCCATCATTGGCTCTGCAGCAGCTCTTTTCCTGAGCAAGGGCTATGAGGCGACGACCATCGCCGACATTGCCCGGAGCGCAGGTGTCGCCGTGGGCAGCATCTATCGCTATGTGGCGGACAAGCGTGCCCTGCTGGATGAAGTGCGCACGCAACTGGCGGGGGAGATTGCCACCGTCATGAAGGCTGCAATGAATTCCAGCGGCGACGAGAGGACGCGGCTTGCCGCCATGGTGGATGCCGCCTTTGTCGAAACCCGACGCAAGCCCGATACCCTTCGCTTCCTGTTCCTCGCGCCCCAGCACCTGAGTGATGCCCTGCCTGACGGAAGCCCGGCAGACCCCATGGCAGCGGTGCTGGAGGCAGCCCTTGCGGAGCGGGTCAGGGCTGGCCGGATCCATGCCTCAGTGGCCCGCAGCGTGGCCCGGCTTGGCCATGGCATGGTGCTGGCTGGCCTGATGCATGGCGAACCTGATGCCCTGAAGGCGGGCCTGGCCAATCTTTTTGCGGCCGCCAGTTGAGTTGCTCAGGCGGCAAGGCCCCCGGCCCGCTCGATAAAGGCCACGATATCCGCCACGCCCGAGCCTGATTTCAGGTTGGAAAAGACGAACGGGCGCTGGCCCCGCATGCGGCGCGCATCGGTGTCCATCACCTCAAGATTGGCCCCGACCATGGGGGCAAGGTCCGTCTTGTTGATGATCAGCAGGTCGGACCGGGTGATGCCCGGCCCGCCCTTGCGGGGGATCTTCTCGCCCGCCGCAACGTCAATCACATAGATCGTAATGTCAGCCAGTTCCGGGCTGAAGGTGGCTGCCAGATTGTCGCCGCCGGACTCGATGAAGATGAGGTCAAGGTCGGGGAAGCGGGCCGACATCTCGGCCACCGCCACCAGATTGATGGAGGCATCCTCGCGGATGGCCGTATGGGGGCAGCCACCCGTCTCGACCCCGGCAATGCGTTCTTTCTCCAGGGCGCCAGAGCGGATCAGGAACTGGGCGTCTTCCTGGGTATAGATGTCGTTGGTGACAACGGCGATCTGCCAGCGTCCCCGCATGATCTTGCACAGCGTATCCACCAGCGCCGTCTTGCCCGAGCCCACCGGCCCGCCAACACCAACGCGCAGGGGGCCATGGGAAGAAAGACCGGCAGAGGTAACGGATCGGGTCATGAGCGGAACAGCCTTGTCCATTGGCGCTCGTGCGCCATCGAGCAGAAATCGACCATCACGGCCGACGAAAAGGGAGTAATCGGCCCGGGGGCAAGGGTCCGGGCAACGGCGCTGGCCAGCACCGGCTCAAGCGCTGCCATGGTGCGCTGGCCATCGGTCTGACCAAGCGGAATGATCCGCACCGCCGCCGAAATCAGATTGGCGACAAACCCGTGCAGAAAGGCGGCAAGGGCTGGCCCCAAGGGCACGTCATGGGCAGCCGCCGCCAGCGCTACGGCCACCGGATAGGCCACCGGCCGGCCCGTTGCCCGGGCGGCCGCCGCCAGGGCCTGCAGGCGGGGATTGGGCCAGGAAGCCAGCACGGCATCAAGGAAGGCGAGGCCCTGGACACGCGCCTCCAGGGCCAGTTCGCTGGTGCCGCGATGGAGATCGGCCGTCTCCACCACATCCTCAAGGGAGCCTTCGCCCCTTGCCGCCTCGAAGGCGAGGCGAAACAGGCTTGCGTCCAGCCGCCCTGCCCCGAAATCCACCACCCCCCCGATCCACTCAACCAGACCAGCCCGATCCGTCAGCAGGCCAGCCTCTGCCGCCGCCTCGATCCCGTGCGAAAAGCTGAAGGCGCCCACCGGAAAGGAAGGCGACAGCCAGGTCATCAGACGAAAGAGGGCGGCCTCAGTGGTGGTGGTCATGGTCACCATGGTGGTGGTCGTGATCATGATCATGGTTGTGGTCGTGAGCGTGGTCATGGCCACCACCGGCATAGGCCCCGCCCTCGGGATCAAAGGAGGCAAGGACCGCGTGCACCTGGGCGCCAAGGCCACGCACCATGTCGGCGATCACGTGATCGTCGCGGATACGCAGGGCGCCGGGCACCAGTTGCACCGGCAGATGCCGATTGCCCAGATGCCAGGCCACACGCACAAGGTCTGCACCCGTGATCTCGATCAGCGGTTCCACCGCCGCCTCGACCCGGATCCAGCCGCTGCCATCAGCAAGGCACAGGCCATCGCCCGCACGCAGGGAAACCGCCTGCTCAAGGTCGAGCAGGAACGGCCGCCCATCATCGGTGACAAGCGCAATGCGGCGGCGGTGCCGGTCGTCATGGCCAAGGGTGACCGTGGCGACAGCAGCCGTTGCCAGCCAGTGGCCCGCACTGGCATGGCGATCGGCGCGACCAAGTGAGTCTGTCATCGGCCTAGAACAGGAAGTAACGCTGGGCCATGGGCAATTCCACAGCCGGTTCGCAGGTCAGCAACTGGCCATCGGCCCGCACCTCATAGGTCTCGGGATCCACCTCGATGCGGGGCATCAGGCCGTTCAGCACCATGTCGGCCTTGGTAACCGTTCTGGTTCCCTTTACCGCCACCAGGGGCCGGGTGATATCAAGCCGGCCGGCCAGCCCGCCCGCAATGGCGGCACCGCTGACGAAATGCACCGACGTCGCCCCCACCGCCCGGCCAAAGCCACCGAACATATAGCGGTAGTGGCGCGGTTCCGGCGTGGGGATGGAGGCATTGGGATCGCCCATGGGGGCCATCACGATCATGCCGCCCTTGATCACCATGGAGGGCTTCACGCCAAAGAAGGCCGGCCGCCACAGCACAAGGTCGGCCAGTTTGCCCACGGCAATAGATCCCACCTCATGGGCGATGCCCTGGGCGAGCGCCGGGTTGATGGTGTACTTGGCAATATAACGCCGTGCGCGAAGGTTATCGTTATTGCCCGTCTCTTCGGGCAGGGCGCCGCGCTGGCGCTTCATCTTGTGGGCGGTCTGCCAGGTGCGGATCACCACCTCGCCCACCCGGCCCATGGCCTGGCTATCGGACGAGATCATGGAGAAGGCGCCGATGTCGTGGAGGATATCCTCCGCCGCGATGGTCTCGCGACGGATGCGGCTCTCGGCAAAGGCCACGTCCTCGGCAATACGCGGGTCGAGGTGATGGCAGACCATGAGCATGTCGAGATGCTCGTCCACCGTGTTCACCGTATAGGGCCTGGTCGGATTGGTGGACGACGGCAGCACATTGGGCTCACCCGCCACGCGGATGATGTCAGGGGCGTGGCCACCGCCCGCCCCCTCGGTGTGGAAGGCGTGGATGGTGCGGCCCTTGAAGGCGGCAATGGACGTCTCGACAAAGCCGCTTTCGTTCAGCGTGTCCGTGTGGATGGCCACCTGCACGTCATGGTCATCCGCGACTGACAGGCAGGTATCGATGGCGGCAGGGGTGGTGCCCCAGTCCTCGTGCAGCTTCAGGCCACAGGCGCCTGCCTCGACCATTTCGATCAGGGCACCGGGACGGCTGGCATTACCCTTGCCAAAGAGGCCAAAATTCATGGGGAAGGCATCCAGCGACTGGAACATGCGCGCCAGATGCCAGGATCCCGGCGTGCAGGTGGTGGCACTGGTGCCCTCGGCCGGGCCGGTGCCGCCGCCCATCATGGTGGTCACGCCAGAGGCCAGCGCTTCCTCGATCTGCTGGGGGCAGATGAAATGGATGTGCACGTCAATGCCGCCGGCCGTCAGGATCTTGCCCTCGCCAGCGATGATCTCCGTTCCCGGACCGATGATGATGTTGACGCCTGATTGCGTGTCGGGATTGCCAGCCTTGCCGATGGCGGCAATGCGCCCGTCGTGGATGGCGACATCAGCCTTCACCACGCCCCAGTGATCCAGGATCAGGGCATTGGTGATGACCGTATCAACAGCCCCTTCAAGGCGCGTGCGCTGGGACTGGCCCATGCCATCGCGGATCACCTTGCCGCCGCCGAACTTGACCTCTTCCCCATAAGTGGTGAGGTCGCGTTCCACCTCGATCACCAGGTCGGTGTCGGCAAGACGCACACGGTCGCCCACGGTGGGGCCATACATGTCGGCATAAGCCGAGCGCGGAATGCGATTGGCCATCAGCGTTCCTCCAGCTTGCCAGAGATGAGGGCATTGAAGCCCCAGACGATGCGGTCACCCCCAAAGGCAACAAGGGTGATGCTGCGGCTCTGCCCCGGCTCGAAGCGCACGGCCGTGCCGGCAGGAATGTCGAGCCGCATGCCACGCGCCGCCGCCCGGTCAAACGACAGCGCCGTGTTCGTCTCGAAGAAATGATAGTGGCTACCAACCTGGATTGGCCGGTCGCCGGTGTTGGACACGTCCAAGCTGATGGTTGGACGGCCGGCATTGAGCTCGATCTCGCCCGGGGCCGGCATTACTTCGCCTGGAATCATGCTGGCCTCCTAGCGGATGGGTTCGTGAACGGTGACGAGCTTGGTGCCGTCGGGAAAGGTTGCCTCGACCTGGATCTCGGGGATCATCTCGGCAATGCCGGACATTACCTGGTCGCGGGTGATCACATGGGCACCGGCCTGCATCAATTCCGCCACCGGGCGGCCATCGCGCGCGCCCTCGACCACGAAATCGGTGACCAGGGCCACGGCTTCCGGATAGTTCAGCTTCACGCCGCGGGCTAGCCGCCGGCGCGCCACTTCTGCCGCCATGGCGATCAGAAGCTTGTCTTTCTCTCGTGGTGTCAGATTCATGCCATTCCCCCACCCGTTCCCCAACCCGTTACCATGATCAACAGCTCCACACACGCGGCAGAGCCGCCAGGCGCCCGAGTGCACGGGCGCGAAACGCACAGACAAAACTCTTGAAGGCGGCACGCGCCACAGTCGCGTCGCGGTCCATCACCCGGGCCACCAATACACCTGCAACGAGGCTAACCCCGGCCCGGGCCGGGACGGCCGCCGCCATGTCCTGGGCATCGCTGAGGAGATCAGCCGCATCGTCGCCGACATAGACAAGGGTCGACAAGGCGCCAGCGCCAGCCAGACCAGCAGGATGGTCGATCACCGCAAGTGGATTGCCATCGAGCACCAGGGCATCGGCCCATACGGCACGCCCCCCTCGGGAAACCCGCCAGGCCTCCGCCAGATAGCCACGGGCAAAGCGCTCCCCCCGGGCAGAGCGGCCAAAGACCAGGCTTTCGGCGGCGAGCAGTTTTCCGCCCGGGGCCACATCCACCCGCGTCTGCCGGTCGAGGCGGGCGCCATCAAACAGGATCGCTTCCTGCGGCAGCCATTCCAGCACGGCATCGGCGGCAACGCTGATCTGGGTACGCGCCGTCACATTGGCGCCGAGGGAGCGATAGACCTTTTCGGCGGCCTGGGTGGTGATCAGGGCATGGGCGCGGGCCTCGGCCGCCACAGTGATGTCGAGCCGGTCGCCGCCCACAAGGCCGCCACCCACATTGGCGATCACCGCCTCGGCCACCTGCGCCTCGAGCGGGCGGGGCCGCAGCACACGCAAGGGCGCTGCCTGATAGAGATCGGCCAGACCCGTGCTGCCGTCTGCCCTGCCCCGGAAGGCGATATGCGCCAGCGCATGGCCCGGGGCCTGCCGAACCCGGGGAAGGTCTGCATCAGGGCGGGAAGGTGCCGGATATGCGATCAGCGTATTCATTCTGCGGTGCAGCATAAACCGGAGACTGACAATCGCGCGAGGGGCCTTTGCCGATCTGGGCAGGAATTTACCCAGCCGGTTCAGGCAATCGAGAACAGGTGGACGAGCGAGAGCACGAGGACAGCCAGGAACAGGGTTTCCCCAACCGCAAGTGCTATGGGCCGCCAGCCCAGCTGCGCCATCTCCTCGAACGAGGATTTCATGCCGATGGCGGCAATGGCGACGATCAGGCACCAGCGCGACCCATGGTTGAGCGCCGCATCGACATTGGCGGGAATCACGCCCGTGCTGTTGATGGCAACCAGAATCACGAAGGCCACCAGGAACCAGGGCAGCCGCAGGCTGATGCCGCGCCGCCTGCCACCACTCTGGGCCGTCTCCTCGGCTGCTTCGCCACGGGCGGCGATCTGGGCCACAAGGGGAACCGCGATCACCAGCGTTGCCACCCGGAACAGCTTGGTGAAGGTGGCGACATCACCCACCGCTGGCGAGATCAGATAACCGGCCCCCACCACCTGGGCGACATCATGGATCGTACCGCCCAGAAAGACTCCGGCGGCCGGCGCCGGCAGGTGCAGGGCGGTGACAAGCACCGGATAGAGAATCATCGCACAGGTAGACAGCGTGGTGACCGCCAGCACGGTGAAGATGGTATCGCGCTCGGCCCCCGGCCTGCGCGGCAGGACGGCGGCAATGGCCAGTGCCGCCGAGGCGCCACAGATCGCCACCGCGCCGCCGGTCAGCAGGCCCAGATGGGGATGCAGCCGCAGCACCTTGGCCAGGCCCCAGCCCACCGCAATGGTGGACGAGACCCCGATGAGGACGATCAGAACCGGCGCTGGCCCGAGGCCGGCCACCTGATCCGCCGTGATCCGCGCACCCAGCAGGGCAACGCCCAGTCGCAGCACCATGGACGAGGCAAAAGCGATCCCCTTGGCAAAGCGGGCATCCCGGGACAGATGAAAGAAGGCCATGCCCATGAGCAGGCAATAGAGCAGCGTGGGACCGCCGTAATGATCCGAGACAAAGGAAGCAGCCATGGCGAGCATGGCGGACATGGCAAAACCGGGCCAGCGGACCGCCACAAAGGCGAACGCCTCGCCAAGCCGACCGGTCGGGCCCGGTGCTCCCGCCTGTGTCTGCCCCATGTTCCCCCCCGCCGACGGCCGGCGTATTTCACGCCGGGCATCTGTTTAATGGCCCAGTATGATCCGGGCCCGGCCAGCATGGCGAGCGCTGGCCCCTTGATCATCGGAAATTGGTCCCATCATCTTAACATTGCGGCACAAAACACCGGGGCCTGAGGTTTTCCTTGAAGCGTCACACGCCATGGCTATACTCCGCGCGAAATTTGTTGCGGTGCAGCGATGGACCCCTGTCCTCGCCCCCAGGCCCCTTTTGGCCCGCCGCTATCCCGAGATGAAGATGAAGATCCGCAATATCGCGATTATCGCGCACGTCGACCATGGCAAGACGACACTCGTTGACCAGCTCATGAAGCAGTCCGGCACCTTCCGCGCCAACCAGCAGGTGGCGGAACGGGCAATGGATTCCAACGACCTCGAGCGCGAACGTGGCATCACCATTCTCGCCAAGGCGACGTCGGTTGTGCACAACGACATCCGCATCAACATCGTCGACACCCCGGGCCACGCCGACTTTGGCGGCGAGGTGGAGCGCATCCTGTCGATGGTGGACGGCGTGATTTTGTTGGTGGACGCGGCCGAAGGGCCGATGCCGCAGACCAAGTTCGTCACCGGCAAGGCGCTTGCTCTCGGCCTGCGCCCGATCGTCGTCATCAACAAGGCCGACCGCCCGGATGCCCGCGCGGACGAGGTGCTGAACGAGATCTTCGATCTGTTCGCCGCCCTTGACGCCGATGACGACCAGCTGGATTTCCCGCATCTGTTTGCCTCGGGCAAGCAGGGCTGGGCCTCTGACAACCTTGGCGACGAGCGCCGGGGCCTGGAGCCGCTGTTCGAGCGCGTCATCGCCCATGTGCCTGAGCCCGACGCCGTCCAGCACATCGACGAGCCGTTCACCATGCTCGTCAGCCTGATCGAGGCCGACCCCTATCTGGGCCGCATTCTGACCGGGCGCATCCAGTCGGGCGTTGTGCGCCCCAACATGAGCGTACGCGCCCTCAGCCCCGATGGCACCCCGGTTGAGCTGGGCCGCATTTCCAAGATCCTGGCCTTCCGGGGCCTGGAGCGCAGCGCACTGGACGAAGGCCAGGCGGGCGACATCGTTGCCCTTGCCGGCATGACCAAGGCAACAGTGGCCGACACCATCGCCGACACCGTCGTGACGGTGCCGATCCAGGCCGTGCCGGTTGATCCGCCGACGCTCGCCATGACCTTTTCCATCAATGATTCGCCCCTGGCCGGCCAGGAAGGCTCCAAGGTGCAGTCGCGCGTCATTCGCGAGCGCCTGCTGCGCGAGGCCGAGGGCAATGTTGCGCTGGCCGTGCGCCAGAGCGAAGAAAACGATGCCTTTGAAGTGGCTGGCCGTGGCGAACTGCAGCTGGGCATCCTGATCGAGACCATGCGCCGTGAAGGCTTTGAGCTCTCCATCAGCCGGCCGCGCGTGATTTTCCGTGATGATCCGGAAACACGCCAGCGTCTGGAGCCGATCGAGTCCGTGCAGGTCGACGTGGACGAGGAATTCACCGGCATCGTCGTGGAGAAGATGAGCCAGCGGAAGGCGGAACTGCAAGACATGCGGCCGTCTGGCGGCGGCAAGACCCGCCTTACGTTCAATGCCCCGTCGCGCGGCCTGATCGGCTATCACGGCGAATTCCTGACGGATACGCGCGGCACCGGCATCATGAACCGCTCGTTCCTGGAATACGGCCCCTACAAGGGCGTGATCGCAGGCCGCGTAAAGGGCGTGCTGATCGCCAATGATACCGGCGTTGCCGTGGCCTATGCGCTGTGGAACCTGGAAGATCGCGGCCCGATGTTCATCGATCCGGGCGCGAAGGTCTATCAGGGCATGATCATCGGCGAGCATACCCGCGACAACGACCTTGAGGTCAATCCGATGAAGGGCAAGCAATTGACCAACATCCGGACCACTTCCAAGGACGAAGCCGTGCGCCTGACGCCGCCGCGCCGGATGAGCCTGGAACAGGCCATCGCCTATGTCGGCGACGATGAACTGGTGGAAGTGACGCCGCAGAGCATCCGCCTGCGCAAGCGCCACCTTGACCCGAACATCCGCAAACGCATGTCGCGCTCTTCCGATTCCGCTGCCTGACCGGCAGCGGAATTCCCGCCGCTTGGGGAAGATTTCTCCAAAGCGGCGAATAATCCCGATATTTTCGGAACCAGAACCTCATTTGCTCCATTTGGGAGTTATGTTGTATCGCCACGCGGCGAGGCACCCGTCATAGTCGAACACAGAGAGATTGGCGCACGGCCGATCATGTGGCGATGACGGGCACCACACCCCAAATCGGTCGCTCCATGATCCCTGCTGACGGTAGCCACCCCCAAACATTCTCCGTACAGGGAATGGTGGGGAGCCTGACGACCTTGTCAGCATGAATGATGCGCCTGTTTATCAGCCCTGAATTGCATCTGGGTTGGATGCAATCCATCCTGACCCGTGGCGACATGAGGAGCACTGAGAAATGGCAAAAACCAGCATCGACACCCATATTGGCACACGCATTCGCCAGCGCCGCCTGCTCCTTGGGCTGTCGCAGCAGAAACTGGCCCTGCGCATTGGCCTGGCCTTCCAGCAGGTCCAGAAGTACGAAACCGGCGCCAGCAAGGTAAGCCCCGGCCGTCTGATTGCGCTGAGCGAAGCGCTGGACGTGCCGATGATGTTCTTCTTTGACGGCCTCGCCAGCATGACTGCCGCACGTACCGGCACCATGACCAATGATCCGTTCAAGAACCGCGAGACCCTTGAAGTGGTCCGCGCCTTCAACCAGCTGCCGGTGATCCAGCGTCAGGCCGTGGTCTCGCTGGTCAAGGCCATGGCTGATCGCGCCGAAGCCGGCCCGCCTGCTGGCATTGTCGTTGAAGACGGCCTCGGCGCCGAGGCCTGATCAGGCCCGCCGATTGCGTGCCGCGAACCAGGCGGCCACCGCCGTACGACCCGCGTCATCCAGAACGATGAAGGTCTTGGTCCGGCGATACAGGAAATCCTCTGCGGTCACCGCATCTTCGACGGTGGCTGCGTGGAGCAGTTCCACCTCGGGCAGGCCCGGCGCCACCTCGACCGCGAGCGCCGGCTCTGCCAGCACGCGGGCGTAGAGGTCGCGCGTCACGTCGCCATAGGTAAATACCCAGCGCTGGCGGACGGCCGGGGCGATCAGGTCTGGTCCGGTTTCAGCAAGAACAGCTAGCTGCGCCCGGTCCAACTGGCCGCCATGCAGCGGCGCATGCTCCGTCCACGACGGTCCAAGCGCGATGCCAGCCTGCGCCAGGGTATCCATCACGTGTTCGCCCAGCTTGCGATGGGTCGTCAGCTTGCCGCCATAGATGGTAACCAGCGGCCCGGCACCCGGTTGTTTCAGGTCGATCACATAGTCGCGGGTCACCTCGCTGGGATTGGCCGAGCCATCGTCCACCAGCGGGCGCACGCCGGACCAGGTCCACACCACATCGTCCGGGCCAACCGCGTGATCGAAAAAGTCACGGTAACAGGCCAGCAGATAATCGCGCTCGGCATCGGTGCACTGGACGGACGCGGGGTCGCCCTGATGCACCACGTCGGTGGTGCCAAGGATCAGGAAACGGCCCAGCCAGGGCAGGACGAAAACAACCCGGCCATCGGTGTTCTGCAAGGTGAAGGCCCGGGTTTCCTGTGGTTCCGGCATGGGGATCACCACATGGCTGCCCCGCACCAGCTTCAGGCCGCGCGCTGCCGGATGCTGGCCATCCGCCCCGGTCACGGTGCCCAACAGGCGCGCCGCCCACGGGCCGGCTGCATTCACCAGGCTGCGGGCGCGCACCGTTTCTTGCGCGCCGTGGCTCTCAACCTCAGCCGTATAAAGGCCGTCCACCACCGCCACCGAAGTGACCCGACGGTAGTTGCCGATATCGGCCCCCCGGCTGCGGGCATCGAGCAGGGTTTCAAGGGTGAGGCGCGCGTCATCCGTCCAGCAGTCGGGATAATGCATCACGGCCCGCGCCCGCCCCTTTCTGAAACGGGGGATCGCAGCCATGGCAGCCCGGCTCAGGCGGCCACTGCGGCCAAGCAGGCGGCGACCCGACAGGAAGTCATAAAGCCGCAGGCCAATGTGGACCATCCAGGCGGGCCTTGGCTGATCCGCCGTGATCGGCAACAGGAACTCGAGGGGAAAGACGAGATGGGGGGCGGTGCGCATAAGCACCTCGCGCTCGCGCAGCGACTCGCGCACCAGGCGGAATTCATACTGCTCCAGATAGCGGATGCCGCCGTGGATCAGCTTGGATGAGGCCGACGAGGTGGCATGGGCATAGTCCCCGGCCTCGGCCAGATAGACCGTCAGGCCACGGCCCACGGCATCGCGCGCAACCGCGGCACCATTAATGCCACCACCAATAACAAGAAGATCAAAGATACGGGACATGTCGCTTCCGCCTGGGTCTGCACAGCATATAGCGCGTGCGCCGGCATCTGCGAGGGTTTAGGGTCCCGCCAGTTTCAGGCGGAGGCATGCCGTGGCACTGGGTACGGACGAGATTGCGACATATCTGGCATTTGCGGAACAACTGGCCGACGCCTCGGGCAAGGCGATCCTGCCCCATTTTCGTCAGCAGATGGCGGTGGAAGACAAGGGCAGCCGGGCCGATGGCAATGGCCGCTACGACCCCGTCACCGCCGCTGACAAGGCGGCAGAGGCCGCCATCCGCAGCCTGATCAAGACGCACCATCCCGATCATGGCATTCACGGCGAGGAAGAGGGTGTGGAGCCCGGAACCTCACCCCTGCTCTGGGTGATCGACCCCATCGATGGCACCCGCGCCTTCATCACCGGCATGCCGCTGTGGGGCACGCTGATTGCCTTGAATGACGGCATCCGGCCGGTGCTTGGCGTGATGGACCAGCCCTTCACGGGGGAGCGCTTTCTGGGCTGGGGTACAGGCGCCAGGCTGGGGGACCGCACCCTGTCGACCCGCCCCTGTGCCAGCCTGGCGCAGGCGCAGGTCATGGCAACCGACCCGCGCATGTTTACCGAGCCAGATACCCGCGCCGCCTTTGACGCCGTGGAGGCGCAAGCGCGCATGACCCGCTATGGCGGCGATTGCTATGCCTATTGCATGCTGGCCATGGGCTTTGTCGATCTGGTGATCGAAGGCAGCCTGCAACCCTATGACGTGCAGGCCCTGATCCCCATCGTCGAGGGAGCCGGCGGCCTGTTCACCAGTTGGACCGGTGGCCCCGCCGACCAGGGTGGCCTCGTTGTGGCTGCGGGCGATGCCCGCGTCCATGCCGAGGCGCTGGCCATCCTGCGACCGTTCATCACCTGATCCTGGGCCTGACGCCGATCCTCAGCTGGCGGCAGCCAGGCTGGGATTGGCGTTCTGCTCGCGGGTCTCGAGGAAGCGGATCTGCGGCCAGTCGTCCTTGGTACGCTGCAGATACCAGGCATTGCGCGCCAGATAGACCAGCGCGCCATCGTGATCCTCGGCAAGGCCCATGCCGTTGGACTCGATGAAGCGCGTGAGAGCGGCCGCATCATCGGACTGGACCCAACGCGCCGTCTCGAACGGTGCCCCTTCAAAGCCGATCTCGAGGCCATATTCGACGGCGAGGCGCGAGGACAGCACCTCGAACTGCAGTGGCCCGACGACGCCCACGATGTACTCGCCACCAATCCGGCGGCGGAAGACCTGCGAGGCGCCCTCTTCGGCCAGCTGTTCCAGCGCGCGCCTGAGGTGCTTTACCTTCATCGGGTCGTCCAGCTTGACCCGGCGCAGGATTTCCGGGGCAAAGCTCGGTACACCCACAAACATCAGGTTCTCACCCTCGGTCAGGGTGTCGCCGATGCGCAAAGAGCCGTGGTTGGGAATGCCGATGATGTCGCCCGCATAGGCCTCGTCGGCAATATCGCGGTCGCCGGCCATGAACATCACTGGCGCATTGACCGACATCATGCGTTCAGAGCGCACATGGCGCAGCTTCATGCCGCGCCGGAAGTGCCCCGAACACAGGCGCACAAAGGCCACGCGGTCGCGGTGGTTGGGGTCCATGTTGGCCTGGATCTTGAAGACAAAGCCCGAGACCTTGTCCTCGGCGGAATCAACCGAACGCCCCTGGGCGGCCTGGGGGCGTGGCGATGGCGCGAAGCTGCCGATGCCGGCCAGCAGTTCCGCAACACCAAAGTTGCGCAAGGCAGAGCCAAAGAAAACCGGGGTCAGATGGCCCTGAAGATAGGATTCGCGGTTGAAAGCCGGCATCAGGGCGCGCGCCATCTCCACTTCCTCGCGCAGACGCGCCACCAGGGCCTCGGGCACGGCGGCATCGATGCGCGGGTCATCCAGGCCCTGCACGGCAACGATTTCAGGCAGGCGGCCCTTTTCCTCGCGGTCGATCAGGATCAGCCGGTCGTTGATCAGGTCGTAGCAGCCGTGGAAATCGCGCCCCATGCCAATGGGCCAGGTGGCCGGCGTGGTATCGAGCGCCAGGGTCTTTTCGATCTCGTCGAGCAGATCAAAGGGGTCGCGCGCCTCGCGGTCCATCTTGTTGATGAAGGTGATGATGGGTACGTCACGCAGACGGCAGACCTCGAACAGCTTGCGCGTGCGTGTCTCGATGCCCTTGGCGGCGTCGATCACCATCACGGCCGAATCGACCGCTGTCAGTGTGCGGTAGGTATCTTCCGAGAAGTCCTCATGGCCTGGCGTGTCGAGCAGGTTGAAGATCTTCTTGTCGTGCTCGAACGTCATGACCGAGGCGGTGACGGAAATGCCGCGGTCCTGCTCCACCTTCATCCAGTCCGAACGCGCACGGCGCTGATCACCGCGTGCCTTCACGGCACCGGCCATCTGCACGGCGCCTGCGAACAGCAGCAGTTTTTCGGTCAGGGTCGTCTTGCCGGCGTCAGGATGCGAGATGATCGCAAAGGTGCGCCGCCGGTCGACAGCGTCATTGAGGACAGGCAATTCGGCCTCGGCTTGTGGGGGGTGGCTTTGTCGCTGCCAAACTAAGCACCCGCACGCCCCACCGCAAGACGGACGAGACAGCAGCCCTCAGATTGGCTGGCTGGTGCCATCAAGCGGCAGAACATCCACCGCAACGCTAAGGGTATGGGCGCCACCACCGGCAATGATCCCGCGCACAGGCGCCACATCGTCATAGTCGCGGCCCCAGGCAAGGGTGATGTGATCAAGGCTGGGCAGGCAGTTGTTGGTGGGGTCCAGATCAAGCCAGGCATCGCCAATCCAGGCGGCAAGCCACGCATGGCTGGCATCGGCCCCCACAAGGCGCGGCTTGCCCGGCGGCGGCAGGGTGCGCAGATAGCCAGAGACATAGCGGGCAGCAAGGCCAATGGACCGCAGGCAGCCGATCATCAGATGGGCAAAATCCTGGCAGACCCCCCGGCGGTTCTCCAGCACCTCTGCAATGGGCGTGGTCAGGGTGGTGGCCTGGGGATCGAAGGTGAAATCCGTGTTGATGCGCCGGTTCAGGTCAACCAGGGCAGCCACAATGGGCCGACCGGGCGGAAAGCTTGGCTCGGCATAGCGCGCCAGTTCGACACTGGTGGGCACCAGCATGGAGTCAAAGAGGAATTCATGGGCGCTGACCGTGGCGGCATCGGCCGTCTCAAGGCGGTCGCGCACCTGTTCCCAGGGGGCGCCATCGCCGGCCGGCCGCACGGTGGCAATCAGTTCCACCTCGCACTCGGCCTCGATGATCAGTTCACTGTGGCGGGTCTCGATGGTGAACTGCACCATCTCATTGCCAAAGTAATCCTGGCGCGGGCTCCACACCGCCGGCACCGGCTGCACGTCCAGACGACAGCCCACGACGCGCTGGTGCGGCAGGCTGCGTGGCGCCAGATGCACCAGCTGGTGGCCAGAGCCAACCGCATCCTCATAGACATAGGTGGTTACATGGCGGGCGCGGTAGCGCACGGAGCCGCTGGCCTCAGGCACGGGCGCCCCCTCCCCCATTGCTCGCCCCGGGCTTGGCAGCAGGCGGCTTACCGGTACGGGCTGACGGGGCCGGGTTGATGGGGCCCGCCGGCCGCACGGCCAGGGCATGGCGGAAATAGGTGGCCCCGATGGTCTCGCTCAGCTCGGGCAGGGCAAAGGCAAGCGCCTCCAGCAGCGCCTCAAGCCCGGGCAGGCTGCCATCAGGCCGGCTGCGGGCAAGCCGGCGCACTTCCGAGCCACGCAGTTCGGCAAGTGCCGCATGGGCCAGCAGCAGTGCCGCCCCGGGATCCCCCCCGTCACGCTCACGCGGGAAGCGCCCGACATGGCCGGCCAGGGCTGCCACCTGATAGGCAAGGCTGCGCGGATTGTCCTCGTCGCACAGCAGCAGGTCGAGCACAGGCGCCAATTGGGCCATGGTGAAATAGCGGGCGCGGTAGGTCATGGAACTGTCGGCAAGTTCAAGCGCCAGATCCAGCGCCCGGCCTGCCCCCGGCGGTGCCACCATGGCGCGGACAAGGGCAATCATGCCAAGCGCGCGCTCCAGTCGGCGGCCGGTATCAAGGAAGCGCCAGGCCTGGCCACGCGTCATGTTCTCGTTGGCCATGCCATTGATGGCCGCCATGGTGGTGATGATCGTATCAAGCCGGCCAATGGCCTCGCCCGGATCAGGATCTGCTGCCAGGGCGCACTCGGCCAGCGCCTTCATCTGGTCGTCGAGCTGGGTGAAGCCGCGCCACATGTCCAGCGACAGGCGATCACGCACCATGGAGGCATTGGCCATGAGCCGGTTCATCAGCGTCGCCAGCGAGGAGGGCGCTTCCGGCGAAAAAATCGCAGGCAGGGCCGCCAGCGCCGCCCGCGCCTCACCCTTGTCGATGGCCGTCAGCAGGGACACGGCAACCTGTTCAAGGCCGACGAGATAAGCGAGGCCCGGCATGACCTCTGCCTCGCCAGTCGGCCCGCCACCATCGGTCAGGCGCAGCAGCAGCGCGCGCAGGCCGCGCACGCCCGCCTCAACCCGCTCGGCATAGCGGCCCGTCCAATAGAGATCGTCTGCCACCCGGCTGGGAAGCTGGTTGCCGACGCGCCTTGGCTCCAGCGTCTCGTCGGCCGTGCCCAGCAGGCTGAAGGTCGAGACAGGGCGGGAGGCGAGGATCCAGGTATCCTTGGCCGTGCCGCCGTGCTGCATCGACACATTGGCGCTGTCGGCTGAGGGGGAGATCCGGGCAAAGCCACCCGGCATCGCCGCAAAAGACCCATCTTCGCTTGCCACCAGGAAGACACGCAGCACCATGGGGCGTGGCACCAGCCGTCCGCCAACAAGGCTGGGTGCCGTCGACAGCGGCACCCGGGCCTGGGCGATGTGGGCCGAGGGGCAGGCGGCAATACGCTCGGCAAGGGCGCGCCGTGCGCCCGGCCCCATTTCGGGCCGTGGCAGGGGGCGTGCCCCGAGGCGCGGAAAAGTTGGCTTGATCACCAATTGGTCGAGGCGGCCCATGACCATGGCCCGCACATCCCGCCCGCCACACCACCAGGTCTCGACCGAGGGCAGTTCAAGGTCCTCACCAAGCAGATGGCGCGAGATACTGGGCAGGAAGGGCATCAGGGCCGGCGTCTCGATCAGACTGGCGCCAAGCGCATTGGCAATGGCGACATGGCCGCGCCGGGCCACCTGCATCAACCCCGCGACGCCAAGGGCCGACTCCCCCCGCAGTTCCAGCGGGTCGCAATAGTCATCGTCGACCCGGCGCAGGATCACGTCGACCCGCTCCAGCCCGCCCAGTGTCTTCAGGAACACACAGTCATCGCGGACGACCAGATCACTGCCCTGCACCAGGGTGAACCCGAGGTAGCGCGCCAGATAGGCATGTTCGAAATAGGTCTCGTTATAGGGCCCGGGTGTCAGCAGCACGACGCGCGGATAGCGTGCCCAGGGGGCAAGGCCATAAAGCCAGTTGCGCATGCGGTCGAACCAGGGGGCAAGCCGGTGGATCTGGGCATCGCGGTAAGTCTCGGGCAGGACGCGCGAGGTGACTATCCGGTTTTCCAGCGCATAGCCCGCCCCCGACGGTGTGCGGGCGCGGTCCGCCAGTACCATCCAGCGCCCGTCAGGTCCACGGGCCAGATCGGCGGCATAAAGATGGAGAAAGCGGCCGCCAGCCGGCTTGGAGCCATGGGCCGGGCGCAGAAACTCGGGATGGGCATGCACCAGTGCCGGCGGCAGCAGGCCATGGCGCAGGACATCCTGCGCGCCATAGACATCGGCCAGCAGCCGGTCGAGCAGGCGGGCACGCTGGGCAAGGCCGCGCTCAAGCGCCGTCCACTCCCCTTCCTCAAGCACCATGGGCATGAGGTCGAGTTCGGCCGGCCGGGCAGCCCCCCGGGGGTCGCCATAGACGTTGTAGGTGACGCCGTTGTCGTGGATCTGTTGCCGCGCCCTTAGCGACAGGCGGTCGAGTTCGGCAGCCCCGAGGCCCAGCAGGCGGTTGGCCAGGGCCTGCCAGCGTGGCCGCGCGCGGCCAGAGGGTTCGTGCAGTTCGTCCCAGATACCGGGGGCCACGTCATAGATGTCGCCAAACAACTCCCGTTCCGGAGCACCGGAGGTTTTTCCGGCCGGGCTGGACACCGGTATGGCGAAATCTGAAGGGCTCATCTGGTTAGGGGCCGGCGCCGAAGTCATGCAGGTGAGTGGCCCGTCTGGCCGACTCGCAGCCGCATCTTAGCCGTGCCTGAGGCCAGAGGGACAGGGAAATACACCAGCCCGGCCGGGTAGCAGCGTCGCAGCCCTAAGGCTTGCCCATGACCGCAGGTCTGCGGAACAGCCGCCCGAGGCGGGCCAGCACCAGCGTCCTCAGCCCCATGACATCAAGACCGACAACGACCACGCCATAGGCAAGACCACCCCCAATAATGGCTAGGCCAAGTTCCACCAGATCCGTCGTCACCGGCAGGGCATCCAGGGCCACGGCCATGACTGCGGTTGCCGCGAGTACCTTTGTCATCTCGACAAACGGCAGTCTCAGGCCGTGGACGCGGCGTGCCACCGTGAAGGCCAGAACCCAGCCAAAACTCATGGCAGCAAGGCTCGCATAGGCTGGCCCCATATAGCCGAAATGGGGAATCAGCCCGATCCCCAAGGCCAGTTCAACCACGGCCACCACGCCAAAAAGCGAGGTCAGAAGCCCCGTGCGACGGGCCAGATGAAACGCCGTGTCCACATGATGCGCCCGCATGCAGCCAATGAAGGTGGCCGTCGCCACCACGGGCGTCAGCCGCACCGCAGGCTCGACAAAGGCCGCGCCCACAAGATGGGGCATCAGGCCCGGCGCCACCATGGCAAGCCCGACGGCACCCGGCAGCAGCAGGGCCAGCAGCAGGACGAAATTGCTGGCCAGCTGTGCTTCAGCGCGCCCCGCCTCCCCGGATTCGTGGGCGCGAACGGCAAGCGTATAGGCCGCCGCCCCTACCCCGCCCGCCATCAGGCCGATGGTGTTCTGCACCAGCACGGCGCCCACCGCATAGAAACCGGCAGCATCAAGCGACCCCATGCTGGCAAGCAGCACCCGGTTGATCACGGGGCTGACGCTGGAAATGACAAAGGCAAGTGCCATGGGCAGGCCAAAGGCCAGCGCATCCCGCACGATCACCCGCTCGCGCCAGGGAGCACTGACGTGCATGAGGGCGCCGGGCCGCACCAGCGACCCCGCCAGGGCACCGGCGAAGCTTGCCAGCAGTGTCCAGGCGCCATTCTCCGTGATCCAGGCGACCGTCACCGCCCCCAACAGACCAACAGCGCCACGCACCACGTTCATCACCATGATGCGGCCAGGCTCAAGGGCCGCCATGTGAACGCGGACCGAAAACTGGAACCAGGCAAAACACCACAGGCACGGCAGCGCAAACCAGACCAGGCGTCCCCCGGTCAGCGTCTCCGGCAGGATCAGGGTAATGGGCAGGGCGAGGAGCAGGCTGAGAAGAACGCAGACAAGGAACAGGCCAACGAAAATGCCGGTCATGCGCGCCCGGTCACCATCCCCCTGGCCAAGCCTGAGATAGGTGGTGGCCTGCCAGTCGAAGAACAGGTTCGAGGCAAAATAGACAAGGGTTACCCCAAGGCCAAACACCCCATATTCCGCCGGCGTGATCAGCCGGGTCAGGATCAGGGTGGTGGCAAAGCCGAACAGACCCGCGACCAGATTGGTCACGATGTAGGCGAGGCTGTGACGGACGAGCATCAAGCCTCCGAAGACGGCAGAACAACAGGAGCCAGACCATAGGCCCGGCAGGGTTTTCCCGCAGTCATCCGGATGGCGTAGCACCATGGCCGAGCGCCCCCATGGGCACGATTCAAGATGTCAGATTTGGTCACCCACGGGGCAAGCCACAGCAGTTCGGCGTGTCCCCATGGATGGAAGCATGGCAGGGTGAGCCCAAGTTTACCGACCGAAAAAGACAATATGACATGTCTTTTATGTTGACATGTCGAATTGTGCGGTGCTAGAAGGGGGCATGATCACTGAGACACCTTCCCTCTCCGAACTCGCCGCCGCCTCCGGGGTGGAGGCACGGACGATCCGTTCCTGGGTGGCCCAGGGCCTGTTGCCAGCCCCCCTCAACCGGGGCCCGGCGGCGCGCTATCCGGCCGAGACGCTGGAGCGGATCTTTGCCATCTGCGCCATGCGCGAGACCCTGGGCATGCCCATGGCCGAGATCCGCAAGGAACTGCTGGTGGCAAGCCCCGACAAGATCGAGGCCTATGCGCTGAAGGGAAAGGGCATGGAGCACAGGCGCCCCGCCGCCGCTGCCCCTGATGCCGCCGGCGCCCTCGACTATATCGGTTCCCTGCGGGCAAAGATTGCGGCCACGCCCGCCAGGGCAGACCCCGCCCCCAGCCCTGCCCCAACGCCAGCCATCCGCCCACCCGCCCTCGGCTTCGAGGCGCTGGAAAACCGCCTGGGCGAAGGGCGGCGGCGGCCACCGCGCAAGTCGTTGGCCGAAACCTGGCTGCACATCCCCGTCACCCCGGACGTCAGCCTTTCCGTCCGTGGTCCGCTTGAAGCAGAGCAGCAAGTCCGTCTGGAGCGCTGCGCCGATTACATCCGTGACATTCTTCTTGGGAGAGACAAATGACATCGACCCCTGATGCACAGAACCGGGCCCTGCACCTGCAGGCGGGCCTCGACCGCAGCCTCGCCTGGGAAGAAGGCGATTCCGTCCGCTATGTGGTGGCCGAACTTTCTGCCAGCGGCCCAACCGTGGAACGGGCCGATACCCCCGCCCTCAACCTGTCGCTGGCCATCGATATCTCTGGCAGCATGCAGGGCGACAAGATCGAAGCCGCCAGGCAGGCCGCCCTTGCCGTAGCAGAGGCGCTGGGTCCCCGCGACCGCCTCAGCATCATCGCTTTTGACGGCACGGCAGAGTTGCGTCTTGACACCCGTCCCATGAACGAGGCCGGCCGCAAAGCCGCCGCAGCCGCGATCCTCTCCCTGGAAAGCCGAGGGTACACCAATCTGTTTGATGGCTGGCTGATGGCGGCCGAGCGGGTGGCACTTGCCATGGCACAGAGCCCGCAGGCCTCCCACCGCGTCCTGCTGCTCTCCGATGGCCAGACCAACCAGGGCGAGACAGACCACAGCGAAATCGCCCGCCATGTGGGCGCCTTGCTGGAGCGCGGCGTTGTCACCTCGGCCCTTGGCATTGGCGATGGCTATGACGAGGAACTGCTGGGCGCCATTGCCGAGGCTGGCGGCGGCAATCTGCATGATGCGGCCGAAGCCAATGAGATTGGTGTCGTGGCACTGGGTGAGTTGCAGGCGGGTCGCGCCGCCCTGGTGGAGCGCGTCTCCCTGCGCCTCAGCGTACCAGCCAATGTGCGTGCAGAGGTCGTCGGCCCCTGGTCGCATGTGGCGGTACCCGGTGCGATCGAGGTGTTGGCGGGCAGCATCATGCCAGAGAGCACCCGCAAGATCGTCTTCCGCCTGCACTGCTCCTCGGGCGTGACCGGATCGTCGATCCTCCTTGGGCTGACGGCCAGCGGCACCTCGCCCGCGGGCGATGCGCTGATCGAGGCGGCACCCGTGGAAGTGGACCTGCGCCTTGCCCGCAGCCACGAGAACAATGCCCAGCCCCGCGACATGGCCCGCAGCCTTGCGGTGGTCGAAGCCTGGCAGGCCGACGCCATCAGGCGGGCGGTGCGCATGAACCGCGATGGCGAACACAACGCCGCCACGTTCTTTATCAAGCGCGAACTGAACTGGATGGAGTTCTACGCCCGTGGCGTGCCCGGCACCGAGACGCTGATCAATGAACTGATCCTGGTGGAGCGGCGCGTCAGTGATAACTGGAGCGAACGCACCCGCAAGGAGATGTTCAATACCGTCCGCAAGCGCTCGCGCGGCGAAGCAGAACTGAACTTCCGCCGACGCCCCACCATCAGCGACCAGTTCAGCTGATCTCTAAAAGAAAAAAGGGCGCCACGGCGGCATGGCCGTGGCGCCCTTTATTGTCAGGCAGGGCTTAATCAAGTCTGCCAAGCGCCGACCTCAATCCCGGAAGGGATCGTGGACGAGGATGGTGTCTTCGCGCTCCGGGCTGGTGGAGAGCATGGCAACGGGGGCCTCGATCAGTTCCTCGATCCGGCGCACATATTTGATGGCGGCCGCTGGCAGATCCGCCCAGGAGCGGGCGCCGCGGGTGGACTGGCTCCAGCCTTCGAAGGATTCATAAATCGGTCGCACGGCCGCCTGTTCCGGCGCTGTGGCGGGCAGCGCCTGCAGGCGACGACCGTTGATGTCGTAACCAACGCAGACCTTCAGTTCGGCGAAACCGTCGAGCACGTCCAGCTTGGTCAGGGCGATGCCATCGATGCCACCGACCTTCACCGCCTGGCGCACCATGACCGCATCGAACCAGCCGCAGCGGCGCTTGCGCCCGGTGACGGTGCCGAATTCATGGCCACGCTCGCCCAGCAGGCGGCCGGTTTCGTCTTCAAGTTCGGTCGGGAACGGTCCGGCGCCCACGCGCGTCGTATAGGCCTTGGTGATGCCAAGGACATAACCGATGCCACGCGGGCCAATGCCGCTTCCAGCCGCAGCCTGGCCAGCCACGGTGTTCGACGAGGTGACGAACGGATAGGTGCCGTGGTCGATGTCGAGCATGGTGCCCTGGGCACCCTCGAACAGGATGCGCTGGCCGCGCGCCCGGGCATCTTCCAGCACCTCCCACACCGCTGCCGCAAAGGGCAGGATCTTGGGCGCCACCTCGATCAGGGCGGCACGCAGGGCGGCGCGATCAACCGGCGCCTGGCCGTGGCCCCGGCGCAGGGCATCATGATGGGCCAGCAGCGCATCCAGCCGAGCATCGAGCGTGGCAAGGTCGGCAAGGTCGCGCACGCGCACGGCCCGGCGACCAATCTTGTCCTCATAGGCAGGGCCAATGCCGCGCCGCGTCGTGCCAATGCCACCGCCCGCATCCTCGCGCAGGGAATCCAGTTCGCGGTGCAGCGGCAGGATCAGGCAGGCATTGTCGGCCAGCTTCAGGTCGCCAGCACTGATCTTCACGCCTTGGGCCGTAACCCGGGCAATTTCATCCAGCAGGGCCCAGGGGTCCACCACGACGCCATTGCCGATGACCGACACCTTGCCACCGCGAACGATGCCAGACGGCAGCAGCGACAGCTTGTAGGTGTTGTCCCCCACCACCAGCGTATGACCGGCATTGTGGCCGCCCTGAAAGCGCACCACCACGTCGGCGCGCTCGCTGAGCCAGTCAACGATCTTGCCCTTGCCCTCGTCGCCCCACTGGGCGCCGACCACGGCGACATTGCTCATGGATGGTTCCTCGTTCCGCCTCGGCGGGCCTCAGGTCAGGGCGCGCGGCGTGCTGCCGTCGAGCCAATGGGTACAGTCAATGCGGCGGGCCTCGGCGGCGGCATCAGCCACCGGGACCAGACCCGCCCGGGTGCGCCAGCCCTCGGCACGCAGGCGCCGGGCCGTCTCTGCCGGGGTGCCGGCTGGCACAAACAGGGTGGGCGCCGGTGCCGGATGCGGCAGGGCACGCAGCAGGGAATCAACATAGAGGGTAAAGCCCGTCGCCTCTTCCGTCTGGCCGCCGCCGGGTGCTTCCACCAGATAGCGTCCACCACGCCCGAGTTCACCGCGCACACCCCGCGCAAAGGCCGTGAAGCCAAAGCCCGTATGGTACTCGTGGGCGCGGTATTCGCCGGGATCAACGGTCAACTGGATATCGGGCATCACGGCCCGCACATGGGCGATCCGCGCCGCAAGACCTTCGGCCAGGGCACGGGCTGCCGGCGGCAGGTCCAGCGCCAGAATCTCTGGCATGGCTTCCTCGGCCGGGCCCGCCGCTTCCAGCAAGGCGGCAAAAAGTGCGCGCGGTCCAGGCTCCAGCGAATCAAGCCGGGCCTCGTCCTTGCCGTCGAGGGCTTCGCGCGCCGTGCGGGTGGCGGCCTCATCAAGGCCCAGACCCTGGGCGATGGCGGGAACCAGGGTCGGCAGCGTCAGGTCAAGGGCGGGGTGGGCAATGCCCAGCAGGGCCATGGCCTCGGCCGCCAGCAGCAGCACCTCGACATCAGCCGCCTCAGGGGCGCCGCCGATCAGCTCGATCCCGGCCTGGCCGAACTGCCGCTCCGCCCGCAACTGGCTGCCCTTCACCCGCAACACCTGGCCCGCATAGCACAGGCGCAAGGGCCGGGCGACATGGGCCAGCCGCGTGGTGGCAATGCGCGCCACCTGGATGGTCATGTCAGAGCGCACCGCCAGCATGCGCTGCGAGACGGGGTCCATCAGGCGGAACATGGTGGGCGCCTGGGCAGCGCCCGGTCCGCCCAGCAGGCTTTCCTCAAACTCGATAAGGGGGGGCTTGACCCGGTCATAGCCGTGTCCGGCAAAGACCCCGATCAGGCGTGCGACAAGCTCCGCCTCGAATTCGGCGTCGGGCGGCAGGTCGTCATGGAGGCCCTCGGGAAGGAGGGCGCGGGTTTCAAGATCCGTCATGGCGGCCGGACTATACCCAAATCCGCCCGTCGCGCCATGGGCACGCGCCAGATCCGTCAAACTGGCGGGGCCGCTATTGCCGTGCCACAGTTACCAAAAGCATAAACAGGGACAGGAAACCAAGATGACCGATCCGTCGTTTGCAAGCGCCAGCACTCTGGCGGCCGCCATCCGGGCGAAAAAGATTTCAAGTCTGGACGCGCTGGAGCATCTGCTGGCAAGGGCCGAGCGCCTGAACCCGCCCCTGAACGCGATTGTCGCCTTTGACCGCGAGGGTGCGCGGGCCAGGGCAAAGGCCGCCGATGCCGCCGTGGCGCGCGGAGACGCGCTGGGGCCGCTGCACGGCGTGCCCATGACCATCAAGGATTCCTATGAAGTCGCCGGCATGCCCGCGACCTGCGGCGTGGCCGAACTGGCGGGCCATGTGCCCACCACCCATGCCGACCCGGTGCAACGCCTGGTGGATGCCGGCGCCATCATCTTTGGCAAGACCAACGTGCCCACCTGGGCCAGCGACCTGCAAAGCTATAACCCGGTCTATGGCACCACCAACAATCCCTGGGACCTTGGCCGCACGCCGGGCGGCTCCTCAGGCGGGGCGGCGGCAGCGCTGGCGGCCGGGCTGACGCCGCTGGAACTGGGCAGCGACATTGGCGGCTCGGTGCGCACACCAGCCCATTTCTGCGGCGTCTATGGCCACAAGGCCAGCTGGAACATCATCCCCATGCGGGGCCACCTGCCGCCACCGCCGGGCCTGCCCTATGCGCCCACCGACATTGGCGTGGCCGGCCCGCTGGCCCGCACCCCGCAAGACCTGGCGCTTGCCCTTGGCATCATGGCCGGGCCAGACCATTTCGCGCAGTCCGGCTGGCAGCTAAGCCTGCGACCACCCCGGCCGCAGGCGTTGACGGAATACCGCATCGCCGCCTGGGCGGGCGACCCCGACGCCCCCATCGACGACAGCGTGCGCAGCGTGCTGGAGGCCAGCTTCGATGCGCTGGAGCGGGCGGGTTGCACGGTTAACCGCACGGCGCGGCCCCATATCAATGTGGCCCGTGCCTATCAGGTCTACAGCGTGCTGCTGAATGCCGTCATGGGGGCTGGCATGCCACCCCATGTGCAGGCGGCCATGCGCGAGATGCGGGCGGGCCTTGCCCCCGATGATTTCTCCCCTACCGCCTGTGTGGCGCGCGGCATTGCCATGACCCACACGGAATGGGTGATCTACAACGGTGAACGCTCCGCCATACGCGAGGCTTGGGCCGCGTTCTTTGAAGATTTCGACGTGGTCCTCTGCCCGAATCACTGGCTGCCCGCCTTCCCGCACGACCAGTCCCCCGATCTGTCGGCGCGGCGGCAGCTGATCAATGGCGCGGCAAAACCCTATTTCGATGGGCTGGCCTGGGCTGGCCTGATCGGCGTGGCCTATCTGCCGGGAACCTCTGCCCCCGTCGGCCAGACGCCGCAGGGCCTGCCCGTGGGCGTGCAGATTGTCGGCCCCTATCTGGGGGACCTGACCACCATCGCCTTTGCCGGCCATCTGGCCCAGGTGGTGGGTGGCTTCCGCAAACCACCCGGCTATTAAGCCGGGTGGAGGGGATCAGGCGGCGCCATCACGCTCCAGCAGGGTCATCAGCTCGCGCCATTCGCGGGCGGACATGCCGCTTTCCGCCTGGTCCACCGCCTCACCACGGATGAGGCGGCGCACCGTCTCGATGCCGCGGCTCGACAGCTGCACGGCGCCCAGGCGGTGTTCGAGAAAGGCGTCATGGGTGAGCGGCACCCAGCGCTTCAGCGAGTCCATCATCGCCTCGGCATAGACGCGGATCTCGTACTGGGCGTGGGTGTCGGCGCGCAGGCTGAGGAAATGCATCAGATTGTGCAGATCCGTCTTCCAGTACCATTGGGTATAGAAGCCAAGGTTGAGGTTCATCCGCGCCAGTTCGCGCGCCAGACCCTGACGGCTGGAGTCAGGGGGCAGGCCGGTTTCATCCGGCTCGTTCATCATCCAGGCATAGTCGCGCCAGGACTGTTCGGCATCGCGCTTCAGCAGGTCGAGCACGGCGGCCGCCTCTTCCCCCTCCAGCACATTGCCACGGCCCTGGCGGTTGTCGCTGGACTGGGCGGCCAGTTGGGCGGGCTCGGGCAAATAGAATTCATTATCCAGCACCGAATAGCGCGCCGAATATTCGTTCACGCTGGCGGTACGGTGCCTGATCCACTGGCGCGCGACAAAGATCGGCAGCTTCACGTGGTATTTGATCTCGCACATCTCGAACGGCGTCGAATGGCGGTGGCGCATGAGATAGGCGATCAGGCCGGCATCCTCGCGCACCTTGCGGGTGCCGCGCCCATAGCTGACCCGGGCCGCCTGCACCACGGCGCCATCGTCGCCCATATAGTCGATCACCCGCACGAAGCCGTGATCGAGCACGGGCACCGCCGAATAGAGGATCTCTTCAAGCGCCGGAACCGTGGCCCGCCGGGTGGTGTGGGCACTGTCGCGGGCGGCATCGATTTCCGCCTGCTGTTCCGGGCTGAGCGCCATGGCCATTTTTCCTTCGCGTTCGAATCATTGGTTATTTTGCCAGCCCCACAGCCTGCGCGGAACTGTCCGGCGAAAATGGCTGGCCTCCCCCCTTCTAACCGGGCGCGCAGCTTGCTATATAGGGGATGTCGGGAAACCGACTATGGCGATAAACGGACCGTGGAATAAGCGTATCGGACCCGGGGGCGGTACCCGGCGCCTCCACCATTTCTCTCGGCAGGGCAGTTTCAAACGAAACTGGCTGGCAGCCGGAGCCGGGGCAGGGTTTCCCTGATCCTCGCGGGACATGGGGGCGAAACAGGATCGACGAGCGTAGTAAAGATTGTCTTTTTGCCCGGCATGATACCACCGTTATCGGGTCAAAACCTAGAAGTGCCAACGATAATGTGGAACTTCGCGCTGCGGCTTAACGCCTAAGCGGGGCCCGGGGGGAGCCTGGCAACAGAATCCCCCCACCACCTTCACTGGACGTTCACAGGGTATGGCGCCGTCTCTGCCCAGGCCTGTTTCGGGGTCTTCGGGGCGACAGCATCAATGCGTGCAAGCCATGCCTTGATGTTTCTGGTCGTCTCCAGTGCCGCATGCCCTTCCTTGGCCTAAAAGAGCGCGTTGACTTGGGGGATCGCGGCAGCCACGGCCAGGTCCTGCAACCCCGCCACGCCGGACAAGAGCACCGTCCGGAAATACCGGGGTGGTGGCTTATCCAACACCTCCAATGTTATCCAGATAAGGGCTTTGCGCCCCTCAGGATCGCCTTACCCTTAAGAACGGACCGCTTGATGACCCAATCCAATGCCCTGATCGAACAGTTGAATTGGCGCTATGCCACCAAGAAGATGGACCCCACCAAGGTTGTGGCGGCGGAAAAGGTCGAGCGTATCATCGAGGCGGCGCGCCTTGCCCCCACCTCCAGTGGCCTTCAGCCCTACGAGATCGTGGTGGTGACCGACAAAGCTGTTCGCGAACGCATCCAGCCCGTGGCCTGGAACCAGGCCCAGGTCACCGAGGGCTCGCACGTTCTGGTTTTCGCCGCCTGGGACAATTACACCGCCGACCGCATCAATCACATGTTTGACCTGACCAATCAGGTGCGTGGCTTTGAGAACGAAGGCTGGGAGAACTATCGCCAGATGCTGCTCTCGACCTATCCGCAGCGCGATGCGGAAGCGAATTATCAGCATGCGGCCCGTCAGGCCTATATCGGTGTCGGTGCGGCGCTGATTGCGGCGGCCTTTGAAAACGTGGATGCCACGCCGATGGAAGGCTTCAGTTCCGAAGCGGTTGACGAGATTCTTGGCCTACGCGCCCGTGGCCTGCGCAGTGTGGTGCTCATTCCGCTCGGCTATCGCCAGGAAGAGGGCGACTGGTTGGTCAAACTGCAAAAGGTTCGCCGTCCGCGCGCGCAGTTCGTGACCGAGGTCTAGGCCGCCCAATACGACCTGCCGTCTGGCAAACAAAATCAGCCGGGGTGGGGTACCCCCATCCCGGCTGTCCCGCAATGCCATGCAGTATCTGTTTTATCGACGCCAGCATGGCAGGGCCATCATCTTGCCCGCTACTTTGCCGTCCGTGGCGCCACGGCATCAACGCGGGCAAGCCAGGCTTTGATATGTGTGGTTTGCTCCAGCGCCACATGGGCCTCGTCGGCATAGAACAGCGCATTGAGCTGGGCGATGACGGCAAGGTCGGCCGCCGACAGGCTGTCACCCACCAGCCAGTCGCGGCCGTGCAGCATTTTGTCGAGGCTACGGAAATGGCGGTTGATGTCGGCCACGATCTGTTCATAGGGCTTGCGCCCCAGACCCTGGGTTTTCACCAGCGCGGTAACCGCTGTCAGAATGTTGGTCCTGAGCGCCTCGCGCGGGACCCCTGGCATGGTCTTGGAAAACTCATCCAGGCCACGCTCAAGGTTATGCTCCCACGAAAGACGCGCCGTCATCTCGTAGAAGTACAGGCTCTCGTCAGCCCACTCCTCGATGGCATGGGCAAGACCGGCCTCGCGCGGATCCGCCGGATAGAGAGAGGGCGTGGGAAAGGCTGCTTCCAGATACTCAAGCATGTCCGTTGAGTCCCAGATCGACTTGCCCTCATGCACCAGGGCCGGAAACTTGCCGGTTGCACTGATGTCAAGGTATTTGCCCTGGGGCACGTCTGCACGGACGACGTCAACCACCTCGAAGGGAATGCCCTTGTAGACAAGCGCCCGCCTCACCTTTTCCGTGAACGGTGAGGTGGCGAATTGATACAGCGTGATCATGCCTTGCTTCCTTTTCCGCTGTTGTCGTTTCCGGCCACCACCGCTGCGATAACGCTGTTCACGTCATAGCGCATGGCGTCATCGGTCCAGGGGGCCTGCTGCGCGAAGGCCGCCTCAACCTCCGCTGCGCGCCTGCGGGCGGCGACGATGGAAATCGGGTGGCTGACGATCAGGAAATCACCCCGTTCCACGCCAGCGATGCAGGCGCCGGCCACGTCGGCCGCATCCATGCCGCGCCCAACCACAGCGCCCGCAAAGGCTTGATGCGCAGGGTCCACGGCCGTTGGCCCCAGCGCGCCGGTGAGATGAAGGTTTGTTGCCGTCAGTCCGGGACAGAAGACACTGATCCCGACGGTTGCAGGCAGTTCTGCCCGGAAAACCTCGGCCATCCCGAGCACGGCGTGCTTGCTGGTGGTGTAAAAGGCCCCACCGGCATGCTGCAGGCCAAGGGAATGCTCAGACGCCGTGATGCACAGGTGCCCGGGCATGCCCGCTTCAATCAGGCGATTGCCAAAGACAGCCAGCGTGCTCCAGACACCGCGCACATTCACGCCCAGCACCCAGTCCATCTCTTCGGGCCGCGCCTTCAGGATCGGCCCACCATGGCTGACCCCTGCATTGGCGAATACCAGGTTCACGATTCCGCCGAGTGCCGCTTCGGCCGTGCCACGCAGGGCTTCAACCGCCTCATGGTGGCTGACATCGCAAACCAGACCAACGGCACCATGGCCAAGGCTTGCCGCCGCCGCCTTTGCAGCCTCTGGATTGATATCCACGATGGCCACCTTGCAGCCACGCCGGGTGAGCTCCTCCGCAATGGCAAGGCCGATGCCTGAAGCGCCACCGGTTACGATGGCGCGC
>CANCOY010000016.1 GCA_947379865.1 Acetobacteraceae bacterium
CGCACTGACCGTGTTCCCGCCAGCGCCAGTTCAAGATTCTCGAACACGCTGTGGCGCTCAAACACCGTGGGCTTCTGGAACTTCCGGCCAATGCCAAGATTTGCAATGGTCGCCTCATCAAGGCGGGTGAGATCCACATTGTCCCGGAACGTCACGGTACCCAGATCCGGGCGTGTCTTGCCGGTGATGACATCCATCATGGTGGTCTTGCCGGCGCCATTGGGGCCGATGATGGCGCGCATCTCGCCCGCCACCATGAAGAAGCTGAGCGCATTCAGCGCACGGAAGCCGTCAAAGGAAACGGTAACGCCGTCGAGATAGAGGAGTGTGTCGGGACCGTTTGTCATTCGCCCGCCTCCGTCACGGTGCGACGCTGCCGAGCGCGCCCATTGGCCAGGGCATCACGCACGCTGGGCCACGCGCCGATCACGCCCTTTGGCATGAACAACGTCACCGCCATGAACATGCCGCCAAGGACGAACAGCCAGATCTCTGGCAATTCGCCGGTGAAGAACGTCTTGGCGTAATTGACAAGAACGGCGCCAATCACAGGACCCCACAGGGTGCCACGCCCGCCAACCGCCACCGCAATCACGATCTCGATGGAGGCTGCGGGCGAGAATTCCGACGGGTTGATGATGCCGACCTGTGGCACATAAAGGGCACCCGCAATGCCTGCGATCACCGCCGAGACGGTGAAGGCAAAGACCTTGAATGCCTCGACCCGGTAACCAAGGAAACGCGTGCGGCTTTCGGCATCGCGCACCGCCGTCACCACGCGGCCCAGTTTGGAGCCGACGATCAGACGACAGATCACCAAGCCACCCACCAGGGCAATGACGGTGGCCACGAACAGGCTGATGCGCGTGCCATCAGCCTGCAGATTGAAGCCAAGCAGTTCCTTGAAGTCCGTCAGGCCGTTGTTGCCGCCAAAGCCCAGCGCATTCTGAAAGAAGGCCAGCATCAAGGCGAAGGTCAGGGCCTGGGTGATGATGGAGAGATAGACACCCGTCACCCGCGAGCGGAAGGCGAACCAGCCAAAGACAAAGGCCAACAGGCCGGGCACCAGCACCACCGCCGCCATGGCGATGGCAAAGTTATCAAACCCGTGCCAGTACCAGGGCAGGTTTTTCCAGGCAAGGAACACCATGAAATCCGGCAGAACCGGATCGCCATAGACGCCACGCGTGCCGATCTGGCGCATCAGGTGCATGCCCATGGCATAGCCACCCAAGGCAAAGAAGGCGCCATGCCCAAGGCTCAAAATCCCGCCATAACCCCAGATAAGGTCAACCGCCACCGCCAGCAGGGCATAGCAGAGGTACTTGCCCATGAGGCTGACCAGATAGGTCGGGATATGCAGAAAGCTCCCCTCCCCGATCACAAGATTGAACACGGGGACCAGCAGACCAAGGGCGACGAGAACGACAAGTGTTGCCGCCAGTCCCCTGTCCTCACCCGCCAGGGCCGCAGGAAAACGCTTTAGCATGGCCTCAACTCTCGACGGCGCGGCCGCGCAGGGCAAACAGACCCCTGGGGCGGCGCTGGATGAACAGGATGATAACCACGAGGACCAGAATCTTGGCCGCCACTGCACCGGCAAGCGGCTCGATGAACTTGGTTGCCACGCCAAGGGTCAAGGCACCCACCAAGGTGCCCCAGAGATTTCCGACGCCGCCAAACACCACCACCATGAAACTGTCGATGATGTAGGACTGCCCAAGATTTGGGCTGACATTGTCGATCTGGCTCAGCGCCACACCGGCAATGCCAGCAATACCGGAGCCAAGGCCAAAGGTAAGCGCATCCACCCGACCCGTGCGAATGCCCATGGCGCTAGCCATGGAACGGTTCTGTGTAACGGCCCGCATTTCAAGGCCAAGGGCCGTGCGCCGCAACAGCAGCACGAGACCCGCGAACACCAGTCCGGCAAAGACGATGATCCAGATGCGATTGAGCGTCAGCGAAAGGCCCGCCACCTCAATGGCACCCGACATCCAGGAAGGGCTGCCCACCTGCTGGTTGGTGGGGCCAAAGATGGAGCGCACGGTCTGTTGCAGCACCAGGCTGAGACCCCAGGTCATCAGCAGGGTCTCGAGCGGCCGACCATAGAGGAAACGGATCGCCACCCGTTCAATCACGATGCCAAAGAGGCCAGAGACGAGAAAGGCCGCCGGAATGGCAACGAACAGCGACAGGTCAAAGGCACCCGGCGCCCAGGCCCGGAAACACTCCTGGACCACAAAGGTCGTATAGGCCCCAATCATCACCATTTCGCCATGGGCCATGTTGATGATGCCCATGACGCCAAAGGTGATCGCCAGGCCAATGGCCGACAGCAGCAGGACCGAGCCAAGGCTGATCCCCTGGAACACCTTCTCCACCGCCTGCTGAATAAACAGGCGCGACGCGCCAGCCTCAAGGGCGGCAGCAGCGGCAGCGCGAACCCGCTCGTCCGTCTCGGCGAAACTGCCATCAGCAGCCTTGCCCGCCAGACCCTCCAGCAGAGAGCGCACATCCGCATCTCCGTGGCCAGCGAGAAGCGGCACGCCTTGCAGGCGTATCTCGGCATCCGGTGACAACAGGCGTGCAGCACCCAGTGCGATGTCCATGTGCGGCTTGACCTGCGGGTCAGTCTCGCTGGCGGCGGCCCGCTCAAGGATGGGCAGGAGTTCAAGATTGCGTGACTTGAGGACGGCGTCTGCGGCGCGCAGGCGCTGCTCGCGATCTGGGCTCAGCAGGGTCACGCCGCCAAGGGCACCGCGCACAATGCCACGCAGGCGATTATTGACCGTCACGGCCGAGGCGCTGTCGGCTGAAACACCGGCGACAACCTCTCCGGTTATGGCATCGGCAAAGCTTGTACCATCGGGCGAAGCGATCAGCAGCCGATTGTCTGCGGCCAGCACCATGAGGCGGCCATCGGCAAGGGCTTCAAGGATTGCGGCCGCGCGCACCTCACCCGAAGCCGCAAGATTGCCAACCGCTTCAATCTTTTCGGCGAAACCGCCGCCGGCGAAAGGGGCGACAAGAGGGGCGAGATCTGTTGCCCCTGCGGGCGCCGGCGTCAGAGCCCAGGCGGCGCCAAGCACCAACATGCAAATGAGCGACTTGAACGTGCGCATTGTTCTTTCCGGGGGACATCATCGTTCCTGCGATGTGCAGGAACGGAAAGCGACCGGAACGTGAGTTCCGGTCGCCAACCGTGTTACTTTTAGAATTACTCAGCCGCGTACTTCGGCTTCTCGCAGTTGCCGCAGACCCAGGGGAAGGTCCAGTCGGCGGTCAGCTTTGCGCTTTCCGGGATGTAGGGGCTCCAGGCGGCGCCGCGAACCGGCTCCTTGGTCTGCCAGACGATCTGGAACTGGCCATCGGCCTGGATCTCGCCAATCATCACCGGCTTGGACAGGTGGTGGTTGGTGTTCATCACGGCGGTGAAGCCTGACGGAGCCGCAACCTTCTGGCCATACATGGCCTGACGGACGGCATCGACATTGGTGGTGCCGGCCTGCTCAACGGCCTGGACCCACATCTTGAAGCCGATATAGGTGGCTTCCATCGGGTCGTTGGTCACGCGCTTGTCGTTCTTGATGAACCCGTGCCAGGTCTTGATGAATGCCGTGTTGACGGGGTTCTTGACGGACTGGAAGTAGTTCCAGGCGGCCAGCTGGCCCAGCAGCGGCTTGGTGTCGATGCCCGAAAGCTCTTCTTCACCGACGGAGAAGGCGACGACGGGGATGTCCTCGGCCTTGATGCCCTGGTTGCCGAGTTCCTTGTAGAAGGGAACGTTGGCGTCACCATTGATGGTGGAGACAACGGCGGTCTTCTTGCCAGCGGCAGCAAACTTCTTCAGGTCAGCAACAATGCTCTGCCAATCGGAATGACCGAAGGGCGTGTAGACTTCCATGATGTCGGCTTCGGCAACACCCTTGGACTTCAGGAAGGCGCGCAGGATCTTGTTGGTCGTACGCGGATAGACATAGTCGGTGCCGAGCAGGGCCCAGCGCTTGGCGCTGCCGCCATCGGCGCTCATCAGATATTCAACGGCCGGGATCGCCTGCTGGTTCGGGGCGGCACCGGTGTAGAACACATTGCGCGAGCTTTCCTCGCCCTCGTACTGCACCGGGTAGAACAGGAGGCCATTCAGCTCCTCGAACACCGGCAGAACGGACTTGCGCGACACCGAGGTCCAGCAGCCGAACACGGCGGACACCTGGTCCTTCTGGATCAGCTCGCGGGCCTTTTCGGCGAACAGGGGCCAGTTCGAGGCCGGATCAACGACGACCGCCTCAAGCTTCTTGCCCAGAAGGCCGCCCTTCTTGTTCTGCTCGTCGATCATCATCAGGACCGTGTCCTTCAGCGTGGTCTCGCTGATGGCCATGGTGCCGGACAGGGAGTGGAGCACCCCGACCTTGATCGTTTCAGCAGCATTGGCTGCCCCGGACGCACCCAGCGACCCAAGTGCCGCTGCGGCGAGCGCAACGCCGCGCGCCTTGTTCCAGAACCCCGGATTAGTCACTCTCATCTGATCTGCCCTCGTCGAGACTTGGTTGAACTCCTCTCAATATCGCAAGGAGCATGCCAAATAACCGGGCAGGCAGCAGGGGCTAGGCAATCCAGTAGCTTGCGAAGGTTTGTTCGTTCAGAACACAGACGAAGCCGTCCGGATCACTGCACAGAGCATGTGCAGTGATCCGGACTCTGCTCAAAATAGCGGCAGCGCTGCTTCGCTGATCAGATAGGACAGGCCGCCACTTCAAGCTGCAGCATGGCCAGCACACGGCCAAAGCCGATGTACTGCCCCGTCATCATGGAAAGTTCCAGAAACTCGCCATCGGTAAAGTGCCGGCGCATCTCGGCGACGTCCTCATCACCAATGCCATGGTGATCAAGCGCCATGCGTTCGGCGAAGTGGATGGCGGCCCGCTCACGCGGGGTGAAGCTGCCGGCATCGGCATCATCCACCCCCTCGGCCGCCTCGGCCTCGGAAACAGTGGCCGGCGCCATGCGCACGGTCTTGCACAATTTACAGCCATTCAGGGTGGCGATCCGCAGCCGGACCAATTCCTTGAGGCGCGCATCAAGCTGGCCGACGCCGGCGCTGGTGTGCCAGGGCAGATAAAACTTCTGATAGGTTTCAACCAGTTCGGAGTTGGCAGCAAAGGCGCGGGCGAAATTGCGCGCGATCCAGTTCTCCTCTGGCGCCCCGTCGTGGATCTGCTTGAGATAGGTTGGCAGGGTCTCGGGTTCGGCGAGCGGTATGCGTGACATGGCGTTCTCCCCTTATCGTGGCGGCCCGATGGCACGCCTTGGGCGCCAAGCCTAGTCAGCGGAAGGGACCGTGCCAAGCCGATAAGAAAAAGGGCAGATTGGTGACGCTGGCGTCATCCGGCATCTACACTTTTGCCCCGCTTCGTGATGAGATGCCCGCAACACGCAGCCCGCCTGAAGGCTGCTTATCGAGGGGGATCAGGGGATGAGCAGTCCGGCAACAAAGCAGCAGCCAAGCATTGCCATTGTGGGCGCAGGTGTTTCGGGCATCTGCCTTGCGGTGAACCTGAAACGGGCCGGCATCCACGACTTTGTCATCCTCGAGAAGTCGAACGAGGTTGGCGGCACGTGGAACGAGAACACTTATCCGGGTGCAGCGTGCGACGTGCCCTCGCACCTGTATTCCCTGTCGTTCGAGCCCAATCCCAACTGGACCCGCAAATACCCCCGCCAGGGCGAGATATTGGAATACTTCCGGGGCGTTGCCCGCAAGTACGACATCTACAGCCACATCCGCTTTGGTGTTGAGCTTGACGAGGCTGCCTTTGACGAGGCCTCGGGCCAGTGGAAGCTGCGGACCAGCACCGGCGAGGAGACCATGGTCAAGGTGCTGGCCAGCGGCTGCGGCCAGTTGAACCGCCCCGCCATGCCCGCCATCCCGGGCCTTGAGAGCTTCAAGGGCGCCAGCTTCCATTCGGCGCGCTGGGATCATTCCTTTGATCTGAACGGCAAGCGGGTGGCGGTTGTCGGCAATGGGCCAAGCGCCATCCAGTTCATCCCCGAGGTGGCCAAGGTCGCGGGCGAGCTGACGGTCTATCACCGCACGCCCAATTACGTCGTGCCGCGCCTCGACCGCCCCTATACCGCATTTGAGCGGTGGCTGTTTGCCAAGGTGCCAGGCGCCGGACGCGCCTATCGCTGGGCGCTCTACTGGACGCTTGAAAAGAACCGCATCGCCTTTACGCGCGGCACCTGGTTCAACAAGCTCTTCCGCCAGATTGCCGACCAGCACATGACAACCCAGATCGCCGACGAGAAGCTGCGCGCGATCCTGACGCCGGATTATGATCTGGGCTGCAAGCGTATTCTGATCTCGGACGATTGGCTGCCGGCACTGACGCGTCCGAACGTGGAGGTGATCGGCGCCGAAATCGATCACATCACCGAAAATACCGTGGTCAACAAGGACGGTACGGTGCGCGAGGTGGATGCCATCATCTTTGGCACCGGCTTTGAATCAACCAAGTTCCTGACGCCGATGAAGGTGGTCGGTGCCGGCGGCAAGCCGCTGACCCAGGCCTGGCAGGGCGGCGCCGAGGCACATCTGGGCGTCAGCGTGGCGGGCTTCCCCAACTTCTTCATGATGTATGGCCCGAATACCAACCTTGGCCACAACAGCATCATCTTCATGATCGAGTGCCAGGTGTCCTACATCCTTGGCTGTATCAACAAGATCCGGAACAACCGCCTCAGCTATCTCGATGTGAAGCCGGAAGCGATGGAGCGGTACAACATCGGCGTGCAGGAGGCGATCCGCGAGTCCGTGTGGGCCGCCGGTTGCCGCAGCTGGTACAAGACCGAGGATGGCAAGGTGACCAACAACTGGTCGGGCTTCACGGCGGAATATTGGTGGCGCACCCGCGAGCCTGATTTCGCGGATTATCGCCTGGTCTCCGGCAGCTAGGGGTCATCTGCCCAGCCTTGGCTGGCATTATTGAGGGGCGCGCCGGGCTCTGCCATGGTGCGCCCTTTCCACGAGGAAGGACGAGACACATGAGCATCGAGCGGCTTCACGTCGGCAAGCGCCTGAGCGACGCAGTGATTCACGACAACCGGATCTATCTGGCAGGCCAGGTGCCCCTCAACACCGCCGGCCAGGGCGTACAGGCGCAGACGGAAGAAGTGCTGGCCAATATCGATGCCCTGCTGGCCGAGGCTGGCAGCGACAAGACCAAGATCCTGACGGCCACCATCTATCTGGTGGACATGGCCACGTTCGACCAGATGAACGCTGCCTGGGATGTTTGGGTTGCCCCCGAGGCGCCGCCGGCACGCGCCTGTGTGGAAGCCCGCCTTGCCCGGCCGGGTTGGGGGGTGGAGATCAGCATCGTCGCGGCGCGCTGATCCCCCTGCCCTTTTCCTCGTCTCAGATCCTCGGGTTAGCCGCCGTCGCCGGCGGCGCCAGGGGCTTCATGCGGCCATCCTTCAGGCCATAGACCATGGCGTGGATGTCGAGCTTCTGACCGCGCACCCAGGCGTCCTGGACGATCTGGGTGTGCAACAGGTTGCGCACCTGCCTGAGCACGTTCAGTTCGCACAGGCGGTCCACCCTGTCGGCCTCGTTGGGGATGGCGTTTAGCTCTTCCGCGTTTTCCTCGAGCGTGTCGCGCACGGGCCGGATCCAGTGGTCCACCAGACCAAGGCGATCCTTGCGGGCGGCCGAACGCACGCCGCTGCAGCCATAGTGGCCAACCACGATGATGTGCTCGACCTTCAGCACATCCACCGCAAACTGCACAACAGACAGGCAGTTCAGGTCGGCCAGCTGGACAAGATTGGCAACGTTGCGGTGCACGAACAGTTCGCCCGGCTTCATGCCGACGATCTCATTCGCCGGCACGCGGCTGTCGGAACAGCCGATCCACAGCCATTTCGGGGCCTGCTGGGCTGCAAGCATGCCAAAGAAGCCAGGTTCCTCAGCCTCAACTGCCTCGGCCCATTCGGCATTGTTCTTAAGCAGTTGCCCGATACCGCTGTCATCGTCGGCTGCGTCACACATTTCCGCTCGCTCCTGTCGCCAGTAACCGTCACACCATGGTTCTGGTTCGGCGAAGGCGAATACCGCTATCGGGCTTACAGATCAACCACGCCCACCTATATGCAGGGATGCCACCGGCCAGTGGGCAAAAGGCAGCCAGCGCTGTAGTCTGCCGCATCATCCGGTGGCAAAGCATCCGGCCTGGCCATCAACGGCCCCCCGAAGGAGGAATGACGTGAAGGAATACGGCAAGTTCTACATCAATGGCGCGTGGGTTGAGCCCGCCCAGGCGGCCCCCATGCTCGAGGTCATCAACCCGGCCAATGAAGAGCCGATCGCCAAGATCGCCATGGGCAGCCCGACGGATATCGACCGCGCCGTGAAGGCCGCCAAGGATGCCTTCCCGGCATGGTCGGCCACCAGCCGCGAAGAGCGCGTTGCCCTGATGAAGAAGATCCTTGAGGTCTATCAGAGCCGCTATGCCGAGATCGCCCAGGCGATTTCCGAGGAAATGGGCGCCCCGATGTGGCTGGCGACCCGCGCCCAGGCGGCGATGGGCGTTGCCCATTTCACCCAGACCATGAACGTCCTTGAGCACTACAAGTTCTCGGAAGTGCGCGGCACGACCCAGATCACCAAGGAGCCGGTCGGCGTCTGCGGCTTCATCACCCCCTGGAACTGGCCGATCAACCAGATCGCCTGCAAGGTGGCCCCGGCGCTCGCCGCTGGCTGCACCATGGTGCTGAAGCCCTCGGAAGTGGCGCCGCTCAACGCCATCCTGTTCGCCGAGATCATGCATGCGGCGGGCGTGCCCAAGGGCGTGTTCAACCTCGTCAATGGCGATGGCGCCTCGGCCGGTGCGGCCCTGTCGTCGCATCCCGATGTCGACATGATGTCCTTCACGGGTTCGACCCGCGCGGGCGTCCTGGTGGCCAAGGCCGCTGCCGACACCGTGAAGCGCGTTCACCAGGAGCTGGGTGGCAAGTCTGCCAACATCATCCTGCCCGACGCGGACCTGCAGTCGGCGGTTGCCGGCGGCGTTGCCAACATGATGACCAACAGCGGTCAATCCTGTAATGCACCGACCCGCATGTTCGTGCAGGCCAAGCAGCATGCCGAAGCCGTGGCGATTGCCAAGGAAGCCGCCTCCAAGGTGAAGGTCGGCGACCCCAAGGCGGACGACACCACCATCGGCCCCGTGGTCAGCGAAGTGCAGTACAACAAGATCCAGGCGCTGATCCAGAAGGGCATCGAGGAAGGCGCAGAGCTCGTCGCCGGCGGCCCCGGCCGTCCCGAGGGCTTCAACCGTGGCTATTATGTGCGGCCGACGATCTTTGCGAACGTCAAGCCGGACATGACCATCTCCCGCGAGGAGATCTTTGGCCCGGTGCTGTCGATCCTCCCCTACGAGACCGAGGCAGACGCCATCGCCATGGCGAATGACACGGTCTATGGCCTGTCGGGCTATGTGACGTCCGGCAATCTCGACCACGCCAAGTCGGTCGCCAAGCAGCTGCGCACGGGCAACGTGCATCTGAACGGCGCCGGCATGGACCTTGGCGCCCCGTTTGGTGGCTTCAAGCAGTCTGGCAATGGCCGCGAGTGGGGCGAGTTCGGCTTCGAGGAGTTCCTCGAGACCAAGGCCGTGATGGGCTACGAAGCAGCCTGATCAGCCACTGATCAAAGAGGCCGGCCGGGGCAACCCGGCCGGCCTTTTCTTTGCCGCACGCCCCTTAGTCGACAAGATCGCGATAGGCATGCCAGCTGGCATGGGCAATCAGCGGCAGGGTTACCACGAGACCAATAAACAGGCTGGCCAGGCCCGCTGCGGTGAACAACACGATCAGCGCCGCCCAGAGCATCATGGGGCGAGGATTGGCCGCCACCACCCGCACACTGGTGACGATGGCCACCAGCGCCCCCACATTGCGATCCATGATCATCGGGATCGATATCGCACTGATCGCAAAGACCGCCAGAGCCAGCACCGCGCCTGCCCCCGTCCCGATGATCAGGAAGGGAACGCTTTGCGGCTGCAGAAACACATCATTGACAAAGGTTTCGGGCGCCGGCGGCTGCAGCCCAAAGAAGAGCATGAAGATCAGGAACGCTACCCTGAGCCAGACGAGATAGGCAAACAGCAGCACAAAGGCCATGACGGCAAGCTGGCCACGCGCCGGCCACCAGGCCCGCAGTGCGTCGGCCAGGGTTGGCCGCCCACTGTCTTCAAGCCGTGCACTGACATGGTAGAGCCCCACCGCCAGCATGGGGGCAAGCAGCAGAAAGCCACCACCCAGGGGCAGGATCAGGAACATCTGATCCGCCGCATAGAGGCCAAGGCAGAGCACATAGCCAAACCCCGTAAAGATCAGCCCATAAAACAGGTCGATCCGCGGCGCCCGCCTGAGGTCGGCAAAGCCCCTGGCAAGCCAGGACCAGGGCCGCTCCAGGGTCACGGACCTGACCGTGACCTCCAGCAGATTGTTACGGTTCATCACATCCTCCCGGCATTTGACGGGTAAACAACTTCAGGCCGCACGGTGTTGTCACACTGTGTTGTGAATCGGTAACGGAACCGAACCCGTTGCCAGGTGTCTTTCCGTCATGGTGCGCCGAAGTTCAGGCCACGGAATCGCCTGCGCCACGACGAGGACAAAGATGAGCGAAAGCACCGCCACCCCGGCCACCTCACCTGGCTATGTGCGCCCCCTTCCCGATTACAATGACGATGTGGTGCGCTTCTGCACTGTCGCCACCGTCCTCTGGGGGCTGGTGGGGTTTCTCGTCGGGCTTATCATCGCCCTGCAACTCGGCTTCCCGGCCCTCAACCTTGACCTGCCGTGGACGAGTTTTGGGCGGCTGCGGCCCTTGCACACGTCGGCGGTGATCTTTGCCTTTGGCGGCAATGCGCTGATCGCAACATCGTTCTTCGTGGTCCAGCGCACCTGCCGTGCGCGCCTGTGGGGCGGGCACCTGCCGTGGTTTGTGGCGATCGGCTATCAGATCTTCATCGTGCTGGCAGCCAGTGGCTATGTCATGGGCATTACCGAGGGCCGGGAATATGCCGAGCCTGAGTGGTATACAGACATATGGCTCACCATCGTGTGGGTCGCCTATCTGGTGGTTTTCCTTGGCACACTGATAAAACGCGAAGAACCCCACATCTATGTGGCGAACTGGTTCTACCTCGCGTTCATCGTCACCGTGGCAATGCTGCACATCGCCAACAACCTGTCCATGCCGGTTTCATGGACAGGCACCAAGAGCTACAGCGCCTTCTCTGGCGTGCAGGACGCTTTGTTGCAGTGGTGGTATGGGCACAATGCAGTCGGGTTTTTCCTGACCGCCGGGTTCCTTGGCATGATGTACTACTTCGTGCCCAAACGGGCCGGGCGGCCGGTCTATTCCTATCGCCTGTCAATCGTCCATTTCTGGTCGCTGATCTTTCTCTATATCTGGGCTGGCCCGCACCATCTGCATTACACCGCTTTGCCCGATTGGGCCCAGACGCTTGGCATGACCTTCTCGATCATGCTCTGGATGCCATCCTGGGGTGGTATGATCAACGGCGTGATGACCCTGTCGGGTGCCTGGGACAAGCTGCGGACAGATCCCGTACTTCGCCTGATGGTGGTTGCCCTTGCCTTCTATGGCATGAGCACTTTTGAGGGCCCGGTGATGTCGATCCGGGCCGTCAATGCCCTGTCGCATTACACCGACTGGACCATCGGCCATGTGCATTCCGGCGCCCTTGGCTGGGTTGGCTTCATCAGCTTTGGCGCCTTGTATTGTCTGGTGCCGACCCTGTGGGGGCGCCGGCGGCTGTACTCAATGCAACTCGTCAACTGGCATTTCTGGACTGCCACCATCGGCATCGTCCTCTACATGACCTCCATGTGGATCGCCGGCATCCAGCAGGGCCTGATGTGGCGCGCCTACGACAAGCTGGGCTTCCTTCAGTACACCTTCATCGAGGCGGTTGCCGCCATGCACCCCTATTACCTGATCCGCGCGCTCGGCGGCGCGCTCTATCTGCTGGGGGCGCTGATCATGGCCTACAACCTGTTCATGACAACGCGGGGGCTGGAGCGCGACGAAGAAGCGATGGATGAGGCTGTTCCCGCCAGACCTGCCCCATCACCTGCACGCGCCTGAGGAGACCCAGAATGTTTCAGCATCACGCGCGCATCGAACGCAACTCGATCCTTCTTCTGGTCCTTACCCTGGTCGTTGTCTCCATCGGTGGGCTCGTGCAGATCCTGCCGCTGTTCTTTCTCGAGAGCACCATCGAGAAGGTCGAGGGCATCAGGCCCTATACACCGCTGGAGTTGGTGGGGCGCAATATCTACATCCGTGAAGGCTGCTACAATTGCCACAGCCAGCAGATCCGTCCGTTCCGCGACGAAGCCGAGCGCTATGGTCATTACAGCCTGGCGGCCGAGAGCATGTATGACCATCCCTTCCAGTGGGGCTCGAAACGCACCGGACCTGATCTTGCCCGCGTGGGTAACCGCTATTCAGATGACTGGCACATTGCCCATCTCACCAACCCACGTTCCGTGGTGCCGGACTCCATCATGCCGTCCTATCCCTGGCTGGCAACAACGGTGATCGACGGCAGCGACCTGGCCGAGCACCTCAGGACGCTGCGTGTGGTGGGCGTGCCCTATACGGACGACGCCATTGCCAATGCCACGGCCGACTTTGTTGCGCAGGCCAATCCCGATGGCACTGCGCCTGGCCTGCTGGCCCGCTATCCAAAGGCAAATGTCCGCAATTTCAGCGGTGATGTGGGCAAAGTCACTGAATTGACCGCCCTCATCGCCTATCTGCAGGTGCTTGGCACGATGGTCAATTTCTCCACCTTCGACGAGCACGCCAACCAGCGCTAGGAACCACACCATGACCTATGACGAGGCTCTGGTCGGGGCAAGCATCGCCTCCCTTCTGATCTGCCTTTCCGTCTTTCTGTCGGCTCTCTGGTACGCCTTTCGCCCAGCCTCGCGGGCACGCTTCGAGCGCGCCGCTCGCCTGCCGCTGGAGGATTGAGCCATGCCGACCAAGATCGAAAAAGACGAGATCTCGGGCCAGCACACCACTGGTCACGAGTGGGACGGCATCCGTGAGCTGAACACCCCCATGCCCCGCTGGTGGCTGTACATCTTTTATGCCTGTATCGCCTTTTCCGTGGTCTGGTGGGTACTTTATCCGGCCTGGCCCCTGCCGGGTGGCTTTACCTCAGGCGTGCTTGGTTACAGTACGCGCGGGGAACACATTGCCTCTCTGGCGGCGCAGCAGACGGCGCGCGCAAGCCAGGCGGTTGGCCTTGGCGATGCCAGTCCTGAGGAGATCGAGAGCGATCCGGCAAGGCTGGAACTTGCGGTCGCCATCGGCAAATCCGCCTTTGCCCTCAACTGCGCCCAGTGCCATGGCAGCGGTGCCCAGGGTTTTGCAGGTTTTCCCAACCTCAATGACGACGTCTGGCTGTGGGGCGGGACACACCAGGCCATTATCACCACCCTGCAGCACGGTGTGCGCTGGACGGCCGATCCCGACACACGCATCAGCCAGATGCCGGCCTTTGGGGCTGACGCCGTGCTGACGCCCGCCCAGATCAGCGACGTGGCCGACTATGTCATGAGCCTGAGAGGCACCGTTGGCGATGCGGATGCCATGGCCCGGGGGATGGCCGTGTTCACCGAGAACTGCGTTGCCTGTCATCTGGAAGGCGGGATCGGCAATACCGAGGTCGGCGCGCCGCGACTGGCCTCTGCCGTGCATCTTTATGGCGGCGAGCGGACCGACGTTATTGCGCAGGTCACCCGCCCCCGCCACGGCGTCATGCCGGCCTGGTCCAGCCGCCTTGACCCCATAACCATCAAATCTCTTGCCGTGTACGTCCATTCCCTTGGTGGTGGGCAATAGGAAGGCGACCCATGCAGGACGACAGCGGCCCGCTCTTTTCAGGGCGGGTCCGGGTTCACCCAAAGGCCGTGCAGGGAACATTTCGCCGCGCCAAATGGCTGGTCCTGGCGGGGCTGCTGGTGGTCTATTATCTGGCGCCGTGGGTGCGTTGGGATCGCGGCCCCAATGCGGCCAGCCAGGCAATCCTGATCGATTTCCCGGCGCGGCGTTTCTATTTCTTCTTCATCGAGATATGGCCGCAGGAAATCTATTACCTGACCGGGCTGCTGGTGCTGGCGGCCCTTGGGCTGTTTTTTGTAACCTCGCTGTTTGGGCGCATCTGGTGTGGCTTTACCTGCCCGCAGACAGTCTGGACCGACCTTTTCATCAAGATCGAGCAATGGGTGGAGGGAGACCGCAACGCCCGCCTGCGCCTTGATCATGCCCCCTGGAGCGCGGGCAAGATTGGACGCAAGGCGCTGAAGCACCTTTTGTGGGTTGGCGTTGGCGTGCTGACCGGCGGGGCCTGGATCTTCTATTTTGCTGATGCGCCAACCCTCGCCCATCAACTGCTCAGCGGCGAGGCGCCCGCGGTTGCCTGGACCACCATCGCCTTTTTCACCACGGCAACCTATGTGATGGCTGGCGTCTTTCGGGAGCAGGTCTGCACGTATATGTGCCCCTATGCCCGCTTCCAGGCCGCCATGTTCGATCAGGAAACCTTTGTGGTTTCCTACCGCGCCGACCGGGGGGAGCCACGTGGCAGCCACAAGAAGAGCGATGGCTGGGAGGGCCGGGGCGACTGTGTGGACTGCACCCAATGTGTTGCCGTCTGCCCCACGGGTATCGACATTCGCGATGGCCAGCAATTGGAGTGCATCTCGTGCGGCCTGTGCATTGATGCCTGTGATGAGGTGATGGACAAGGTCGGCCGGCCGCGCCGCCTGATTGCCTTTGATACCCTTGCCAATGCCTCGGCGCGGGCCGGCGGCCCCCTGAAGCCTACCCGGATCGTCCGCCCACGCACCATCCTTTATGCAACGCTTATGGCACTGGTGGGTGGCGTGATGCTGGCCAGCCTGATGCTGCGCTCTACTCTGGAGCTCAATGTGATTGGCGAGCGTAACCCCCTCTTTGTCCTGTTGTCGGACGGCGCTGTGCGCAATGCTTTTTCCCTCAAGATTCTCAACAAATCAGGCAGCGATGGCCGCTATGGCCTGACAATCGAAGGGCTGCCGGGTGCCGTCCTGTCGGTGGCAGGCGCTGCCCCGTCCGGCATGACCGATACGCCGGTTGAGCTTACGGCCCCGGCAGACCTGGTTGCGACCTATCGCATTCTTGTAACCGTTCCCAAGGCTGCCCTGGGTGCCGCTTCGGTGGATACCCGTTTCATCGTGACCTCAATTGGTGGCGAGGAACGAGCCGAACATCACGCCATTTTCAGGGGACCCTGAGCCATGGCCATGCCAAAATCAGATCCGCTCAAGATTCCCAAAGGCGATCACGACGGCGTGCTGCGCGGTAGTCATGTGCTGGCCATGTTGTTGGGCGCCTTTGCCGTGGTTCTGGCCGTGAACGTCATATTCATTACCTGCGCCCTCAGCACATGGAGCGGTCTCAGCGTCGAGCAACCCTATGACAGGGGCATCCGCTATAACCAGGTGCTGAAGATTGACCGCGCAGAACTTGCCCTGGGATGGTCTGTCCACGGCAGTTACAACGGGCAGCGCATTGGGGCGACCATAACAGATCATACCGGCGCCCCGGTCGACGGCGCCACGGTTACAGCCAGACTTGAGCGGCCAACCAATGAGGGCGTGGACCAGGAACTCACCCTCACCCCCATCAGCGACGGACATTATGAGGGGTTTGCTGCCGTTCCCCTGGCCGGGCAATGGGACCTGCGCATTGCAGCCAACCGTGGTTCTGACCACGTGCACTGGCGCACCCGCGTTCTGGTTACCGGCGGGGGCCTGGCGCCATGACCCTTGCCAATTGGCTTCCAGACGAACTTGCGGGACCAGCCTGCTGTCCGCCGCCTGGCGAGGGCACGGCAGGTGTGCCTGCCCCGCCCCTGCCCATCACGGGGCACCTTGCCGGAATTGACCCGGAGGCCTATGTCCGCGCCGAGGCCGGGCTGCTGCACCTGTCCCTTGTGGTGGAGGGGATTACCTGCGCCGCCTGCGCGCCGGAAATAGAGCGGGCGCTGTTGCGGATGCCGGGCGTGGTAACGGCACGTGTCAATCTGAGCACGCGGCGCCTTGCCCTTGCCTGGCGGCCGGGCTCGGTTTTGCCGTCCAGCCTTTTGGAGCGCGTCGGGCGGCTGGGCTATCGGCTGGTGCCTTATGATCCGGCGGTGCTGGATGCGGCGGCGGCGGCCGAGGGCGCCTCTTTGCTGCGCGCCCTGGGGGTTGCGGCCTTTGCGGCAGCGAATGTGATGCTGTTGTCGGTGGCGGTCTGGGCTGGCGTTGCCGCAGACATGGGGCCAGCCACCCGCAGCCTGATGCTGTGGACATCGGCCCTGATCACCATGCCTGCGGTGGCCTATGCCGGCATGCCCTTTTTCCGGGGCGCCTGGCAGGCGCTGCGGCATGGCCCGGTGGCGATGGATCTGGCCATTGCCATTGGCCTCCTTGCGACCACCGCCGTCAGCCTGATGCAGACCATTCGGGGCGGCGAGGTTGCGTATTTTGATGCCGCTGCCAGCCTGCTGTTCCTGCTGCTGGCAGGGCGCGTTCTGGATCGGCAGGCCCGCACGCGGGCGCGCTCGGTGGCGGAGCACCTGCTGGCCATGGCTGCCCGCGCCGCCACGGTGATCTTGGCCACCGGCCGCCATCGCATGCTGCCGGCGGTCAACCTTGAACCCGGCATGCGCATTCTGATTACCCCGGGCGAGCGGATTGCCGCCGATGGCGTGGTGCGCGCGGGAAACTCCGACCTTGATATGAGCCTGGTGACGGGCGAGACCGTGCCAGTTGCGGCCAGGCCTGGCGTGCAGGTATTTGCCGGCACCGCCAACCTCAGCGGCGCCCTTGAGGTAGAGGTGACGGCGGCTGGCGAGAACACGCTGCTTGCGGAAATCGTGCGGCTGATGGAAGCCGCAGGACAGGGGCGCGCCCGCTTTGTGCTGCTGGCCGATCGGATTGCGCGGCTTTATGTGCCGGTGGTGCATGGGCTGGCGTTGGCCACCTTTATTGGCTGGACGGCCGTGCAGGGCATTGCGTGGGAAACGGCGCTGCTGCACGCCGTAGCCGTGCTGATCATCACCTGCCCCTGTGCGCTCGGCATTGCGGTGCCAGCGGTACAGGTGGTGGCCTGTGGGCGACTGCTGCGCGGTGGCGTGCTGGTGAAGGCGCCTGATGCGCTGGAACGCCTTGCGGGGATCGATACCATTGTCTTCGACAAGACCGGCACCCTGACCGTGGGGGAGCCTGTGCTGGCGGCCGATCCGGTGCGGGACCCCGTAGATCTGGCGCTTGCGGCCCGCCTTGCCGGCGCCAGCCGTCATCCCCTGGCGCGCGCCCTTGTGCGGGCAGCACCCGATGCCGGCCTTGCAGACGGTGTGTACGAGGTACCTGGTTCGGGGCTGGCCGCAACCATCGACGGCCACGAGGTGCGCCTTGGCAACCGGGCCTGGGCGGGTGTGCCGGCAGGTGCAGCCGAGAGTGACGGGTCTGAACTCTGGCTCAGGCGAGCGGGCAAGCCGCCGCAACGCTTTGGCTTTACTGACCAGATCCGCCCAAATGCCAGCGCCACCGTCAGCCGCTTATTGGCCCTGGGTCTTGGCGTTGAACTCCTCTCCGGCGACCGTGAGGCGGAGGTGGCGCGGGTGGCAGGTGCCACGGGCATCACCCGTTTCCGTTCTGGCTGCACCCCGGCCGACAAGGTGGCGCGGCTGGCAGAACTCGCCAGCCAGGGCCAGCGGGCGCTGATGGTGGGTGACGGCCTGAACGATGCGCCAGCGCTGGCGGCCGCCCATGTCTCCATGTCGCCCTCGGCCGCCGTCGACATCAGCCAGAACGCCGCTGATTTTGTCTTTCAGGGTGCCAGCCTCGCCCCCGTGGTGGAGGCGCTTGTGGTGGCACGCAGGGCCGACCGGCTGGTGCGGCAGAATTTCGCCCTGTCGCTTGGCTATAATCTTGTGGCGGTGCCGGTGGCAATGCTGGGCCTGGCCACGCCTTTGCTGGCTGCCCTTGCCATGGCCGCCTCCTCGCTTAGCGTCATCCTGAATGCCCAGCGCCTGCGGGGACGCCAGCCATGAGTATCCTCGCCCTGCTGATCCCGCTTGCCCTGGGGCTTGCCCTGCTGGCCCTGTGCGGCTTTCTGTGGGCCGTGCGCACGGGCCAGTACGATGATCTGGAAGGTGCGGCCAACCGCATCCTGTTTGATGAGAATGATGATCTGGACGACCGGGCCGGATTGCCATCGCCGCCCACCTCGCCTAATCAATAGGCATGTCCAAGCTCCATACGCTTTCACCCGTTCATGTCATTGGCGGCGGTCTCGCCGGATCCGAGGCTGCCTGGCAGCTGGCGCGGGCCGGCGTGCCCGTGGTGCTGCACGAAATGCGGCCTGTACGCCGCACCGAAGCCCATGAGACCGAGGGTCTGGCGGAGCTGGTGTGCTCCAACTCCTTCCGCTCTGATGATCCCAATGCCAATGCCGTTGGCCTGCTGCACGAGGAAATGCGCCGTGCAGGCTCGCTGATCCTGGCCATGGGTGATCTGCACCGCGTTCCCGCAGGCTCGGCTCTGGCGGTTGACCGGGTGGGATTTTCCAACGCCGTCAGCGCTGCCCTGGAAGCCGAACCCCTGGTAGAGATCCGGCGCGAGGAAGTGGCCGGCCTGCCGCCAGCCGACTGGGACAGCGTGATCGTTGCCACCGGCCCCCTCACCTCCCCGGCCCTGGCCGAGGCGGTGCGCGAATTGACTGGCGAGGAGAGCCTTGCCTTCTTTGATGCCATCGCGCCTATCGTCCACCGTGACAGCATCGACTTCGACAAGGCCTGGTTCCAGTCGCGTTATGACAAGACCGGTCCTGGTGGGGATGGGGCGGATTACATCAACTGCCCCCTCGACCGCGCCCAGTACAACGCCTTTATCGATGGCCTGCTGAGTGGCGAGAAGACAGATTTCAAGGAGTGGGAAACCAACACGCCCTATTTCGAAGGCTGCCTTCCCATCGAGGTGATGGCGGCACGCGGGCGCGAGACCCTGTCATTTGGCCCCATGAAGCCGGTGGGGCTTACAAACCCGCGTTCCAGCGAAAAGCCCCATGCCGTGGTCCAGCTGCGCCAGGACAATGCGCTGGGCACGCTCTACAACATGGTCGGCTTCCAGACCAAGCTGAAGCACGGCGCGCAGGCGGCCCTGTTTCGCACGATCCCCGGACTGGAGAACGCCGAATTCGCCCGCCTTGGCGGCCTGCACCGCAATACGTTCCTCAACTCACCCCGCGTGCTCGACCCGCTGATGCGCCTGAAGGCGCGGCCCTCGTTGCGCTTTGCCGGGCAGGTAACCGGGGTGGAAGGCTATGTGGAAAGTGCCGCCATGGGCCTGATCGCCGGGCGTTTTGCGGCAGCCGAACGGCTGGGCAATGCCCTGGTGCCGCCGCCGCGTACCACGGCGCTCGGCGCTCTGCTTGCCCATATCACGGGCGATGCCGATGCACGCACCTTCCAGCCCATGAATGTGAACTTTGGCCTCTTCCCGCCCCTGGCCGGCGGCAAGAAGAAGGAGCGCAAGCCGGCCCTCTCGGCCCGCGCCCTCAGCGACCTTGCCCCCTGGCTTGGCCACGCGGGGCAAGCGGCGGAATAAGGGGCCGACCTCCCGTCAGCGTGGCTTCAGGCGGCGGGCGCCGTTTGGCCCCTTGACCATCAGCGAGAAGATCTCGAACAGCATCTGCGCCCCCACCTGGGCCGTGTTGGTGGACGGATCATATTGCGGGGCGATCTCCACCACGTCGCCGCCGATCACGTCGATGCCGGCCAAGCCCCGGAACAGGGCCTGCACCTCACGCGGGGTCAGGCCGCCAACTTCGGGCGTGCCGGTGCCCGGCGTAAACGCAGGGTCAAGACCATCCACGTCCAGGGTTACATAAACGGGGCCATCGCCCAGCACACGCCTCGCCTCGGCAATCACCGCCTCGACACCCATGGCTGCGAATTTCTCCGCATGGATGACGGTCATCCCGGCATCGTACGAAAACTCCCAAAGGAATTCCGCCGAGCCACGGATGCCGATCTGGATGGTACGCAAGGGGTCCATTACCCCATCCAAGGTGGCATAACGGAACGGGCCGCCATGGTTGAACTTGGTGCCCTCATACTCCCCGCCTGTGTCGCAATGGGCATCGATGTGCAGCAGGCCCACGGGCCGCTCCCGCCCCAGGGCCTTCAGGATGGGATAGGTGATGGAATGGTCGCCCCCCACTGAAAGGGGGCGTACGCCAGCGGCCGCAATACGGGTGTAAAACGCCTCGATATCTTCCATGGACTGGTCAAGGCTGAAGCGGCTGCGAAAGGGCACATCGCCAATATCGGCGGCCTTGCACTCTGCCATGGGAACCGTACGCAACGCATGGTTATAGGGGCCGATGCGCTCGATGGTGCGCACGGCCCGGGGTCCAAAGCGCGCACCATTGCGGTTCGTGACCGCCAGATCCATGGGCACACCGATCAGCGCCACATCAAGGCCACCAAAATCCGGGTCCCCGGCGGCGTCTGCGGCATAAGGGGCGGCCAGCAGGGTGGGAATGCCGGCATAAGGCTGGCTGCGCCGGTCGGTACCGGTGAACACGAGGTCCACCACCTTGCGGAACTCCGGGTCGAACACGTCGCCGCCCTTGCCATCGGCATATTTGGCACGCAGGGCGGCAAGCTTGTCGGCAGCATCGGTCATGGAAATGTCCTCGGCATCAGCGTGATGCAAGCCGAGGATAGCGGGGCAAAGGCCCCGGAGAAAGCGTAGACGCTACTGGTTGGGCGAGCGCGCTATCGTCTTGATCGGCCCGCGCGGGCGGCCTGACATTTCCGCAATCTTGCGGTCCTGCGCCTCGATAATGGACTTGGCCGGGGTATCACCATCCAGACCACCCAGATCAGCACTGGGGACCTTGCGGTTCGAGGTGCGGCTGCCGTCCTGGTAGAACACGTCAAACAGGACGAATTCGCTATCACTTGGTCGCTTGCGCGCCATGGGGAACATCCTTGTGGGCAGAGGTTGGCGCTTGGTCTAGCCCCCGCCGCCCCCAACCGCAAGGCACGCCCCCCACATAGGTCCTATGCGGGGGGCGCTGGGAGCGGTTATTGGGCGGCGACTTCCGCCTCGATCACGTCCGCAAACTTGGCAATTGCGGCGTCGCGCAGGGCCGGAATGTGGCGAGTGGGGAACAGTTCGTTGGTGCCGCGATACTCGCGCAGCACCTGGCGGGCCACCGTCACCTTGTGGACTTCCGTCGGGCCATCGGCGAGGCCCATGTGGAAGCTTTCGATCACCTGCTCGGCAAAGGGCATTTCCGGGCTGACGCCAAGCGAGCCATGCAGATGCAGGGCGCGCGCCGCCACATCGTGGAAGATCTTGGGCATCAGGGCCTTCACCGCCGAGATGTCCTTGCGGACGGCGATGTAGTTCTTGTACTTGTCGATGCGCCAGGCCGTGCGCAGCACCAGCAGGCGGAACTGCTCGATCTCGGTCCAGCTGTCGGCGATCTTTTCCTGCACCATCTGCTTGTCGGCCAGCAGGGTGCCCTGGGTCTCGCGGCTCAGCACGCGCTCGCACATCATGTCGAACGACCGGCGGACCTGGCCGATGGTGCGCATGGCATGATGAATACGCCCGCCACCCAGACGCGTCTGGGCCACCACGAACCCGCCGCCACGTGGCCCCAGCAGATGATCACGCGGCACACGGACATTTTCGTAGCGGACATAGGAATGGGACGGCGTGCCATGATGGCCGACACCCACATTGCGCAGGATCTGCACGCCCGGGGTCTCGATGGGCACGATGAAGGTGGACAGCCGGTCATAGGGGGGCGCGCCAGGGTCGGTCACGGCCATGACGATCAGGAAGCTGGCATAATTGGCGTGGGACGAAAACCATTTGTCGCCATTGATCACCCATTCGTCGCCCACCAGTTCCGCCCGGGTGGTGAAGACCTTGGGATCGGCGCCGCCCTTGGGCTCTGTCATGGAAAAGCACGAGACGATCTCGTTGGCGAGCAAGGGCTTCAGGTAACGGTCCTTCTGGGCCGGGGTGCCATAATGGGCCAGGATCTCGGCATTGCCGCTGTCGGGCGCCTGGCAGCCAAAGACCATGGGACCATAATGCGAGCGGCCCAGGATCTCGTTCATCAGGGCAAGCTTGACCTGGCCAAAGCCCTGGCCACCCAGGTCTGGCCCCAGATGGCAGGCCCACAGGCCGCGGTCCTGCACGATCTTTTGCAGGGGCCGCACCAGCTTGTTGCGCCGCTCATTCTTGAGGTCATAGGGGTGGCCCAGCACATGGTCGAGGGGCTCAACCTCTTCCTTCATGAAGGCCTCGATCCAGTCCAGCTCCTTCTGGAACTCCGGATCCGTCTCAAAATCCCACGACATGGCAGTCCTCCCCGTTGATTTTTGGCTTGGGGCCAAGGTGGCCCGGTGAGAGCAGTTTCACCCGCATGGCGCCGGGATGCCAGAGGCAAAGTGCAGGGTATGAACCACCCGTTCCGGGGGCCGGGTGGGCGAAGGGGGATGCCATATGAAAAGGGGCGCGGATCTCTCCACGCCCCCTTGCAAGGTTCAGAAGCCCAGGACTGGGATCAGAACCGGAAGCCCAACGACATGGTTGCCGAATAGACGTCGAACGACGACGAGAACCTGTGATCGGAATTATAGCTTGCCCGGGTATAGGTGGGCGTGGCCGACGAACCCGTCTGAGAAGAGGTGAAACCCTCGTCAAATGTTGTCACGGAGTCCCTGGCCGATGTCTTGAGGAGCGCGCGTTCCGCAGAAGCCCCGATGAACCAGCCACCGCCAAGGTTGGTTTCAAAGCCACCACCGAAGGTCATGCCATGCACTGTCTGATTACCGATGAAGGTTTCAGCATCGCCCAAGCCATAACCCGCCGTTACATACAGCATGGTGCTCTCAACAACGGCCACGCCAAGCTTCAGGCCGCCAGAAAAGAGGTTCTGAACCTGAGCAGTGCGATGATTGGCAACGCCATGCGCAGGGGAAATGGCCGGATCGAAGCTGTACGCCTGCCCACTTGTGGCATCCGTGCCACCGGTCCCACCGGTTCCGTCAACGCTGTTATCCCAGCTTTGTGAACCAGGGCTCGGCAGGTTCGAGTTGGACGAATAGGTCTCGCTGCCACCGGAAAAATCACCGAAGTGATACTTCCCATAAAGACCGACAACCAGAGGCGTGGATGGCACCGCGTAGTTATAGCCCACTGTTGTCGAGAATCCGGCACGCGGCAGGCTGATCGGCAGCTTGAAGCGCTCGCCATAGGAATAGTCCTCGGCAACGGCAATCGGTGAATTGTTCGTGCCGCTCGGATCAGTGTAATTGCTCACCGTTCCCGTGTAGCTGCCCGATCCACTTCGCGCGCCCGTGTATTCAGTTGAGGACGCAGAAGCACCGACAGAGACGTTGAACCCTGCGAAACCGGATGCGTCCGCTGCCTGAGCAGAGACTGGAGAAACGCCAAGCGCTGCAATCGTCATGAGCGCGATTTTGTTGTAAGGCATCAGATAAACTCCTGCGATCAGCAGTTATAAACTAAATTAAAAATATCAAAATTTAGTCTTAGCACTACTGTTATTTCAGTGTACTGAATTATTATTTTTTCTAATAAATTTTATTTATACAATTTTTTGGATAATCCGCAAAGCATATCCACTTTATGAATTTCCCTATTTGAAGCCACATCGCAAACGGCATAGTGATCCTCTGATTGCTGATGGATATTGCGAGCTCAAGTGGGGATGCCAAAAGTGGCACAATCAGTCACGACAAGCCTCTCAGCTGCCGTTGCCAAGGGTTGGCAACACCGGCTTGCGACACTTGACGGTCAAGGGTGAGCGTGGAGGCGACAGGATGTCGAATATCGGTGCCTCACCAGCTGCGGCAAGGAGAGCACATTCGAGGGGTCGGTCCTATTGGGGCATTGCCCCGGGTCGTGCAGGCACTGGAGGTTATGCTGGAAGATCCAGTTGACCCGCCTGCCTATCTTCCTGAGACAGACCAACGGGGGGCGCCATTTCCGCGCCCCCCATGCCTGTTGCCTGTACTCAGCCGAGATTGCCGAGCAGGCCGCTGAGTTCCTGGATCTTGAGTTCGCCTTCGCGGGTCTGGCCGCCGATCTCGAGGAACTTCTTCATGTTGCGCCGCCCGCTTTCGGTGCGGCAGAGCTGCTGGAAGAGGAAGCTCTCGTCGCGCAGGCCCTCGGACAGGGGCTTGTCGCTGGAGTTGATGGCCTGCTTGGTCAGGCGCACGGCTTCCTCCGGGAAGGAAGCGATGCGGTTGGCCAGCCATTCCACATAGGGGCCGGCCTGGCCGGGCTCGAAGGCGCGGTTCAGGTAACCCCAGCGTTCCGCCGTGTCGGCATCCATGTCCACCCCGCCCATGATCACTTCCATGGCGCGGTTGCGGCCGATGATGCGGGGCATGCGCTGGGTGCCGGTGCCGCCCGGCAGGATGCCAAGGGGGACTTCCATCTGGTTGACGAAGGTCTTGCCGCGCACGCCAAAGCGCATGTCGAACGACATGGCCAGTTCCGAGCCGCCGCCGCCCACCCTGCCCTCGATCTGGGCAATGGTGACCTTGTTCATCAGGCGATAGCGCTCGCACATGTCATGATAGAAGGCGTTGGCATAGTCCTCGTGCTTGGGCTCCCCTTCGATGGGAAACTCGAGGATCGACGACACGTCAAAGTGGGCGATGAAGAAATCCGGATTGGCGCTGCGCAGCACGAAGACCAGCAGGTTGTCGTCCGCCTCCAACTCCAGCGAGAGACGCAGCAGGTCGTCATAGAGTGGGCCGGTGATCACGTTCACCGGCGGGTTGTTGATGGTGGCATAGGCCACGCGTCCGCGTACCTGGACGGACAGGGTCGTATAGTTCTCGTAGGCCATGTTTTCCTCCCTCATGTCCCGGCTTGGGCCGGGTTTTGGTTCAGCCGTCGATCTCGGCCTTGAAGTCGTCCCAGAAAAACTCGTGGGTGCCGCGCCCGCCAGCCTTGCGCACGGCTTCCTCGTTGGCGCGCAGTTCCACCCGGCGGATCTTGCCGGAAATGGTCTTGGGCAGCTCGGCAAATTCCAGCACGCGCACCCGCTTGAAGGGCGCCAGGGCACCGGCCAGAAAGCGGAAGATGTCCCCCGCCGTCTCGCGCGTTGGGGCATGGCCGGGGGCAAGTGTGATGAACGCCTTGGGCACCGCCAGGCGGCGGGCATCGGGCGAGGGCACAATGGCTGCCTCCGCCACGGCTGCATGCTCGATCAGCACGCTTTCCAGTTCGAACGGGCTGATGCGGTAGTCGGATGATTTGAACACGTCGTCGGCCCGGCCAACGAAGGTCAGGCTGCCGTCGGCGCTGCGGGTGGCGACGTCACCGGTGAAGTGCCAGCGCCCGTCCAGCGCCGCCACGCCGCCATCGTCCATCTGATAGCCCAGCATCACCCCCACTGGACGCGGCTCCAGCGAGACGCAGATCTGCCCCTCACCCACTTCCTCACCATCCGCATCCAGCAGATGCACACGAAAGCCCGGCAGAGGCCGCCCCATGGAACCGGGCACCACCGGCTGGCCCGGCGTATTGCCGATCTGGGCGCTCGTCTCCGTCTGGCCAAAGCCGTCGCGAATGGTGATGCCCCAGGCCTTGTGCACCTGTTCGATCACCTCGGGGTTCAGGGGCTCGCCAGCTGAAAGCAGTTCGCGCACCTGCACCGGCCAGGCCTTGAGGTCTTCCTGGATCAGCAGGCGCCACACCGTGGGCGGCGCGCAGAAGGTTGTAATGCCTCCCTTTACCAAGGCATCCAGCAGGCCGAGTGCCTCGAAGCGGGGCTGATTGAGGATGAAGATCGTCGCCTCGGCAATCCAGGGCGCAAAGAAGCAGCTCCACGCATGCTTGGCCCAGCCTGGCGAGGAGATGTTCAGGTGCACATCGCCTGGCTTCAGGCCGATCCAGTACATGGTGGAGAGGTGCCCCACCGGATAGGATTGGTGGCTGTGCAGCACCAGCTTGGGCTTTGCCGTGGTGCCTGAGGTGAAGTAAAGCAGCAAGGGGTCGCCCGCCGCCGTTACCCCCTCTGGCACAAACTGCGCGGCATGGCTGTCTGCCGCAGAAAAATCATGCCAGCCGGGCGCGCCGCCTACCGCGATGCGGGTAAAGCCATCCCCGAGGCCTGCGAACTTGTCGGCCACCGAGGCATCCGCCACCACATGGGCAAGGCGACCGCGCGCCAGCCGGTCGGCCAGATCGGCGGGAGACAACAGCATGGTGGCCGGCACCACCACGGCGCCCAGTTTCATGGCGGCCAGCATGGTCTCCCACAGGGGCACCACATTGCCCAGCATCACCAGCATGCGATCGCCGCGCTTGACGCCCAGCGCACGGAAATGATTGGCCACGCGGTTGGAGCGGGCCGACATCTCGGCGAAGCTGATCTTCACCTCGCCCGCCTCATCCATGATGTGCAGGGCGGTACGATTATTGCCCTGGGCCATGGGATCGAAATGGTCCAGCGCCCAGTTGAACTGCTCCAGCACGGGCCAGCGGAAATCGCGCACCGCGGTTTCATAGTCCGTGCGGTTGGCCAGCAGGAAGTCGCGCGCCGCGCGAAATGTCGTCATGGCTCAGATGTCTTCCAGATAGGCGATGGTGGCAGGGTCGGCCTTCAGGGCTGTGGCCCAGCGGCCCAATACCTTGGCCATGCGTTCCGGCGCCACGCCCAGCTGCACCATGGCCACGCCGCCATTCACCGATTCACGGTAGTCTGCTATCAGCCCGTCGCGCAGTTCGAAGCGGCTCATCCCGTCGATCACCACGCGGCGGCCGGCAAAATCGGGCACCTTTGAGACAAAGGTCGACAGCGACCAGGCATAGCCAAGATCGCCATTCACCACGGGATCAAACATGTCCCAGTGATAGTCCGAGGCATCGCGGTGAAAGAGGCCATCCATCATGTGGGCAATATCGGCCCGCCCCGTGTGATCGCCATAGATATAGTCGTGATAGATCGCGTCTTCGGTGAAGCAGGCGGCGAAGGCGGCGCCATCCCCCTGCGTCGCCGCGGCGGTCATGCGCGCCAGCAGGGCAGCAAACTCGTCCTGGGTCATTGGGGTCCTCCACGGGGCAGGCTTTTGAGGCGAAAGCTTACACCGCCCGTTGCTTGCGTCTATCGTGCCTGAAAGCAGAAACATGGGGGAGAGCGTCATGGCGATGATCGAGCGTGCAGGGGCACAGATCCATTACGACGTGCAGGGCCAGGGCCCGGTGATCCTGCTCAGCCACGGCTATTCGGCGACCGCCGGCATGTGGGACGGCAACGCCCCTGCCCTTGCCCGCAACCACACGCTCGTCACCTGGGACATGCGTGGACATGGCCACAGCTCCTCGCCCGAGGACCCGGCGCTCTATAGCGAAGAGGCGACCCTTGGCGACATGAACGCCATTCTGGATGCCGTGGGTGCCAAGACGGCCATCATCGGAGGCCTGTCGCTTGGCGGCTTCATGAGCCTCGCCTTCCACCGCTCGTTCCCCGAGCGGGTGAGCGCCCTGCTGATCATTGCCACCGGTCCCGGCTTTCGCAAGGACGAGGCGCGGGCGGACTGGAACGTCTATGCCGAGACCACCGCGCAGAAGCTGGAGGCAAAGGGCCTCGACCTGCTGAAGCGGATGACGCCGGAAATGGCCTCCAGCCGCCACCAGGGCGCCGAGGGGCTGATCAAGGCGGCGCGCGGCATGCTGAGCCAGCGCGACGGCAGCGTCATCGACTCCCTGCCGGGCATCAAGGTGCCGGCCCTCATCGTGGTGGGCGACCGGGACAAGCAATTTCTGAATGCCGCCGACTATATGGCGGCCAAGATTCCCGCTGCGCGACGCGTGACCATCGCAGAGGCCGGCCACGCGGTGAACATCGATCAGCCCGCAGCCTTTGACCAGGCGGTCACGGGCTTCCTCGCCAGCCTCACCTGAATAATTGGCCCGCGAGGCAGGGGCGACTGCCGCCCCCGCCCACCCAGCCAAGCACCCCCACTTGCCAGGGCAGCCTCGCCTCAGGGGGAGGCAGGCGCCATTGCATCGCCAGGTGAGACACGCCCGACGACGTCGGCCTTCAGGGCCGTGTACCACAGCTTGTCGTCCGGCCCCAAAACGATGCGATGCAAGACCGACGCCTTGGTAGGCGTGGCATAGCGCACAAAGTCATCGGGCTGCATCTGTGCCGGTGTCTTGCTGAGAATCGTCCTGTCAATCCGAATGACTGCATCAACGGCATCCGGCGTTGGCCGCTTTACATCCAGATATTGCTGGACCCACAGGTTGCCATGACGATCAAAGGCAAGCCCGGCCAGGATCATGTTGTCCTGGGGCGTCGGAACTGGGTATTCCGTGATCTGCCCGGCCGGCGTGATAAAGCCAATCTTGTTGCCCGCCTCCTCGGAAAACCACATGCCCCGCCCCTCAGGGTCGGGAATGATCGCGATGGGGCGACTGTCCTTGGTCGGGATCAGGAATTCCGAGATCACCCCGTCGGGCGTGACCCGTGCAATCCTGTTGCCTGTCAATTCCGTAACCCACAGGTTTCCGTCTGGTCCCGGACGCACATAGATCGGCAAGGCATTGGCGGTTGGCAGTGGGTAATTGAAAACCTTGCCCTCTGGCGTGATCTTGCCAACCGTGTTGGCAGTCTTTCCCGTGAACCAGATCGTCTTGCCGTCGTCCGACAGTGCCAGCCCATGGGGGTCGGCATTGATGTTCCAGGTGGCCAGGATCTTACCATTGGCTGGATCAAGTTTTGCAATCTGCCTGGTCCCTTCAAGACCGAGGATCAGATTTCCCTCACGGTCGAATTCCTCGCCATGGGGCGCCGTACCAACCGGCAGGTCGACATAGGTCCGGCTGCCATCAAGCGCAACCCGGGCAATGCTGTCATTAGCGGGTGAAGTGATCCAAAACGCCGTAGGGTTTGCCGGATCAAAGGTGATTTCGTGTGTCGACCCCAGGCAGTTGGCCGGATGTGCTGCGCACCGCGAAAACGCCAACTGGAAAACCTCGATCGGCGCCGTCAGTTTTGCACCCGGCGCGGAAGCGGTATCTGCCCATGCCACAGGCGCCAAACCGCCAAAAGCGGCCAGCAAAAGGGCGGCCCCTGACAATCGCACCAGCGCCGCACCCGCTGCTGGCATTGCAACGCCCAAAATACGACGCCGATGCACCATGACCCTCTCCTCAATGCTCACGTGCCCACCGAAGGCGTGGGCCGGCTTTCCTGCAGGCAGATGACTGTATGTTCACTGAATGATTGCATCATCGCAGCCAACAGGAAAACCCCGCTGCGTCTGGCACGTGCCCTTGTGTAAAGCTTCCACCTTAGCGGTGGATCAGCGCTATGCGGTGCACCAGGCAACACCATGAACATCACCAGCGCACCGCCTTTGACGCGACGGTAACAGGCTCCCTCGCCAGCCTCACATGAACTGCTGGCCGTCATCCACGGAGATGATGGCGCCCGTGGTGAAGCGCGAGGCCGGGTCGGCCAGGGTCAGCATCATGCCATCGAGGTCTTCCGGCTGGCCGATCCGGCGGCGGGGAAAGCGCTTCATGAAGGCCTGGCCATTGTCCGAGCGGAAGTAATCCGAATTCATCTCGGTCTCGATATAACCGGGGCAGATGGCGTTCACATTGATGCCATGGCGCGCCCATTCCAGGGCCAGCGCCTTGGTCATCTGGATCACCGCCGCCTTGGACATGGCATAGAGCGACAATTGTCCCAGCACGCGCACGCCCAGCAGCGAGGCGACATTGATGATGCGCCCCTCCTTGCGCGGCAGCATGGCCCGCCCGGCGGCCTGGGCCATGAAATAGGCGCCCTTCACATTGGTATCCATGACGAAGTCATAGTCGCCCTCGCTCATGGTTTCGGCCGGGCCCGTGGCGCTGACGCCGGAATTGTTGACGAGCAGCCACAGCGGTCCAACGCGGGCCTCCGCCTCGGCCACGGCCGCCTGCACGGCGGCAGGATCGGTGACATCAAGGATCAGGGGCACGGCGGTGCCGCCATTGGCGGAAATTTCATCCGCCAGGGCTGCCAGACGCTCCTGCCTGCGCCCGGAAATCACCACCCGGGCGCCTGCTTCCGCCAGGATGACCGCAAACCGCTGGCCCAGGCCAGAGGTGGCGCCGGTGACAAAGGCAACACGCCCTTCAAGAGGCCGATGGGTGGTCATGGTCTGGCTCCTGCCTGTGTCCGCCGCCAAACAGCTGGCGAGGGCGTTTTAAACGCAAAGGCGCAGCAAGTCATGGCCCTGGCGAAAGGCGCATCAAGCCACTCGCAGGTCCCGATTGGCTCGGCTAGAGTGGCGGTCAAAGCAAACCAACGACAAGACCGAGGGAACATCATGAACCAGGAAATCGCGGCCATCCGCGCCATGCTTGCCCAGAACAACATGAACATGGAACTGCCCGAACTGCGGGCCTGGTTCGATGGCATGGGGAATAATTTCGGCAAGGCTGAAGGGTCCACCGTCGAGGCCGTTGATGCCGGCGGCGTGCCCGCCGAATGGTCGACGACGCCCGGCGCCAAGACTGACCGCGTTATCCTTTATGTGCATGGCGGCGGCTATGTGATCGGTTCCATCGACAGCCATCGTCATCTGGTGACGGAGCTTGGCCGTGCGGCGGGCACCCGCACCCTTGCCCTGCACTATCGCCTCAGCCCGGAAAACAAGTTCCCGGCGCCGGTGGAAGACACTGTAGCTGCCTATCGCTTCCTGCTCGCGCAGGGGATCAAGGCTGGCAACATCGCCATTGCCGGCGACAGCGCTGGCGGCGGCCTGACAGTTGCGGCCATGACGGCCATCCGCGATGCCGGCCTGCCCCAGCCCGCCTGCGGCTTCTGCATCTCGCCCTGGATCGACCTGGAGGGCCTGGGTAGCACCATGGTCAGCAAGGCCGGCGAAGACCCCATGGTCCAGAAGGATGGCCTTCTGGGCATGGCCACGGCCTATCTTCAGGGCGCCGACCCGAAGTCGCCCCAGGCAGCCCCCCTCTATGCCGATCTCAAGGGCCTTGCCCCCCTGCTGATTCAGGTTGGTGCCGCTGAAACCCTGCTGGACGATTCCATCCGGCTGGCCGGGCTGGCGGGCGCTGCCAATGTCAAGGTCACCCTCGACGTCTTCCCCGAGATGATCCACGTCTGGCACCTGTTCCACCCCATGCTGGCCGAGGGGCGCCGCGCCCTGCAGCAGGCAGGCGCCTATATCGCTTCGGCGATGACTGCAGCCGCCTGATCAGGAAAGACCAGACCCATGGACGCACGCCCTCAGATCCGTCTCGACGTTGTGGTGGATACCGTCTGTCCATGGTGCTGGATCGGCAAGCGACGGCTTGAACAGGCCCTGGCGGCCCGGCCCGGGATCGACTTCCAGATCGGCTATCGGCCGTATGAGTTGCACCCGGACCTGCCCGCCGAGGGCGTCGACCGCAAGGCCTTTGTTGCCGCAAAATTCGGCAATGGCGACCGCGCCCGGTCCATCTACCAGTCCCTGGTGGACACCGGCCGCGAGGTTGGCCTGGATTTTGACTTCGAACGCATCGCCGTGATGCCCAACAGCCAGGCCTCTCATCGGCTGATCCGCTGGTCGGCCGCCGCCGGCGTACAGTCGGAAGTGGTCGAGGCCCTGTTTGCCCGCTATTTCGTTGCGGGCGACAACATCGGCGATCCCCTGGTGCTGATCGAGGTGGCGGCCGCAGCGGGCATGGATTCTGTTCTGGTGGGCGAACTGCTCATGAACGGCGCCGATATCGACAAGATCGTCGAAGAGGAAATGGTGGCCCAGCGCCTTGGGGTGCAGGGCGTGCCCTTTACCATCATCGAACGGCAATACGGCGTTGTGGGCGCCCAGGACCCGGACGCCTATCTGAAGATTTTTGATCGCATTGCAGCCGGCGAGGTGCCAACCGCGCAATAGGTATCAGCGCCGGGCACTGACCTTGGAGAGACCGCTGTTCGGCAGCTCCACATTGATTTCAAGCATGGAGGAGTCGCCACTGCGCTCGATATGGATCGAGAGCAGGTCCTCGCTGATTTTGCAGTACTGGGCGACGACCTTCATGATCTCATTCTGCAGACCAGGCAGGAAATCAGGCCGGTCGGAACCGGCACGGTCATAGGCGACCGCGATCTGCAGGCGCTCCTTGGCCGTTCCAGCAGCCGTGCGGGGGGGTGGCGATGCACGCAGGAAATCGAGCAGCCTCATGACACCCTCCCCAGCAGTCTTTGGAGAAGACCCTTCTTCTCGGCCTTGATGAAACGATGGGCGATATCATCGCCCAGCAGACGGCCGATGGCGTCGGCATAGGCCTGGCCAGCGTTGCTTTCCTGCTCCAGCACCACCGGCGTGCCGGTGTTGGAAGCCTTGAGCACGGCCTCGCTCTCAGGGATGACGCCGAGCAGGGGGACGGAGAGAATCTCCAGCACATCCTCGACCGAGAGCATCTCCCCCTTCTCCACCCGCGACGGATCATAGCGGGTAACAAGCAGATGCTGCCTGACGGGTTCCTCGCCACGCTCGGCACGGCGGGACTTGGAGGCGAGAATGCCCAGGATGCGGTCGCTGTCGCGCACGGACGATACTTCGGGGTTGGTCACCACGATCGCCTCGTCAGCGAAATAGAGGGCCATATGGGCGCCCTTCTCGATGCCGGCCGGGCTGTCGCAGATGATGTAGTCGAAGTCCCGGCGCAGCTCGTCGAGGACCTTCTCCACCCCATCAAGGGTCAGGGCATCCTTGTCGCGGGTCTGGGAGGCGGCAAGAACCGACAGGTTTTCAAACCGCTTGTCCCGGATCAGGGCCTGACCAAGCTTGGCCTCCCCCTGGATCACATTGACGAAGTCGAACACAACCCGGCGCTCACACCCCATGACCAGGTCGAGATTGCGCAGGCCGATGTCGAAATCGATCACGGCAGTCTTCTTGCCGCGCATGGCAAGGCCGGTGGCAAAGGCAGCGCTTGATGTCGTCTTGCCGACACCGCCCTTGCCCGAGGTCATCACGATCACTCTTGCCATCACTTTGGCCTCCATACCTTGCGTCGCCGCGCTCAGCCGAGCGGCTGGAACCGCAGTTTCTCGTTCTCGAGGGATATCTGGGCCGACCGCCCGATCAATGCTTCACTCAGATTCTCACGGATCAGCCAGATGCCGGCGATGGCAACCATTTCCGCGTCAAGGCTGCGGCAGAAGATGCGGGCAGAGGTATCACCGGAAAGCCCGGCGAAGGCGCGCCCGCGCAGCGGCCCATAGACGTGAATGTGGCCTTCGGCCATCAGCTCGGCACCGGCGCTGACGGTGGCCAGGACCACCATGTCGCCGGAGGAATAGATCTGCTGGCCCGAGCGGACAGGCTCTGTAACGATCAAGGTTTCGCCAGCCCGGGCCTTGGGTGGCGCGTTGCGCGAGCCAGGCCGGGTGCCCACAGGCGCCGCGCCACCAGGCGGCAGGACCGCAAGACCAGCCGCCACCGCCGCCTCATTATGGGCGTCCGTGCCGTTCTGGATGCCCATGGGCACAAACTGGCACTGGCGCAGACGGCGCACCAGTTCACCAAAATTCAACCGGGGCTGTTTCAGGTTTTCGAGATCCACAACCACCGGAGCATTGCGGTAGAACTCAGGCGCCTGGGCCATGGTATCGCGCAGCATGGCATAGAAACCCAGATCATCCGGATCAATCAGCTCAAGGACAATCAGCGTGTAGAAGCCCCCTCTCAGGCGAAAGGGGACTGTCTGCGGGCGCACTGATGTAGAAGCCTCGGTCATGGCTACCTGCTGCAACAAGGCAAAGCCGTGGATAGATAGGAACATCTGACCCACAACATGGGACCAGACTCGGCATGGAATCAAGCCATGGGGTTATTTGCGGAGTCTGCACCCATTCGTGGGGGATCACCACTGGCCGCCTGTATCATCTCTCTGGCAAACCTGCCCTCTGCCAGTCGGATCGGGCGGTTTGGCTTGCCAGGCACCAAGAGGCCCCTAAGCTGAAATCGCGCACCGGGTGGGGACGCCGTCCCGCATCTTAGAAGAATGCGCCCGGGCCATGGACGTGATGGACAGATCATAGCCATGACCCCTGAAACACAGGGAGAGCACCATGAAACTAATGGGCAAGACCGCTTTTGTGACAGGCGGCGGTGCCGGCCTTGGCCGGGCCATCATTGATGAACTCGTGCGCGAGGGCGCCCGGGTCTACACCAACGACATCCGCGCGGATCGGCTGGCGGCGCTGCGCGAGGTGCCCGAGTTCGCCAACGGCAAGGTGATTGCTGTTGAAGGTGACGTGGCAAAGCCTGAGGACATCAGCCGCATGACCCGCGATGCCCTCGACCGCTTTGGGCATGTGGACATCCTGGTCAACAACGCGGGTATCTTTGACTATATGGAGAGCGTGCTCGACATGTCGCTGGAGACTTGGAACCAGCTGCTGGCGGTGAACCTGACCTCCCATTTCCTGCTGGCCAAGGCCCTGCTGCCGGGCATGGTGGCCCATGGATCAGGGGCCGTTATCGGCATCGCCTCGGCGGCCGGCCTGGTTGGTGGCGGCGGTGGCCCCGCCTATACGGCCACCAAGGCGGCGGTGATCGGCCTTGGACGGCAGATTGCAGTGGAGTTTGGGCCCCAGGGCATTCGCTCCAACGTGATTTGCCCTGGTGCCATTGATACCCCCTTGCTCGGCACGGTCTTTGCGGCCGGCAATGCCGACGGCATCAATGCGATGATCGGCATGACCCCCGCCCGCCGCCTCGGCCGGCCAGAAGAGATTGCACGCGCCGTGCTGTTCCTCGCCAGCGAGGATTCCAGCTTCATGTATGGCTCGGTCGTAAGCGTTGATGGGGGATATATGGCCATCTGACCGGACAGGGCAGAAAGGCGCAGGCGGAACGCGCACCCCGGCCGATGGTTCTAGGGGGAGCGCATGACGTCTGAAGGAAAAACCAATGATCCGACGCAATTCTGCCCTGCTGGCAGCCGCTTTTGCCGCCCTCGCCCTGCTGGCCCTGCCCGCCTGCGACGACAAGAACGAAAACGCCGCAAAGTCGACGGGGGGTGCCGGTAGCGGCATGCCGGCTGATCCATCAACGGCTCCCGCCACACCGCCAATGCCCCCAGTGCCACCAACCCCGGCCAAGCCTGGCCAGACGGCGCCCAGCGGCACCGGCAGCCCCTACTAGAGGCAACCCCGCCAGCCTCCCGGCCCGTTTGCCACGGGCCGGGAGAAGGCGACGCTATTTCACGACGATGTTGACAAGGGTGGGCACGTCCTTTGCCACCACAATCACCCGCGCCACCGTCATGCCATCGGTATGGCGGCGCACCGCCTCGCGGTCGAGGGCCAGGGCCTCAAGCGTGGCGCGGTCGATATCCACCGGCACGGTAATGGCGTCGCGCTTCTTGCCATTGACCTGGATGGGCACCTCAACCTCGGCGTCCTTGCACTTCTCCGGGTCGAAGCTGGGCCAGGGCATGCGGATGACCGTACCAGCTGCGGCATGCCCGACGGGATCCAGGCGCTCCATCAGCTCCTCCCCCAGATGGGGGGCGAAGGGTGCCAGCATCAGCACCAGCTGGCGCAGATGCCCGTCCCACACGCTCTGGCTGTCGGTCAGGGCATTGTAGAACTTGATCAGGTGACCCAGGGCCGTGTTCATCCGCAGGTCCGCCACTTCCTCGGTTACGGCGCGGATGGTCTTGTGGGCAATGCGGTCGACAGTCGCATCGGGCGTGGCCACGCGGCTGCGCCCATCTTCGCCCGTGGCAAGGCGCCAGACGCCATTCAGGAAGCGGAAGATGCCGATAATAGCATCAGCCTGCCAGGGCTTGGAGGCATCAAGCGGTCCCAGATACATCTCGTAGCAGCGGAAGGTATCGGTGGTGTAGTCCGCCGCCACTTCTTCTGGCGGGATGCCGTTCTTGTAGCGCTTGCCCATCTTGCCGGGGTCAACCGTCAGGCGCTCGCCCGTGGTCTTGTCGAAGGGCACCTTCTGGCCACCGTCGTCGCGCATCTCGACATCATGCACATCAACATAGACACCGCGCCCGTCCTTGTAGGCGTCGGCCGTGATCATGCCCTGGTTGAACAGCTTGTCGAACGGCTCCGGCGTGGAGACGTGACCCAGGTCATAGAGCACCTTGTGCCAGAAGCGGGCATAGAGCAGGTGGAGAACCGCATGCTCCGTGCCGCCGACGTAAAGATCGACCGCCCCGCCCCGGGCAGCACCATTGGCGCCGCGCCCACGGCCCCAATAGGTCTCGGCCTCGGGCGACACAAAGGCCTTGTCATTGCGGGCATCGAAGTAACGCAGGAAATACCAGCAGGAGCCAGCCCAGTTCGGCATGGTATTGGGATCACGTCGAAAGGTTCGAACGCGGTGCTCCGTTCCCTGATGGTCGACGATGTCGCCTTCGGCATGGTCGGGGGTCAGATGGATCGTGCCGTCGGCCAGCAGCACGCCCTTGGCCATCATCCAGTCCTCGGCGCGGGCAAGCGGCGGCACCGGGGTTGAATCCGGGTCCTCGTTCGCGACAGGGCGGAAATCCGTCATCTCTGGCAGCAGCACCGGCAGTTCGGATTCTGCCACGGCGTGAACACGGCCGGTGGCAAGGTCGGTCAGGACCGGGAACGGCTCGCCCCAATAGCGCTGGCGGCTGAACAGCCAGTCGCGCAGCTTGTACTGTGTGCGGCCCTTGCCCTGGCCCTTCTCGACGAGCGCTGCAATCATGGCGCGCTTGGCCTCAAGGGTCGCGAGGCCATCAAGGGCAAAGCCTGGCCCAGAGGAGTTGATCGCCCGTCCCTCACCCACAAAGGCCACGGCAAAATCGGCCGGGGCTGCAGAATAATGGGCTGCCAGGTCGCCGGTAACGCCCTCCGGCGCATTGGCCTCCAGCCAGCGGGCATCGGGGGCGACGACGGCGCGCATGGGTAGATCATGGGCACGGGCAAAATCGAAATCGCGCTCGTCATGAGCCGGGACAGCCATGATAGCGCCCTTGCCATAGCCGGCGATGACATAATCCACCACCCAGATCGGCACGCGCTCACCCGTGGCCGGGTTCACGGCAAAAGCCCCGGTAAAGACGCCGGTCTTGGTCTTGACCTCGGCCTTGTCACGGGCGGCAACCACCGCTTCCTGCACCTCGATAAAGGCGGCAACCGACTCCCGCCGGTCGGGTGTTACGATCAGGTCCAGCAGTCCACCCCGGGCGGGCGCCAGCGCAACAAAGGTCGCGCCAAAAAGTGTATCGGGCCGGGTGGTATAGACGGTAATCGCCGCCTCCCCCCCGCCTGGCAGGGGCACGGCAAAATCAATTTCGGCGCCTTCAGAGCGACCGATCCAGCCGCGCTGCATCTCGATCACGCCGCGTGGCCAGTCGATCAGTTCCAGATCCTGGAGCAGGCGGTCGGCATAGGCGGTGATCTTGAGCATCCATTGCTTCAGAGGGCGCTTGTAGACCGGATAGTCGCCGCGTTCGCTGCGCCCCTCGTTGGTCACTTCCTCGTTCGACAGAACGGTGCCCAGCATGGGGCACCAGTTCACCGGCACCTCCGCCACCCGGGCAAGGCGGCCACGCTCTGCCACCTCGGCAATACGGTCGAGTGGCACGCGCAGGCCAGCCGGGGCGCGGGCGGCAGGCATTGGCTCCCCCGTCTCGTCCTCGACCCAGGCGCCGCTGGCCAGCAGGGCTTCAAGCTCCGTGATCGGACGGGCGCGGCCGGCCACCTTGCGGCCATCGGCGTCGGTCCAGCGCGCCTCGGGATCGTAAAAGGAGTGGAACAGCTGCAGGAAGATCCACTGGGTCCAGCGGTAATAGTCGGGATCCGTGGTGGAGAAGCGCCGCCCCTCGTCATGGCCAAGGCCCAGCAGGCGCAACTGGCGCAGCATGTTGGCCGTGTTCTCGTCCGTGGTGATTGCGGGGTGCTGGCCGGTCTGGATGGCATATTGCTCGGCCGGCAGGCCGAACGAATCAAAGCCCATGGCATGCAGCACGTTGAAACCGCGCATGCGCTGGAAGCGGGCGAAAATGTCGGTGGCGATATAGCCTAGCGGATGGCCGATGTGCAGGCCGACACCGCTTGGATAGGGAAACATATCGAGGACGACGAATTTCGGCTTTGCCGCATCGAAATCAGGGTCGCCTGGGTTGGGCGAGCGAAAGACATTGCCCTCTGCCCAGCGTGCCCGCCATTTGGCTTCGAATGTCGCCGCACTTTCCTTATAGCCCGCCACGTGCGTATTCCTTGCATCTGCGCCCCCGACCGATCAGGGCGATGCGCCGGAAAATATAGAGCGCAAGGCCTGCGGTAAACACGTTCGGCTGGACGGCGGCCCGGCCCCATGATCTAGAGTGCGCTTATGATCCCGATCAAGCCCGGCTTCAGCCTCGATGAGGAGGCTCTCGACGTTTCCTTCGTGCGCGCCTCCGGGCCGGGCGGGCAGAACGTCAACAAGGTCTCGACCGCTGTTCAGATGCGCTATGACGCGGCCAATGCCCCCGGCCTTGACCCGGGGATGATGGCCCGGCTGCGCCGCCTGGCCGGCCGCCGGATGACCGAGGCCGGCATCATCGTGATAGCCGCCCAGCGCTTCCGCACCCAGGAAGCCAACCGACGCGATGCGCTGGAGCGGCTGGTCGACCTGCTGAACGCAGCCGCGCGGCCGCCCGCCTATCGCGTGCCAACCCGGGTGCCTCTGGGGGCCAAGCGGCGGCGGCTGGATGACAAATCCCAGCGCTCAGCCATCAAACGCGGCCGCACCACCACGGGCGACGACTGATGAGCACCGAGCCGTCCATGAACCCCGCCACACCACGGCCCATGGGCAATGCCCTTGGCATCCTCCTGATGCTGGCCGGAACCTTTGTCTTTGTGGTGAACGATACCCTGGGCAAATGGATGGTTGCGGACTATGCGGTTGGCCAGATGCTGGCGTTCCGCTGTGTGGCCAGCGTGGCCATTCTCGCCCCCCTGTGGTTCCGGGCTGGCTTCACGAAGGTCTTTGTGGTCAGCCACCCGCGCCGCCATGTGGTGCGGCTGACCCTGATCATCATTGATGTGGGCTGCTTCTTCTGGGCCGTGCGCAGCATGAAACTGGCCGATGCCATGACCATCTACATGGCCGCCCCTTTGTTCGTTACCGCCTTGTCCGTGCCGTTTCTGGGGGAAAAGGTGGGCGTGCACCGGTGGTCGGCGGTGGTGGTGGGCTTTGTTGGGGTGCTGCTGGTGCTTGGCCCGGGCGGCGGCACCTTTGGCTGGCCCGGCCTGGTGGCGGCGATTGGCAGCCTCGCCTATGCCTCCATGCTGGTGGCAACCCGTGACCTGCGCTCGGCCGGTGGCCTCAGCCTGTTATCGACCCATACGGTGGTGCTGTTCGCCGCCTGTCTGCTGACCTGGCCTTTTGGCTGGCCAACCCCAACGCTCACCGATTCCGGCCTCATGCTGCTGCTTGGGCCTCTTGCGTTGCTGGGCCATGCCCTCATGAACCGCTCCCTCTCTCTCAGCCCGGCAGCAATTGTGGTGCCGTTCCAATATACCTCGATCCTGTGGGCAACCGTGCTTGGCTGGCTTGTCTGGGGTCACATGCCAACGATCCAGGTGGCGGCAGGGGGCACGCTGATTGTTGGGGCAGGTCTCTATATTCTGTACCGCGAGCAGGTTCTGTCGCGCACCATCAGCGACAGCGTTGTAGAACCGGCCTGACCCAGCGGAGTAGTCTGATGACCGACCACCTGACCCAGCTTGGCAGCCACGCCGGCCTGCCCGCCTCACCAGAAGAAGCCTTGCTGGAACGGATCAATAATCCCCATCCCGACATGCGCTATGTGGCGCGCTTTACGGCGCCCGAATTCACCTCGCTGTGCCCTGT
>CANCOY010000017.1 GCA_947379865.1 Acetobacteraceae bacterium
CGAGGAAGGGCCGGACGGCTGGGACATGCGGATCGTCTTTCGTCTGGAATCACACCAGGGTCTGCCCCAATCTATCCCATCCGCCGGCCCGGCCCAAAGGGTCCCGGCGGGGACGTGTGCCGGGGCGGCGCGGACAGCAGGCAGGGGGCGCCATGATGGAAGTTCTGGGGCAATATGAATGGGTGATCATCGAGGCGATCATCCTCGCCATCGCCATCTACGAACTGATCTCCGTCCGCCGCTCCCTACGCCGCGACCGCGAGAAGGAAGCGGCCCTTGAGGCGGAACTGGCGGCTATGCCTGCCGAAGGCTCATCCGGCGCATCGCATCTCTCGAAAGATGCAAACACCCCCTGATATTCCATTTATTGAGCATTTGTTAACAAACTACGCTCAGAGTTGGCGCCAGCCGAAAGCATAGGGTCTCAAGAAGCCCGCTGCGGTACAGGGTGCGCCAATCAGGGGTTCGGGCGCACGGGGGACACCTGGGCGCCATGCACAAGCAAGCCTTAAGCGAACGCGACATCTGCACAAAGTTCATCACGCCTGCGCTGCGCAAGGCGGGTTGGGACGAGATGTTGCAGATCCGCGAGGAGGTGAGCTTCACCAAGGGCCGCATCATCGTGCGCGGCAAGCTGGTCAGTCGCGGGCAGGCCAAGCGCGCTGACTACATCCTCTATGTAAAGCCCAACATCCCTCTGGCCCTGATCGAGGCCAAGGACAATTCACACAACGTCGGCGACGGCATCCAGCAGGGCCTCGACTATGCCGCAACCCTTGGCATTCCCTTTGTCTTTTCGTCCAACGGCGACGGGTTCGTGCTGCACGATCGCACCGGCACCGCTGACCAGACGGAAACCTGCCTCGGCCTCGACGATTTCCCGTCGCCCGATGCCCTGTGGCAACGCTACCGCGCCTGGAAGGGCCTGAGCCCCGAGGTCGAGAAGATCGTCCTGCAGGACTATTACGACGACGGCAGCGGCAAGGCGCCGCGCTATTACCAGATAAACGCCGTCAACAGCGTGATCGAGGCCATCGCTGGCGGCCAGAACCGCATCCTGCTGGTGATGGCGACCGGCACCGGCAAGACCTACACCGCCTTCCAGATCATCTGGCGGCTTTGGAAGGCTGGGCAGAAGAAACGCATCCTGTTTCTGGCGGATCGCAACATCCTGATCGACCAGACCATGGTGAACGATTTCCGCCCCTTTGGCGGCGCCATGGCGAAGCTGAGCGTGAACGCCAAAACGATTGAGAAGGCAGACGGCAGCACGACAGAACTGGCGCTGGCCCTTGATGGCAAGCGGCAGGTCAACAAGGCCTATGAAGTATACCTCGGCCTCTATCAGGCGATCACCGGGCCAGAGGACCGCCAAAAACTGTTCCGCGAGTTCTCGCCCGAATTCTTCGACCTGATCGTGATCGACGAATGCCATCGTGGCAGCGCCGCCGATGATTCGGCCTGGCGCGAGATTCTGGAATACTTCTCGGGCGCCACCCAGATCGGGCTGACAGCGACGCCAAAAGAAACCAGCTATGTGTCCAACATCAACTATTTTGGCGAGCCGCTTTACACCTATTCCCTGAAGCAGGGGATACAGGATGGCTTCCTCTCTCCCTACAAGGTGGTGAAGGTCCATATCGACCGCGATGTGGAAGGTTACCGCCCCCAGATCGGCCAACTGGACCGCACCGGCCAGGAGGTTGTGGACCGCCTCTACAACTCCAAGGATTTTGACCGCAAACTGGTGCTGGACGACCGCACCCGCCTTACCGCAAAAAAGATCAGCGATTTCCTCAGGGAAAGCGGCGACCGCTTTCAGAAGACCATCGTCTTTTGCGTTGATACCGAACATGCGGCCCGCATGCGGCAGGCGCTGGTCAACGAAAACGCCGACCTTGTGGCGGAAAGCACCCGCTATGTCATGCGCATCACCGGCGACGACAACGAGGGCAAGGCGCAACTCGACAATTTCATCGATCCTGAATCGCTCTACCCCGTTATTGCCGTTACCTCCCGCCTGCTATCCACGGGCGTTGATGCGCAGACCTGCCGCCTGATCGTGCTCGACCGCGACGTGGGTTCGATGACCGAGTTCAAGCAGATCATCGGGCGCGGCACCCGTGTGCATGAAGACACCAAGAAATTCTATTTCACCCTGATCGACTTCCGGGGCGCCTCCAGCCATTTCGCCGACCCTGATTTCGATGGCGAGCCGGTGCAGATCTACGAGCCGGGCGACAACGATCCCATCGACCCGCCAGATGATGCCCAACCCACCGACGAAGACGGCAACCCGCTGCCAGACGCGCCCGGCCCCGATGAAACCGTGGTCGGCGGCCAGCCCGACCCCTATCTGCCCATAACCGGCGGCAAGACCCAGAAAATCTATGTCGATGGCATCACCGTGGCGATCATCGCCGAGCGCGTGGAATACCTCGACGCCAACGGCAAGCTGGTAACCGAGAGCCTGCGCGACTTCACCAAGAACGCCCTGAAAAAGCGCTTTGCCAGCCTTGATGATTTCCTGAAGCGCTGGAAGGCCAGCGACCGCAAACAGGCCATCATCGAGGAACTGGAGGCCGAGGGCCTCTTGCTGGAGCCCATTGCCGAAGAACTGGGCAAGGCCGACCTCGACCCCTTCGACCTCATCTGCCACGTCGCCTTTGACGCAAAACCCCTCAGCCGCCAGCAGCGCGCCGAGAGCGTGAAGCAGCGCGATGTGCTGGCGAAATACAGCGCCCCCGCCCGCGCCGTGCTGGACGCCCTGCTGGCCAAATATGCCGACGATGGCGTGCTCAATCTCGACGACACCAATGTGCTGAAGATCGCCCCCTTCACCACCATGGGCATGCCCGTGGAACTGCTCAAGCCCTTCGGTGGCCGCGAGGGGTTCCAGACGGCCGCCCGCGAACTCCAGTGTGAAATCTACCGGGAAACCGCCTGATGTCAGTCCGCACCCTCATCAAGTCCATTCAGGACATCATGCGCCAGGACAAGGGCATTGATGGCGACGCCCAGCGCATCAGCCAGCTGTGCTGGATGTTCTTCCTCAAGATCATTGATGATCAGGACCAGGAACTGGAGGCCCTCGACAGTGCCTACCGTTCCCCCGTACCGGCGAAGTACCAGTGGCGCGCCTGGGCCGCCAATGCCGAGGGCCTGACGGGGGAAGACCTTCTCGCCTTCCTCAACAATGAGATGTTCCCCGCTCTCAAGGCCCTGACAGCCTCATCCCAGCCCGGCGACCGCCGCCGCATGGTGAGGGACGTGTTTGAGGATGCCTATAATTACATGAAGTCGGGCCAGCTCATCCGGCAGGTTGTGAACCGGATATCCGGCGTCAACTTCAACGACCTGACAGAGCGGCAGCACTTCGGCGACATCTACGAACAGATCCTCAACGACCTGCAATCGGCCGGCAACGCCGGGGAGTATTACACGCCCCGCGCCGTCACCGCCTTCATGGTGGACCGCATCGACCCCCGCCCCGGCGAACTGCTGCTGGACCCGGCCTGTGGCACCGGCGGCTTCCTCACCTGTGCCATCCGCCACATGCGCGACCGCCATGTGAAAAAGACCACCGATGAATGGAAGCTGCAAAACGGCCTGCGCGCCGTGGAGAAAAAGCAGCTGCCCCACATGCTGTGCGTCACCAACATGCTGTTGCACGGCATCGAGGATCCGGGCTTTGTCCGCCACGACAACTCACTGGCGCGCCCCTATATCAGTTACACCCAGTCTGACCGGGTAGATATCGTGCTCACCAACCCGCCCTTCGGCGGGCGCGAGGAAGACGGCATTGAGTCGAACTTTCCCGCCCATTTCCGCACCCGCGAAACGGCGGACCTGTTCCTTGCCCTCATCGTGCGCCTGCTCAAGAAAGGCGGCCGCGCCGCCGTGGTGCTGCCCGATGGCACCCTGTTTGGCGAGGGGGTAAAGACCCGGCTGAAAGAACACCTGATGGAGGAATGCAACCTCCACACCATCGTCCGCCTGCCCAATTCCGTCTTCAAACCCTATGCCTCCATCGGCACCAACCTGCTCTTCTTCGAAAAGGGGGAGCCGACAAAGGACATCTGGTTCTACGAGCACCGCGTGCCGGACGGCCAGAAAGCCTATTCCATGACCCGGCCCATCCGGCAGGAACATCTGCAGGGCTGCGTGGACTGGTGGGGCGGCAAGGCCCGCAAGGACCGGGTGGAGACACCGCAAGCCTGGAAGCTGACCGCCGAGGAGATCAGGGCGCGCGGTTATAACCTCGACATCAAGAACCCGCACGCCATAGCTGACGACCACGACGACCCGGAACTGCTGCTCGACCGCCTGCACGCCACCGAGGCCGAGGCCGCCCACCTGCGCGACACCCTCAAGGCAATCCTCGCCGAGGCGCTGGCCCGATGAACGTGGAACGCCTGCTCGCCCACTTTGAAGACATCGCGGACGCGCCAGATGCGGTTGGCAAGCTGCGGCGGTTTATTCTGGATCTGGCCGTGCGCGGGAAGCTGGTGCCGCAGGATCCGAACGATGAACCGGCGTCGGAACTGCTGAAGCGGATCGCGTTGGAAAAGGCACGGCTGCTGAAGGCAGGAAAGATCAGAACACCTAAAGCCTTGCTGGCGCTTCCTGAGCCCCCGTTCCCGACCCCCTCGAACTGGCGATGGTCGCAACTTGCCGAAATCGGCGTGGTCAGCCCGCGCAACGAGGCGCCTGACGCGCTAGAGGCATCCTTTGTGCCAATGCCTCTGATCGCTGCTGAATATGGTGTTGCGAACCAGCACGAAATCCGCTCCTGGGGAGAGATCAAAAAGGGTTACACACATTTTGCTGAGGGCGATGTAGGCCTCGCCAAGATCACGCCGTGCTTCGAGAACGGAAAATCTACCGTGTTCCGAAAACTGACGGGAGGGGTCGGTGCAGGTACGACTGAGTTGCACATTGTCCGCCCGCTATTTGTCGATCAGGATTACATCCTGCTTTTCCTCAAAAGTCCGCATTTCATTGAAACCGGCATCCCAAAGATGACGGGCACTGCCGGGCAGAAGCGTGTGTCAACCGAATACTTCGCGTATTCACCGTTTCCCCTCCCCCCCCTCGCCGAACAACACCGCATCGTCGCCAAGGTTGATGAACTCATGGCCTTGTGCGGCCGGCTGGAGGCAGCGCGGGCGGAGCGGGAGAGCACACGCAATCGGCTGTCCGCCTCAAGCCTCGCCCGCCTCAATGCCCCCGATCCTGAAACCTTTCAGGCCGACGCCCACTTCGTTCTCGCCACCCTCCCCACCCTCACCACCCGCCCCGACCAGATCAAACAACTCCGCCAAACCATCCTAAACCTCGCCGTGCGCGGCAAACTGGTGCCGCAGGATCCCAACGACGAGCCAGCATCGGAACTGCTGAAGCGGATCACTGCGGAAAAGGCGCGGCTGGTGAAGGCGGGGGATATCAGGAAGCCCAAGCCAACCGAGCCAATTCGCAACGAGGAACTGCCGATCAGATTACCGAGGAACTGGGCCTGTGCGCGGCTCTGCGAAATCGGACATCTTTCCGGAGGCATGACGCCTTCAATGAACCGGCCGGATTATTGGGGTGGCGATATTGTTTGGCTTTCACCGAAGGACATTAAGTCAGATCAAATAACCGATTCCGAATTGAAGATTTCGCGTCTTGGGCTCGCCGAGACAAGGCTGGAACTTTACCGCCCTGGTTGCCTGTTCATGGTGGCTCGAAGTGGCATCCTGAAGCGCACTTTTCCAGTCTCCATCAATCGCGTTGCTGCCGCAGCAAATCAGGATATGAAAGTGCTTGCGCCCTTCTTGAACGGCCAAGAGCGCTATCTTCAGATTATGTTGCGAGGGCTGACAGATTTCTTGCTTCGGGAATTGGTGAAGACTGGTACAACGGTGCAAAGCCTCAAATACGCTGAGTTCGAGCAGCAGCCGTTTCCCCTCCCACCACTCGCTGAACAACACCGCATCGTCGCGAAAGTCGATGAATTGATGGGCCTGTGCGAGGAGTTGGAGGCGAAATTTTCCTCCAACATCGCCGTTCGTCACGATCTTCTTGAGGTGTTGCTTGCTTCGGCACGCGATACGGAAACATCCAGAGAATTGGAGGCGGCGGAATGACGATCAGAGTCGAATTTGAGAGCCGTGATTTTCCTACTGCTTTTGGCGTTCGCTCAGGAATTCTAAAATTCTCAATGGACGACCTTCTGTGGGCAGCACTCACCGTCGGGCGGCGAAATACTTTTCATTTCTTCAGACATGGTAACGCTTCGTTTCATGACGCAATATTTAGGCTAGCATTGATTAGAATGGCCGTTGAGCGACACGATTTCGGAAAACTCAGGCGCACTGATGCATTCAGCATGCTTGATCCTACTGAAAAAGGGATGGTGAGCTACTATATTGGTATGACATTTTGTAAGCTTTTTTCGGAAAAAATATTAAAAACACCATGGCTCATGCATTTGAGTTGTTGCCGTCAGATACCTATTGAAGCGAAGCTTGGGCGATCCCGACCGGATCTCATTGGCCAAAACCAAAACGGCGAATGGTATGTTTTTGAGAGTAAGGGACGTTCATCAAAACCCAGTTCAACTGATATTCAAAAGGCAAAACAACAGGCAAACAGAGTAATTTCGATAGGAGGTCAAAAAGCTTCTTTAAATATTGCAACATTCACCTACTTTAAGAAAGATCATCTTGAGTTTTTTTGGTGCGACCCGGAGGCGGAGCCAGATAACCCGATAACCTTGGCCCCCCCTGAATCAGAATGGCAGTATTATTTTGCGCCAGCGTTCAGCCTATCTGCCGGGGGCGGCGCGACGGGACGGGAGCCTGATCTGGAATTAGCTGACGTTCGGGTTGAGGTTCATCCGACGGTACGGAATTTGCTCACGGATCAGCAGTGGGAGAAGGCCCAGCGATGGGCAAACAGCAATCGTGACGATCTGATTCAGGCTGGATATCAGCCCGACGGTTTCAAAGTTATTGCCGGGAAAAGTTGGCTCTCCTGATGACTTCTCCCGATTGCATAACCCCCACCGCCTCACCCACCCCGCCTGGGCATTCTGAACGGTAGCATCGCCTGCACCACGGGGGTGGTGAAGCGGGGCATGGAGAGGCTTTCGTGGAAGGCGGTGGTGCGTTCGCACCACATTTGGGTGTCCACCAGCGAGCGGGCGTAAAAGGGGGTGTCTTCCAGGGTGCGCAGCACGCGGGCCTGGCCGCCGTCGCCCCGGGTGCTGCGGTCCACGCGCCAACCGGTGCCGGGCAGGGGGGCGCGGGGTGGGGGCTCCAGATGGGTCACGGCGCCAGAGCCGTCGATGCCAAGGCTAAGGCCCACGCTGTCGCCCTGGCGTGTCACCACGTCATAGAGCAAGGCCGCACCCCGGCCGTGGGGCGCGCGCGACCAGTGCCAGTGGGCAAAGGCGTTTTCCAGCGGCTCCGTCCCCCGGTTGGTGTCGAGATAGCCGCTGCCCGACCAGCGCAGGGCCGGCTCGTGCATCTCCACCTCCACGCGGGCGGCGGGTGCTATGGGCGACCAGATGTGGCGGCCGGCGGTGTCGATGGCAAAGGGCTGGCCCACCAAAGGGGCCGCGTGGATGCGGATGGTGCCGCGCAGGCGCGAGGGCAAAGGCACCGTGATCTCGCGCACCTCCACCGTCAGGGTGGCGCCGTCCCATGAAAGGGCGCTGGGGCCGATCTGCAGATGGTTGGTGCTGCGGGACAGGGCGGTGCGGCCGCGCTCGGTCATGGCCCAGCGTTTGCCGCGCGGGCCATAAAGCGCCACGTTCACAGCGCAATGGTTGGCGGGGTCGGCCGGGCCGCGCCGCCGCGCCCAGGCATAATAGGGCGAGAAAACACTGCCGATGAAGGCGATCAGGGTGATGCCATGCTGGCCATCATCGCTGTACCCATCCAGATACCACCAGACATAGCCATCGGGCCCTACCGCCTGATCGAAGTCCAGTCCGCCAAGAGCTGTTCCGCCGCCAGGCGGCCCGACATGGCCGCCATGGGCACCCCCGGCCCCGGATGGGTGCTGCCCCCCGCCAGATAGAGGCCCGGCACCCGCGTGCGCGCCCCCGGCCGCTGGAACGTCGCCCGCCAGCCGTGGGACGCCCGGCCGTAAAGCGCTCCCCCCGTCGAGGGAAAGCGCCGGGCGTAATCCGCCGGGGCCGACATCAGGCACGGCGCCCCCATGTGATCCACCGTCAGGCCCATCTGGCGCAGCCGCGCAAAGGTTGTCTCGGCGCATTGTCGGATTTCCTCGAAACTTTGGGGGCGGGTATCGCCAGTGGGGGGGGCGTTGATGAGCACGAGCAAGCGCTCTGCCCCATCGGGTGCGAGGCCGGGTGCGAGGCCGGGTGAGAGGCCAGCATCGCCCCGGTCCTCGGCGCAGACATAGATGGTGGGCTGGTCGGGCACGCGGCGGGCCGCCATCAGGGTGTCGAACTCGCCCCGGTAATCGTCGGAGAAGAAGACATTGTGGCGGATCATGGGAAAGCCGCTGGCCCGGGCCGAAATCGCCCAGGTCATGGCTGAAAGCGAACGGTCGGCCGCAGGCAGGGCCGGGGTGGCGCGGCGCACCGGCTCGCCAAACAGGCCAGCGGCAAGCGCGCCCGCGTCGGTGTTCAGGATCACGGCGCGCGCCCCCAGCCGCTCGCCGCCCTGCAATATCAGCCCGTCCACCCGGTTGTTCGTCAGCACCAGGGACTCGGCCTCTTTCTCATAAAGAAAGCGCACGCCCAGCCGCTCCGCCACCCGGGCCAAAGCGCGGGCCAGCGCCCCCATGCCACCTGCCACATCCCAGACGCCGTCCTGCTCCACATGGGCGATCAGCATCAGGGTGGCGGGGGCGGCAAAGGGGGAGGCGCCACAATAAGTGGCATAGCGGCCAAACAGCTGGCGCAGGCGGGGATCGGCAAAATGGCGGCCCAGCGCATCCCACAGGGTGCTGTAGGGGCTGATGCGCATCAGTTCGCCCAGCCGCCCCGGCCCCGCCCGCCAGGCGAGTGACAAGGGCGTGGGGCGGGGGCTGCGGATAAACGGCGTCTCCAGCGCGCGATAGACCCGCTCTGCCCGCACCTTGAAGGCGAGATAACCTTTTGCCGCCGCCGCCCCGGCAAAATCGCCAATCGCCTCGGCCGAGGCCGCGGCATCGGCGTGCAGGTCCAGCCGGCTGCCATCGCCCCAGGCATGGCGGGCCAGGATCGAGAGGGGGGTAAGGGCCAGTTCCGCCTCAAGGCTGGTGCCGGCGGCCGCCAGCAGTTCCTCGAACACCCAGCGCATGGTGAAGACCGTGGGGCCGGCGTCGATCTGGTGGCCGCCAACCTCGGCCGGCAGCATCTTGCCCCCCGGCCCGGCCGCCCGCTCCACCACCAGAACCTCCTGTCCGCGAGAGGCGAGCGCCACGGCCGCCGCAAGGCCGCCCACACCAGCTCCGACGATGACCGTGCGCGTGGAACTCAATTTCCCCTGCCTCCGAAAAGTGCTTGACCCGAGTGTCAATCGGAAGTGACATTATCGTATGACAGGTTAGATTGACACGTCAGATTGACACAACAACAAAAGGGAGGCGCACATGGATGCCGGCATGCGCATTGAGCAGACGCTCAACAGGGCCGTGATGCGTGGTGAGACGAGTGGGTGTCCCCCCCGTCTGGCTGCAGCAATCCGGCATGCAGTTTTCCCTGGTGGGGCGCGCATTCGCCCCCGCCTGTGCCTGGCCGTGGCGGCCGCCTGTGGTGGCGACGCCCCGGAGGTGACCGACGCGGCGGCGGCGGCGATCGAGCTGCTGCACTGTGCCTCCCTCGTCCACGACGATCTGCCCTGCTTTGACAATGCCGATACGCGGCGTGGCCGGGCAACCGTCCACCGCGCCTTTGGTGAGCCGCTGGCCGTGCTGGCAGGTGACGCGCTGATCGTCATGGCCTTCCAGACCCTGGCGCTGGAGGCGGCCAGCATGCCCCTGCGCCTGCCCGGCCTGATGCTGTCGGTGGCGCGCGCCGTGGGTGTGCCCACGGGCATCGTCGCGGGCCAGGCCTGGGAATGCGAGACCAGCATCAACCTTGAGCTTTATCACCGCGAAAAGACCGGCGCCCTGTTCACGGCGGCGACGGTGGCCGGTGCCGCTTCGGCGGGCGCCGATCCCGATCCCTGGCGGGCGCTGGGCGATTATCTGGGCGAGGCCTATCAGGTGGCGGACGACATCCGCGACCTCGTGGCCGATGCCGCCGAAATCGGCAAGCCCGTGGGGCGCGATGCCTCGCTGGGGCGGCCCAATGCGGCGCTGGCCCAGGGGCTGGATGGCGCGCTCGACCGGCTGGATGAGTTGCTGGCCGGGGCCGCCGCGTCGATCCCCGATTGCATCGGGGCCGACACCCTGGACGCCCTGATCCAGAGCGAGAAGGTGCGGCTGGTGCCCAAGGGCGTTGCCCGGCGCGCGGCCTGAGCGGATGTCTGTAGAGGCGCCGTCTGCCATGGGTCTGCCGCCCGTCCTGTCCTGGGCTGATCGCCTTGTGGCCTTGCGGGACCGTGTGCTGGCCAGCCCACGCTTCCAGGCGTGGGCGGCGGCCATGCCGCTGACGCGGCCGATTGCCCGCAAGCGGGCCCGCGCCCTGTTCGACCTGTGCGCGGGCTTTGTCTATTCCCAGGTGCTGGTGGCCTGTGTGCGCCTCGACCTGTTTGAACTGCTGAAGGCCGGCCCGCTGGAGGCGGCGGACCTGGCCCACCGGCTTGACCTGGCGCCCGATCGTCTGGCGGTACTGGTGGATGCCGCCATCTCCCTCGGCCTGCTGGAGCGCCGCCGCCAGGGCCGAATCGGACTGGGCCAGCTGGGTGCCACCATGGTGGGCAATGAAGGTGTGGCCGCCATGGTGCGCCACCACGCCCTGCTTTATGCCGATCTGGCGGACCCGGTAACGCTGCTGCGCGCCCCGATTGGTGGCACGGATCTGGGCCGCTTCTGGTCCTATGCCGGCGGTGTGGGCGAGGGGGAGGCCCGTGCCGATGCGGCACCCTATACGGCGCTGATGGCCGCCTCCCAGCCCCTGGTGGCCGACGAAATTCTCGATGCCTGGCCGGTGGCACGCCATCGCCAGTTGCTGGATGTGGGCGGCGGCAATGGCACCTTTGCCCGGGCCGCGGCCAAGCGGGCGCCGCAGCTGGCCGTGACCGTATTTGACCTGCCGGAAGTGGCGGCCCTTGCCCGTGGCCGCCTGGCCGAGGCGGGCCTGGGTGCCCGGGGAACGGCTGTGGGCGGGGATTTCCGCCGCGATCCCCTGCCCCGGGGGGCGGACCTCGCCACCCTGGTGCGTGTCCTCCACGACCATAATGACGACGCCGTGCTCGACATCCTCAGCAATCTGCGCCGGTCGCTGGCGCCGGGCGCCACCCTGCTGATTGCCGAGCCCATGAGCGATACCGCCTCGGCAGCCCCCGTAGCGGACGCTTATTTCGGTTTTTATCTGCTGGCCATGGGCCAGGGCCGGCCGCGTTCACCGGCCGAGATCGCGGCGCTTGCCCTGCGGGCAGGCTTCGTGGCGCCACGCCAGCTTTCCACCCGCCAGCCGCTGCTGGTGCGGATTGTGGCCGCAACAGTTCCCTCCGAAGTGTTAAGTAAGCTTGACACTGGAAAGTGTAACGCTAAACTTACAAACAACGAGATGGCTATAGAGCCAAAAACCTTGGGAGGGGAGCCCAGCTGATGAACGCCATGGCCGTCGTCCTCAATGCGCCAGAAAGCCTGGCCCTCAGCCGCGTCGAACTGACGTCGCCGGGGGTGGCTGATGTCGTGGTTGACGTGGCCTGGAGCGGCATCAGCACGGGCACCGAAAAGCTTCTCTACACCGGCCGCATGCCGCCGTTTCCCGGCCTTGGCTATCCGCTGGTCCCCGGCTACGAGACCGTGGGCCGGGTGGTAGAGGCGGGGCCCGAGGCCGGCCTGGCCGTTGGCACGCAGGTATTTGTCCCCGGTTCCACCGGCTTCCGCGATGTCCGTGGCCTCTTTGGCGGGGCGGCATCGCGCCTGGTGGTGCCCGGCGCCCGCGTGATTCCCGTCAGCGCCGACCTGGGCGAAGAGGCTGTGCTGCTGGCGCTGGCCGCCACCGCCCGTCACGCGATTCTGGGCACACAGCCCGATCTGATCATCGGCCATGGGGTTCTTGGCCGCCTGATTGCACGTCTTGCGGTGTTGGGCGGTGGCCCGGCACCCACAGTTTGGGAGCGCGACCCCCGACGCGCTTCCGGCGCCGCGGGATACCCGGTGGTCGATCCGGCCACCGACCCGCGGCGCAATTATCACACGATCATCGACGTCAGCGGCGACCCCGACATCCTCGATACCCTGATCGAGCGTCTGGCGCCGGGGGGCGAGATCGTGCTGGCCGGCTTTTATCCGGGGCGCGTGTCGTTCGCCTTTCCGGCGGCCTTCATGCGCGAGGCCCGCCTCAGGGTGGCCGCAGAATGGAAGCCTGCCGATCTTGTGGCCGTGCACGACCTTGTCTCGGACGGCCGCCTTTCGCTCGATGGTCTGATTACGCACCGTGCCGCCTCGGCAGACGCCAGGACGGCATATGAACTGGCATTCGGTGACGCCGATTGTCTCAAAATGGTTCTCTCGTGGGGAGACTGCTGATGAACGCGCCGCTCAATATTTCTGGTGATGACGATCGGACAAGGCAACTGCGGGCCGAAGCCGCGATCGAGCCCGATCCCGTTTCGACCGAGGCGCCCAAGAAGGAAACGCAGGTCATTGCCATCTATGGCAAGGGCGGCATTGGCAAGAGCTTCACGCTCGCCAACCTCTCCTACATGATGGCCCAGCAGGGCAAGCGTGTGCTGCTGATCGGCTGTGATCCCAAGAGTGACACGACTTCGCTGCTGTTCGGCGGCCGCTCGTGCCCGACCATCATCGAGACCTCTTCAGCCAAGAAGCTGGCGGGCGAGCAGGTGAAGATCGGCGACGTCTGCTTCAAGCGCGATGGCGTCTTCGCCATGGAACTCGGCGGCCCGGAAGTGGGACGCGGCTGCGGTGGCCGCGGCATCATCCACGGCTTCGAGCTGCTGGAGAAGCTGGGCTTCCACGAATGGGACGTGGACTATGTGCTGCTCGACTTCCTGGGCGACGTGGTCTGTGGCGGCTTCGGCCTGCCGATTGCCCGCGACATGTGCCAGAAGGTGATCGTGGTCGGTTCCAACGACCTGCAGTCCCTCTATGTGGCCAACAATGTCTGCTCGGCGGTGGATTACTTCCGCAAGCTCGGCGGCAATGTGGGCGTGGCCGGCATGGTCATCAACAAGGATGACGGCACGGGCGAGGCCCAGGCTTTTGCCGATGCGGCTGGCATTCCCGTGCTCGCCTCCATCCCGGCTGACGAGGACATCCGCCGGAAGTCGGCCAGCTATGAAATCATCGGCCGTCCCGGTGGCCGCTGGGCGCCCATGTTCGAGCAGCTGGCAGAACAGGTGGCCACGGCGCCGCCGGTGCGCCCCAGCCCGCTGACCCATGACGGCCTGCTTGGCCTCTTCAAGGGTGACACGGTAGGCCGCAACGTTGTCCTGCAGCCCGCCACCACCGATGACCTTGCACCCAAGAGCGCGATTGAAAAGCCGTCGCTCGAAGTCGTGTACGAAGGCGTCTGAGCCGGTATCGGGGGAACGGGCACATGACAACATCAGACATCATCACCGCGCCCGCCGTGGCCACACCTGAGGTTGCCTCAGGTGCGGGCTGCCACGGTGGCCGCGAGACCATGGTCGAGGCCGCCAAGGCGGCGGGCAAGAGCGACATGCTTGCCCGCCTGGAGGCCGACTATCCGCGCGGCCCCCATGACCAACCACAGTCCATGTGCCCGGCCTTTGGCTCGCTGCGCGTGGGCCTGCGGATGCGCCGGGTGGCGACAATCCTGTCGGGCTCGGCCTGCTGCGTCTATGGCCTGACCTTTACCTCGCACTTCTATGGGGCCAAGCGGACGGTGGGCTATGTGCCGTTCAACTCCGAGACCCTGGTGCGTGGCCAACTCTATGAAGACATCCGCGCCGCCGTGATCGAAACGGCCAAGCCCGACGATTACGATGCCGTGGTTGTCATCAACCTCTGTGTGCCGACCGCCTCTGGCGTGCCGTTGGATCTGCTGCCCAAGCAGATCGACGGCGTGCGCATCATTGGCATCGACGTGCCGGGCTTTGGCGTGCCCACCCATGCCGAGGCCAAGGACGTGCTGTCTGGCGCCATGCTGCGCTACGCCCGCCTCGAAGCCGAGGAAGGCCCGGTGCAGCGGCCACGTGGCCCGAACCAGGACCTGCCGACCGTGGCCCTGCTGGGGGAAATGTTCCCCGCTGATCCGGTGGGCGTGGCGGCACTGCTGGCCCCCATGGGCCTGGGCCTCGCGCCGCAGCTGCCCTCGCGCGAATGGCGTGACCTCTATGGTGCCCTCGACTGCGCCGTGGCTGCGGCCATCCATCCCTTTTATACGGCCTCTGTGCGGGAGTTCCGCGCCGCTGGCCGCCCGGTGGTGGGCTCTGGCCCCGTCGGGGTAGAAGGCACGGCGACCTGGCTCGAGGAAATCGGCCGCGCCGCCAACATTTCTGCCGCCAAGATCGACGAGGCCAAGGCCCGGGCGCTGCCTGCCATTCAGGGCGTGCTGGCCGCCAATCCCATCAAGGCGCGGGTGACCGTCTCTGGCTACGAGGGGTCGGAGCTGCTGGTGGCCCGCCTGCTGACCGAAGCCGGTGCAGAGGTGCCCTATGTGGGAACCGCCTGTCCGCGCACGGAATGGAATGCTGCCGACCAGGCCTGGTTGGAGGCCCGTGGCACCCATGTGCAGTTCCGCGCCTCGCTGGAACAGGACGTGGCCGCCATGATCGATGCAAAACCCGACCTCGCCCTTGGCACCACGCCCTTGGTGCAGAAGGCCAAGGAACTGGGCCGGCCGGCCATCTACTTCACCAACATGGTCTCGGCACGGCCGCTCTTCGGGCCGGCAGGGGCTGGTGCGCTGGCGGCCATCGTTGCCGCCCAGACCCGTGGTGCCGATCGCTTCAGCCGCATGGTCTCCTTCTTCGACAAGGTAGGCACCGGGGACTCGGTTGGCTATGGCGCCACCGGCGCACCTGTGCCGCGCCGCAAGAAGCCCAAGGCCGCAAGGCCTGTCGACGACGCCAATGTGCCGATAGGGGTGTAACCATGCTTGTACTCGATCATGATCGTGCGGGCGGTTACTGGGGTGCCGTCTATGCCTTCACCGCCATCAAGGGCCTACGCGTCGTTATCGACGGCCCGGTAGGATGCGAAAACCTGCCGGTGACGGCGGTGCTGCATTACACCGACGCCCTGCCGCCCCACGAGCTTCCCGTGGTGGTAACCGGCCTGTCCGAGGACCAGCTCTCCATGAGCGGTACCGAGGATGCCATGCGGCGTGCCGCTGCCAGCCAGGACCAGGACATGCCTGGTGTGGTGGTGACGGGCAGCATTGCCGAGATGATTGGTGGTGGTGTAACGCCAGAGGGTTCCAACGTGATGCGCTTTATCCCGCGCACCATCGACGAGGACCAGTGGCAGGCCGCCGACCGTGCCATCTATTGGCTGTGGACGCAGTTCGGTGCCAAGAAGGCCAAGGTGCCAAAGCGGCCGCCCCGGGCGCCAGGCGTAAAGCCCCGCGTCAATATCATCGGCCCCATCTACGGCACCTTCAACATGCCGTCAGACCTGGCCGAGATCCGTCGCCTGGTTGAGGGCATCGGCTGCGAGATCAACATGGTCTTCCCGCTCGGCTCTCATATTGATGATGTGCCGAAGCTGTCAAACGCCGATGTGAACGTGTGCATGTACCGCGAGTTCGGCCGCCAGCTCTGCGAGGAGTTGGAGCGGCCCTATCTCCAGGCACCCATCGGCCTGTTTGCCACCACCAATTTCCTGCGCACCCTGGGCGAGCTGGCGGGCGTTGATCCCGAGCCCTTCATCGAGCAGGAAAAGCACACCACCATCAAGCCGATCTGGGATCTGTGGCGTAGCGTGACCCAGGACTTCTTCGCCACGGCAAATTTCGCCGTGGTGGCGACGGATACCTATGCGCGCGGCATGCGGCACTTCCTTGAAGGCGAGATGGGCATTCCCTGCTCGTTCTCGTTCTCCCGCACGGCTGGCACCAAGCCGGACAATGCGGCCGTTCGCGAGGCAATCCGCACCAAGCCGCCCCTGATCCTCTACGGCTCCTTCAACGAGCGCATGTATGCCGCCGAGGCTGGCTGCCGCGCAGCCTATATCCCGGCCTCGTTCCCGGGTGCCGTGATCCGCAGGGCCACCGGCACGCCGTTCATGGGCTATGCGGGTGCCACCTACATCATCCAGGAATTCTGCAACGCCCTGTTTGATGCGCTGTTCCACATCCTGCCGCTGGGCACCGACCTCGACAAGGTTGAGGCAACGCCCACACGCAGCCTGCGCGATGCCGCCATGCCTTGGGACCCCGATGCCCTCGCCCTGCTTGATGCCGAGGTGGAAGCGGAACCCTTCCTGGTGCGGATCTCTGCGGCCAAACGCCTGCGCGACCGTGTCGAGTTGGAGGCCCGCAAATCCAATGAGGGCCGCGTTACTGCGGCGCGGGTCATGCTGGCACTGGGCCGCCGTGTGGAGGCAGGTGTGTCATGACACGGTCTGGCGGAAACCTGTCGAGGTTACATGAGAATCCGAGCACCCGGCCTGGCCGGGACCGGTAGACTGTCCGGTTTTGCCGGACGGGAAGTTCGCTGTGTGGAGTTGCACGGCGGTCCCAGCCACCCGGGACGGGGGGGGCAACGGCCAGTCAGGCCAAGATCCGGAGACTACCTGTATGGGTACGGATAACAGGCAGAGCGCGTCTCTCTCGGGATTGACCGAGAAGGAAGCGAAAGAGTTTCACAGTCTTTTCGTGGCGAGCTTCATCGGCTTCACGGTGATCGCGGTCGTTGCGCATTTCCTCGTCTGGAGTTGGCGGCCGTGGCTGCCCTCTGCCAAGGGCTATGCGATGATCGACGGCGTTCACAGCGCTCTTGGCGCCGTGATGTCTTTTGTAGCCTGAGGAGGAACACACCATGTGGCGAGTTTGGCTCCTGTTCGATCCGCGGCGCATGCTGATTGCGCTGTTCACATTCCTTTTCGTGCTGGCAATCGTGATTCATTTCATCCTGCTCAGCACGAACAGGTTCAACTGGCTTGAAGGCCCCAGGGCACCGGCCGCAGCGACCTCCCAGATCGCTCCGGTTGCTGCCGATACCGTGAAAGCGGTCTGAGGATAGCTTGCCGACTTGCGGACGTGGGCTGGTGGCACTGGCCCCGTCCGCTGCGGCCTTCCCCGGTGGGCTCCTGATTGGGAGAGATGACAATGGCGATGCTTAGCTTTGAACAAAAATACCGAGTCAGGGGTGGAACCCTTCTGGGCGGCGACCTCTTCGATTTCTGGGTCGGCCCGTTCTATGTTGGGTTCTTCGGGGTTACCACGATCTTCTTCTCGCTGATCGGTACGCTGCTCATTGTCTATGGCGCAGCCATTGGCCCCACCTGGAACCTCTGGCAGATCTCGATCGCGCCGCCCGATCTCAAATACGGGCTCGGGATCGCTCCCATGAGGGAGGGCGGCCTCTGGCAGGCGATCACCGTCTGCGCACTTGGCGCCTTCTTTTCCTGGGCTTTGCGCCAGGCAGAAATTTCTCGCAAGCTGGGCATGGGGCTGCACATTCCCGTCGCCTACAGCTTTGCGGTCTTTGCCTATTTCTCGCTGGTGGTCATCCGCCCGGTGCTGCTTGGCGCCTGGGGCCATGGCTTCCCCTACGGGATCCTCAGCCATCTCGACTGGGTGTCGAACGTCGGCTACCAGTATCTCCACTTCCACTACAATCCGGCGCACATGATCGCGATTACGTTCTTCTTCACGAACGCACTTGCGCTGGCCATGCACGGTTCGCTGGTTCTCTCGGCCCTCAACCCCAAGGCGGGTGAGGTGGTCAAGGGTGCCGAGCACGAGAACACGTTCTTCCGTGATATTGTAGGTTACTCCATTGGCACTCTCGGAATTCACCGCCTGGGGCTGTTCCTTGCCCTGTCTGCGGCGTTCTGGAGCGCTGTGTGCATCATCATCAGCGGACCCTTCTGGACACGTGGCTGGCCGGAATGGTGGACCTGGTGGCTTGATCTTCCGATCTGGCGTTGAGGGGGCGCGTCATGGCCGAATATCAGAACATCTTTACCACCGTCCAGGTGCGCGGCCCCGGCTACATGGGTGCCGAGGCCAAGCGCGGTGGCCTGTGGCCCCGACAGGGCCAGCCATTCTTCAACTACCTCGCCGGCCTCATCGGCGATCCGCAGATCGGGCCGATCTATCTCGGCTGGACCGGCATGGCGTCGCTGATCTGTGGCTTTGTCGCCATCGAGATCATCGGGCTCAACATGCTGGCCTCGGTGAACTGGGATCCCGTCCAGTTCATCCGGCAGCTGCCGTGGCTGGCGCTTGAGCCGCCGTCTGCCGCCTATGGCCTCAGCATCCCACCCCTCAATGAGGGTGGCTGGTGGCTGATGGCGGGCTTCTTCCTGACGGCCTCCATCCTGCTGTGGTGGATGCGCGTCTATCGCCGGGCGCGCCAGCTGGGCATGGGCACGCACATTGCGTGGGCCTTTGCCTCTGCGATCTGGCTCTATCTGGTGCTGGGCTTTATCCGTCCTGTGGCCATGGGCAGCTGGTCCGAGGCGGTGCCCTTTGGCATCTTCCCGCACCTTGACTGGACGGCGGCCTTCTCGCTCCGCTATGGCAATCTTTTCTACAACCCGTTCCACATGCTCTCCATCGCATTCCTTTATGGTTCGGCGGTGCTGTTTGCGATGCACGGCGCCACGATCCTGGCGGTTGGCCGTTATGGCGGTGAGCGCGAAGTGGAGCAGTCGGTCGATCGTGGCACGGCGGCAGAGCGGGCAGCCCTGTTCTGGCGCTGGACCATGGGCTTTAACGCAACCTTCGAATCCATTCACCGCTGGGCCTGGTGGTTTGCGGTGTTGACCACGCTCACGGGCGGTATCGGCATCCTTCTGACAGGTACGGTTGTCGACAACTGGTTCCTGTGGTCGTCGAAGCACGGGGTGGCACCGTCCTATCCCCATCTCACGGCGCCGGTCATTGATCCGGCCTTGGTACAGGGAGCGCCGCAATGAACTTCTATGTTCGCCTCGCCCTTGGGCTGGCAGCTGTTCTGGGCGCTGGCATCGCCTTCACCTTCGAATACCCGCCGATCACGGTCGAGCAGCGGGGCTATCGCGGGCTGGCGATCGAGCAGAACCACACGGACAAGGGTCTGGCGACCCTTGCCGCCAACAATGTGGTGCCCGCCGCCGCCGACCCGCAGGAGCCTTCGGGGATCAAGTCCTCAAAGGCCTATGAGAACGTCAAGGTGCTGGGTGATCTCGACTCCAACGAGTTCCTGCGCCTGATGACCTCGATCACGGAATGGGTTGCGCCCCAGGAAGGCTGTACCTACTGCCATTCCGAGGAAAACCTGGCTGACGACACCAAGTACACCAAGATTGTCGCCCGCCGCATGCTGCAGATGACGGCCCATATCAATGCCACCTGGCAGCCCCATGTGGCCCAGACGGGTGTCACGTGTTACACCTGCCACCGCGGTCGTGGGGTACCAGCCAATGTCTGGTCGGCTGAACCGCCGCAAGCCGGGCCGACCTTTGCCGGCAATCGGGCGGGCCAGAATGCGCCCTCGTCGATCGCCGCCAATGCCTCCCTGCCGCACAATATTTTCATGTCCTATCTGGACAAGGCAGTGGACATAAAGGTGCAGGGCACACAGGCGCTGCCCGCTGGCAACAGGAACACGATCATGGGTGCCGAGCACACCTATGGCCTGATGATGCACTTCTCCAATGCGCTGGGTGTGAACTGTACCTATTGTCACAATAGCCGCGCCTTTGCGAACTGGAGCCAGAGCTCACCCCAGCGCGTCACCGCCTGGCATGGCATCCGCATGGCCCGTGATCTCAACACGGCCTATATGGAACCCCTGGCGTCTGTCTTCCCTGACAACCGCAAGGGCCCCATGGGTGATGTGAAAAAGGTCAATTGCGCCACCTGTCACCAGGGGGCCTACAAGCCGCTGCTGGGCGTCAGCATGCTGAAGGACTATCCGGAACTGGGGCCAGGTGGCCCGATCAAGGCCACCCCCTGAGGGCTGAATACTGAAGGCGCCAGACGCGCCCCAGCCAAACGAAAGGGCGTCCCTTGCGGGCGCCCTTTTTGTTTGTGGAGGCTGGGAGACGCGGCGAGCCGCCTGCCGGCCTAGGGGCGCCGCAAGCGCAGCCGCAGATCGAGGAGATGGGCCGCCAGCGCCATGGCAAGCAGGGCGCAGGTAACAAGGGTTCCGGCCCCGTGCAGGGCAGCGGCGAGGGCGGCAAGAACGAAAAAGCCAGACGCCAGGGTCGGCAAAAGGCCATGGGCTGATGGGGCCAGAAGCCCGAGCCTGATGGCCAGAATGATGCCGCCCGCTTCAAGCAGCACCATCAGCAGGATCAGGTCGACAACCCAGCCACCCGAGAGGAGTTCAGCCACGCTGTGTCCTGATCCTGCCAGAGGCAGAATACGCCCTTACTTCAGGGTCGCGAGATAGGCGATGACGTCGTCACGGTCTTTCTCTTCCTTCAGGCCCGGGAAGGCCATCTTGGTGCCGGGCACCATCTTGGCCGGCCCCTCGAGATAGGTGTGCAGAGTCGCCTCGTCCCAGACTTTATTGGCGCCCTTCATGGCGGTCGAGTAGCTGAAGCCCTCGATGCTCGCGGACTTGCGGCCGACCACAGCCCACAGGCTGGGGCCGATCTTGTTCTTGCCGGCCTCTGGGGCATGACAGACGGCGCACTTCTTGAAGACAACCTTGCCGGCCTCGACATCGCCAGCGGCCAGGGCGGGCGTCGCGGCCGCCAGGATCGTGATGACCGCGCTCAATACCAGACGCTTCATGTGTTCCTCCCAAGCTTGAATGCTGACCCTAGGAAATGGCACGACTTGGCCAATCTTCCAAGAGGCTGCGTCAATTAGACGTGCATAGCATCCAATTCAGGCAGGAATAAGACCACATAGATGCGCCATGTCCTTCAGGAAGATGCGCAGATGCGCACCAGGACGGGCCTTTACCAGCTTCTTGTACATATAGGCCTGCCAGGTCAGGGCCTGCACGTCCGGGTCGCGGCACATGGCCACGAAGCGCTCGCGCCGCTTGTCGCTGACATACCAATAGTTCTGCATGATGCCGAGCACCCAGAAGACCATGCCATGGGCCTTCATGAAGCGCTTGCGGGCATTGGCCAGCGCCTTGACGTCGCCAGTTTCGAGGAACTCGGCCACGGCCTCTCCGGCGAGGCGGCCGCCAAGCATGGCGTAATAGATGCCTTCGCCCGAAGCCGGGGCGACGACACCGGCGGCGTCACCGGCCAGCACCACGTCACGCCCATTGTCCCAGCGCTTCAGCGGCTTCATGGGAATGGGGGCACCCTCGCGGCGGATCGTCTCCGCGCCCTCAAGGCCTACGGCACGGCGCAGGTCGGCAACGCCGGTGCGCAGCGAGAAGCCCTTGTGGGCAGAGCCCGTGCCAATGCTGGTGGTCTCGCCGTGGGGGAAGATCCAGGCGTAGAAATCCGGCGACAGCAGGCCCTGGTAATGGACATCACAGCGCTTGCCATCAAAGCCTGAGTCGGCTGAGGGTGAGCGGACAATCTCGTGATAGGCAAAGACATAGGACAGCTTGTCGGCACCCGGCACGCACTGGCGGCCAACCGCCGAGAGGGCACCATCGGCACCGATGATCGTGCGGGCGCGCACGCGCACGACTTCGCCATTGCGCTCGACGCCCTGGGGCCGAAAGGCCACCACCGCCGTGCCATCGGTATCCCGGCTGACCTGTTCGAACGTGCCGGTGCGCCGTTCGGCGCCGGCGCCAGCGGCGCGGTTGCGCAGCCATTCGTCAAAGACGTCGCGGTCAACCATGCCGACATAGCCGCCCTCGATGGGCATGTCGGCCGTGCGGCCGCCCGGCGCCACGATGCGCGCCGCACCAATGCGTGCCACCAGCAGGTCCTCAGGCACCGCGAATTCTTCAATCATCTTCGGCGGAACGGCACCACCGCACGGCTTGACGCGCCCGGCCTTGTCCAGAAGCATCACACGGTAACCGGCCCTGGCGAGATCCGTTGCAGCCGTGGCGCCCGAGGGTCCACCGCCAACCACCACGACGTCGTAAATCTCCATAGCGTCCGACATGTCTATCTCCCCCCTTGGTCAGCACCCCCGACGGCCACGGCCGCGTGTGTGCGGTTGGTATCTGTTGTCTCATTATTGGCCTGTTCCCTGGGGAACACGCGGGTCGCAAGGGCTGCCGCTGCGATGAACAGGCAGACCTGAAGCAGGAAGACGGCGGCATAGGCGGTTGCCGTGGCGCTGAAGGCCATGTGGGCAAGATCACTCGAGACGGGGCCGAGCAGATCGCCCACAGAAAAGGCCACAGCCTGGGCCGCACCGAACAGGCCCATGCGCATGCCCTCGCGCGAGCCCTGGCCTTCAGAGGCAATGCCCATCATGGCGCCGATGGCGGCCACGGCGAAGGCGCCATTGGCGACACCCAGAACAAAGACCGCCGCTTCAATGGGAAAGCCCGGGCCGATTTCGCCACCTGCCGCCAGCATGGCAAGAGCGGCTGCCGAGCCGAGACAGCCGGAGATCGTCCAGGTGCGGAACGAGCCAAGGCGTGCCCCGAACAGGCCACCACCGGCCACCCCCACCAGGATCATGCCGCCCAGCACACCGCCATGCTGAATGCCGGTCAACTTGGTGGTGGCGCCCGGATCCATGCCGAAAATCACCCCGGCGAACGGCTCAAGCACCAGGTCCTGGGTGCTGTAGGCCAGCATCGACAGGAAAACAAAGAAGGTGAAGTTGCGTGCCCTCTGGTCGCGCCAGACCTCGGCAAGGGCTGCGCGAAAGGGCAGGACGGCCTTGGTCTCGGCCGCTTCGGGCGTGGCATGCCGGGGCTCGATCCCGATGAGGGCGAGGGCGGTGAGCACGATGGCGCCAAGCCCCACCGCCGCCGCCACCATCACCAGCCGCGTGGGCGAGAAAGGTTGCAGCATCTGGCCGGCAATCCCGGCGGTGATGCCGATGCCGGCAATCATCATGATCCAGACAATGGTGGCCGAGGCGGCGCGGCGCGTTGGCGCCACTCGCTTGGCCAGCATGGCAAGCAGGGTCGTGCCAGCCGTGCCCACACCAATGCCGATGCCGGTGAAGGCGGCAATGGCCAGCAGAATGCCGAACAGGCGGTTGTCAGCCATCATGGTGGTGGCCACGGCCGCCGCCACGCTGGACAGCGCCAGCAGCATCATGCCCCCAAGGATCCAGGGGCTGCGCCGGCCACCGCCATCGGACCCATGGCCAAGGCGGGGGCGGACAATCTGTACCGCATGGTGAAGTGCCACGAGGGCCCCTGGCACCACGGCTGGCAGGGCCATTTCAACCACCATCACCCGGTTAAGGGTGGAGGTGGCAATCACCACAATGGCGCCAATGGCCGTCTGGACCAGGCCAAGCCGGATGATGGAGGACCAGCCAAGCGTATCGCTTTTCATGGGGCACCTGTAACCAGCGGCCGGATGGCAAAGGCGGTCACCAGCATGCCAAGTACATAGAGTGTGGTACCGGTGGCATTATACCAGGGGGCGCGGGCCTTGGGGTCGTCCATCATGCGGCCCATCAGAAGGCACTGGATGCCCAGAAGCGCCGCCACCACGGCGGCATGATTTGGGCGCTCCCACTGCAGCAGCAGCGCGATCATCACCAATTGGGGGACGGCCATGACCACACAGGCCACCCGCCCGGCGCCTACCGGGCCAAGCAGGACCGGCAGGGAATCCACGCCCAGCTTGCGATCACCCTCGATGGACTTGAAATCGTTCAGCGTCATGATGCCATGGGCACCAAGGCTGTAGAGGCCTGCGGTCCACAGCACATAGGGGTCGGGCATGGCCACCCCCATCACCGCAGCCGCCGTGATCCACGGCAGACCTTCGTAACACACCGCCACCGCCGCATTGCCAAGCCAGCCATTGCGCTTCAGCCGGAAGGGCGGCGCGCTATAGGCCCAGGCCAGAACGAGGCCGGCCAGTGCCGCACCACGCCCCCACTCGCCCAGGACATTGGCGGCAAGGATCGACAGCAGCGTCCAGCCCACGGCGATGTAAAGGCCCCAGCGGCCAGGAATGCGGCCGGAGGGAATCGGCCGGTTGGGCTCGTTGATCGCGTCCACATGGCGATCAAACCAGTCGTTCACCGCCTGGCTGGTGCCACAGACCAGCGGCCCCGCCAGCAGCACGCCCACCAGCGCCATGGGCCAGCGGTCGGCCAGGGACTGGTCAGAAGAGACCAGTCCGCAGCCAAAGGCCCACATGGGCGCGAACCAGGTAATGGGCTTCAACAGCTCCAGAACCGTGCGAAAGGCAGGCCGTCCGCCGTTCAGGGGGGCATCAGTTGGTGTCATCGCTATCAACAGTCGTATCGGAGATGCCATAACGCCGGAGCTTCACATAGAGGCTCTGCCGGCTGAGGCCGAGCATTTCGGCCGCCGATGCGCGGTTGTCGCCAGTCAGTTCGAGGGCGGCCTCGATGCACAGACGCTCGATCAGGTCGGTGGCCTCGCGGACAAGGTCCTTGAGCGGCATCCGCCCGATCAGGGCCGTGAGCTGCTCCACCGAACGGGGCAGTTCGCGACCCGCCTTGGGGTCGCCCGACAGGCGGGAATCAATGTTACGGATGGTGAAGCCAAGGCAGGGCTGCTCGCCATGGGGCACCGAAACCGCAGAGATTTCCACATCGCTACGGGCACCGTATTCGCCGCGCAAGGTGGTGCCGAACAGGCGCACTGAACCGTGCTGGCGCAGATTGGCAATCAGCACGTCCATATGGACGCCGGGCTGACCCAGCCAGCGCTCAAGAGACGCGCCACGCGCCTGGTTTTCGGTCGCCAGTTCGGCAAGCTGCAGGAAGGCGGCGTTGGCGAACAGCACATGGCCGTCAAGGTCGGTCACCACGAAGCCATCGGGTGCCGCGCCCAGAACCTGAAGCAGCGCCGATTGCTGCTTGGATACCTGGGGCTGCTGTGTGGTTTCGGTCAGGCGGACCAGGAAAAGCGAGCCGTTTTCCTGGCGGAAAAGAGAGGCCTTGAGGGTGAACGGCTTGCCCGATTCCGTCCGCACGCTCACTTCTTCGGCGCGGCCGGCGATCTGGATGCTCGACAGCATGGTCTGCACCGCCCGGCCGCCTGCGGCGTCGAGTCCGGTGGGGAAGCCGTGGCCAATCAGCCGTTTGGCGGTCTCGCCGAGGGCGGCGCAGGCGGCGGGATTCGCCTCTACGACCTTCATGTCGCTGGAATCGACGATCAGCACCGCCTCCGACGACATTTCAAACATCAGGCGATAGCGCGTCTCGGCATGACGCAGCTTCCAGTAGTCGCGTTCCATGGCCTGCTGGGCGTCGACCAGCTGCTGCTGCAGATGGGACATGTCCCGCAGGTCGCGCCCCATGGCCACCGCGCCGCCGGCTGCTCCCAGACGGACTGCCGAGAAGAGAACCGGTATGTCAGGGCCGCTGGACGAGGTCTGGTTGACATGGCGCCAGATCGTGGGGGCCTGGCCCGATGCATCGCGCAGCAGGGCCTCCACCTTGGGGCGGCTCTCTATGGTGACCGTGTCGGTCCACAGCCGTCCAAGCCAGCCGGCGTAATCGGTCTTGAGGAATTTATCAGTACCAAGAGAAACATCACGGATGATTCCCTCGGCATCAACGAACAAGGCGACGTCAGCCGCCGTCGCGATAAGCTTGGCGGCAGCGTCGGCGTTGAGGTCGCCGAGCAGTTCAGTTGGGGACGAAAACGTTTTCACGAGAGCATCGATCCTTCTCAGCCCTGAGGTTGCCCCCTGCGTATCCGTCACGTGTTGTTTTCCATGATAAACATGAGGTTTTTACTTTCTCGCTCTAGGCGATAGTGGCTTACCTGACACTTACTCTTGACACGAGATCGTTGGCCAAAAGCGCAGCCTGATTGCCGTCGCTAGCCGTGCCGTTCGCGCCAAGCCGGATCGCAAGATCCGGGTTTTCCACAAAAATTCGTCCCCCCAGGAGGATCTGCACCCCTGGATTGCGCGAGGCGCGGCGGATCGACGGGATTGCCGCTGCCGTCGCCTCAAGACAGTCGGCGTTCGTCACCGAAAGCCCGAACATGTCGATCCAGTTGGCACTCACCAGCGCCAGATGGTCCTGACTTGTCCATAGCGGGCCGCCGAGCACGATCCAGCCAGCCCGGCGGAAGAATTCGGCAACCATGATCGGGCCGAGCAGATGCTGCTCACCCGGGGCTGCCGACAGAATCGCGCGGCGATCGAGTCCACGATCTTCCTGGCCATTTTCAGACCGGAAGTCCCCGCCCAGATCACGCAGCACCTTTTGCAGGCGACCAAGACCCACCGTAACCGCAACAAAATCGCACTTGTCAGCGTCCCAATAAGCGCCCAGAAGGCGCGCCGCCGGGGTGACAAGCTCGAGATAGATGGTCTGCAGTGTCACACCCTCTGCCCGCATAGCCTCGACAAACCGCGAGATGACATCCGGGCTGCCCCGCAGCAGCAGGCGGGTAAATTCTGTCACATCATCGGATGACACCGGGCGCGCGGTCAGATCTCTGGGAACCGGCGCGGGCGCAGGTTCCGCGCGCCGGGCCAGCATCAACCGGGGGATAACCTCTCCTTCAATCGCCTTGACGAGCGAGAGAACAGGGCCAGTCTGGACCTGCGAGTGGCCGGTAAACGATCCATCATTCGTGGAATGGTCGCTGCGTCCATCGAAACGGCGATCACCGCCATCCCGCGACGCCGAGGCTAACCATTCCCCCCTTTGCTGACTCATTGACCCCCTCCGGCGTTGTTTGCTCTGCGGGCTCATTCTTGCTTTTGCTGCGATGTGCGCCGACCAGCTGGCCTGGTCACTCCGGCCACCTGCGCACCCACCACACTTGCCCGTGTCCCTATCCTGTCTGCCCCGGAAAAAATGTCAACTTAAATTGACGTACACTTTAGTTGACAACTCTGTCGAAGCTGCTCTAGCTTTCTTTCAAGGGCGACAGACCCTTTGGGGGGCAAGATGCACAACACCCGGGCGCAACAGGCCTCAATGCAGTCCCTGAGGGGGCTCAACCGCAAAATGCCAGATCCGCATCGCGGGTCCGCTGACACTTCGCGCCCTGTCACCCATGGCAGTCAAGAACAGTTTACACTCGGCGTTGTCGAGCGGCTCATCCAGTCAGTGGATGTCTGCCCCTGGCCGACCCTTGCGGCCCGCTCGGCGCACCATCGGGAAGAAGTCTCCCCGCCGCCTCTCTACACAGCTGAAGAGCGTCGCCGCCGCGATGATTCACGCTGGACACTGGTGCAGGGCATCCTCGCTCCGGTCCAGTTCCTGATCTTCATGGTCAGCCTTGGGCTCGTGCTGAACTGCCTGTGGACGGGCAGCGGCTCTGAGGCAGCAATCATCTCCGTCGTGGTCAAGACCATGGCGCTCTACACCATCATGGTGACCGGCGCGATCTGGGAGCGCGATGTCTTTGGCGTCTACCTGTTCGCCCCTGCCTTCTACTGGGAGGACATGGTCAGCATGGTGGTCATCGGCCTGCACACCGCTTATCTCGCGGCCCTGCTGACGGATTACCTGCCCACCCATGAGCTGATGCTGCTGGCGCTCGCCGCTTACGCGACCTATGTGGTCAACGCCGCGCAGTTCCTGATGAAGCTGCGCGCGGCCCGCCGCGAGCGGGAGCCCCGGACCTGGGGCAGCGCCAGCGCCAATGCCAATGCCAATCTTCGGGGCAATGGCAATCTTCAGGGTCTGGCCCAATGAACGCGCCGGTCCCCACCAGCCGCCCTGCCGCGGACCACGACGGTCTGCCCCAGCGCGACAACGAGAATTGCGGCCCCCATGCCGTTCTGCGCGACCGTGGCCAGCGCGAGGTCTTCTGCGGGCTGACCGGCATCGTCTGGCTGCACCGCAAGATCCAGGACGCCTTCTTTCTGGTGATCGGGTCGCGCACCTGCGCCCATCTGCTCCAGTCAGCTGCGGGCGTGATGATCTTTGCCGAGCCGCGCTTTGCCACGGCGGTGATCGATGAACGGGATCTGGCGGGCCTGGCCGATGTCCATGACGAGTTGGATCGCGTGGTTGGCCGCCTGCTCGAGCGCCGCCCGGACATCCGCATGCTGTTTCTGGTGGGCTCCTGCCCGTCCGAGGTGATCAAGCTTGATCTCAGCCGGGCGGCGGCGCGTCTTTCGGGGCTGCATGCCCCGGATGTCCGCATTCTGGCCTATTCCGGCAGCGGCATCGAGACGACCTTTACCCAGGGCGAGGACGCCTGTCTTGCGGCCCTCGTGCCGGGGCTTCCGGCAGCCGAAGCGGCGCCTGCGCCTCACTCTCTTATGGTGGTTGGCGCCCTGGCGGATGTTGTCGAGGACCAGATGCGCCGCATGCTGGTGGCCTTCGGCATCCCCAATGTGCAGTTCCTGCCGCCGCGCCGGTCCCGCGACCTGCCATCTGTCGGGCCGGGGACACTCTATCTGCTGGCCCAGCCCTTCCTGACGGACACGGCCCGGGCGCTGGAAGAGCGGGGCGCCCAGCGCATTGCCGCCCCGTTCCCCCTGGGCGTCGAGGGCACCACCCTGTGGCTGAATGCGGCGGCCGAGGCTTTTGGCGTGTCGCCCGAGCGGTTCCGCGAGGTCACCATGCCGGGCCGCAACCGTGCGACCCAGGCGCTGGAACGCTACCGCACGGAACTGGCGGGCAAGCGCATCAGCTTCTTCCCGGACTCCCAGCTGGAAGTGCCGCTGGCCCGTTTCCTTGCCCGCGAAGTGGGCATGGTGCCGGTCGAAATCGGCTCTCCCTATCTCCACCGGCAGCATCTGAAGGAAGAGCTTGAGCTGCTGCCCACCGGCCCGCTGCTGAGCGAAGGCGCCGACGTGGATCGCCAGCTCGACCGCTGCCGCGAGGACCGGCCCGATATCGTGGTCTGCGGCCTTGGCCTTGCCAATCCGCTGGAGTCCGAGGGCATGACCACCAAATGGTCCATCGAACTCCTGTTCACGCCCATCCAGGGCTATGAGCAGGCCGCCGATCTTGCCGAACTCTTCGCGCGGCCCCTGATCCGCCGCACCAAGCTGGTGGCCTGACATGCAGCTGACCGTCTGGACATATGAAGGCCCCCCCCATGTGGGTGCCATGCGCGTCGCCACCGGCATGCGCGGACTGCACTATGTGCTGCACGCCCCCCAGGGCGACACCTATGCCGATCTTCTGTTCACCATGATCGAACGGCGGACAGAGCGGCCGCCGGTGACCTACACCACCTTCCAGGCACGCGATCTGGGCAGCGACACGGCGGAACTCTTCAAGTCGGCCTGTGCGGGTGCCTATGAGCGCTTCAAGCCCCAGGCCCTGCTGGTTGGCGCCTCCTGCACGGCAGAGCTGATCCAGGACGACCCGGGCGGCCTCGCCCATGCCCTTGGCCTGCCGATCCCCGTGGTGCCGGTAGAACTGCCGTCCTACCAGAAAAAGGAAAACTGGGGCGCCAGCGAGACGTTCTATCAGCTGGTCCGCAACCTTGCCGGGCCGCATGCCCTGCCGCCGGGTGCCGAGCGCATCCCACGTGCCGACGGGGTGCGCCCGCGCTGCAATCTGCTTGGCCCCACGGCCCTGGGCTTCCGCCACCGCGACGATATCCGCGAGATCACGGGCCTGCTGGGCCAGATGGGCATTGATGTTCATGTGGTCGCCCCCATGGGGGCAACGCCTGAAGATCTGGCCCGCCTTGGGGAAGCCGATTTCAACGTTGTTCTCTATCCGGAGACGGCGTTGCAGGCCGCCCAGTGGCTGCAGCGCTCCTACCGCCAGCCCTTCACCCGCGTTGTGCCGATTGGCGTTGGTGCCACCCGCGATTTCATCCGGGAAGTGGCCGGGCTCGCCGGGGTTGATGCCACGGCCCTGCTTGAGGCCTCCATCTCGCGCATGCCCTGGTACGCACGCTCGGTCGACTCCAACTACCTCACGGGCAAGCGCGTGTTCGTCTTTGGCGACGCCACCCATGTGATCGCAGCCGCGCGCATTGCCCGCGACGAGCTGGGCTTCACGGTGGTGGGTCTTGGCACCTATGCCCGCGAGTTCGCCCGCGAGGTTCGCGAGGCCGCCAAGGAACATGGTGTCGAGGCGTTGATTTCCGACGATTACCTCGACATCGAGGCGCGCATCATCGAACTGCAGCCAGAACTCGTGCTGGGCACCCAGATGGAGCGGCATGTGGCCAAGCGTCTGGGCATTGCCTGCGCCGTCATCTCGTCGCCGATCCATGTACAGGATTTCCCGGCGCGCTATGCCCCCCAGATGGGCTTTGAAGGCGCCAATGTGATCTTCGACACCTGGGTCCATCCGCTGATGATGGGTCTGGAGGAACATCTGCTGACGATGTTCCGCGAGGATTTCGAGTTCAACGACTCCGCGGGTCGCTCCCACCTTGGTCGCCACCTCGATGTGGTGCCCGATGCGGCACCCCTGCCGATGGCGGATGTGGCCGAGCCTGTGGCTGCCGAACCGGCCCAGTCAGCGTCCACCGATGCAATCCCGGCCAAGCTTGTCTGGGCGCGCGATGCAGAGGCTGAACTGAACAAGATTCCCTTCTTCGTGCGTGGCAAGGCCCGCCGCAACACGGAGCGGTTTGCCACCGACAAGGGTGTCAACCCGATCACTGTAGAGACCCTCTACGATGCCAAAGCGCATTTTGGGCGGTGAGCAGATGATCGACCTGAACCACCTTTTCATCTTCCCAAGCCTCGGCGGTCTTTCCGAGCCCTATGACCTGGAGTCTGCGGCATGAACGCACCGAAGATACCCTTTCGCTCCTCCTGTTCCTCCGGATCGTCCTGTGGGGATGGTGATGGCAGCGTGCAGGTCCATCAGGATCCGGCCGTGCGCATCGGCAATGCCCGCGTCTTCGCCGTTTACGGCAAGGGCGGCATTGGCAAGAGCACGACCTCGTCCAACCTCTCGGTCGCCTTCTCCAAGCTTGGCAAGCGCGTGCTGCAGATCGGCTGTGATCCCAAGCATGACAGCACCTTCACGCTGACCAAGAAGCTGATGCCGACGGTCATCGACGTGCTCGAATCGGTGGACTTCCACTCGGAAGAACTGCGGGTCGAGGACTTCGTCTATGAGGGCTACAACGGCGTTCTCTGCGTCGAGGCGGGCGGCCCGCCGGCTGGCACCGGCTGTGGCGGCTATGTCGTCGGCCAGACGGTGAAGCTCCTGAAGGAGCATCATCTGCTGGAAGAAACCGATGTCGTCATCTTCGACGTGCTGGGTGACGTGGTCTGCGGCGGTTTCGCAGCGCCCCTGCAGCATGCGGACCGCGCCCTGATCGTGACGGCGAACGATTTCGACTCGATCTTTGCCATGAACCGCATCGTCGCGGCGATCCAGGCCAAGGCAAAGAACTACAACGTCCGCCTGGGGGGCGTCATTGCCAACCGCAGCGCCGCCACCGACCAGATCGACCGCTTCAACGAGCAGGCCGGCCTGCGCACCATCGCCCGCTTCCCTGACCTCGACGCCATCCGCCGCAGCCGCCTGAAGAAGGCGACCCTGTTCGAGATGGAATCGACGCCGGAACTGGAAGCGGTGCAGAACGAATATCTCCGCCTGGCAGCCTCGCTCTGGGCCGGGATCGAGCCCATGGACGGCTCGTCCCTCAAAGATCGCGACATCTTCGATCTGCTGGGGTTCGACTGATGACCATGCCTTCCCGCATCAGCAGCAATGACGCGCGCGAAACAGTATTCGCCGCCCGGGTTGCCGATGCCTGCCTGCGTCTGCCGCTGGAGGCACCCCATGGGGTCCTCCGGGGCGTGACGGGGGCGGGGTGGGAAGGCGCTGTTTCCTTGGGCAAGCCTCTTCAGGTGATGCCATGAGGAAGCTGAACGACAGTTTCGCGCGCGGCTGGGTGCGCCTTGGCACCCGGTTCATGCCGTTTGCGGATGTGGCAACGGCGGAACTGCCCCTCGGGCGACTGCTGCGCCTGTCGCTGTTCCAGGTCACGGTGGGCATGGCCATCGTGCTGATCATCGGCACGCTCAACCGCGTGATGATCGTGGAACTGGGCGTCCCCACCTGGCTGGTGGCCGTCATGGTTTCGCTGCCCCTGATGTTTGCGCCTGCCCGCGCCCTTGTGGGGCACAAGTCCGACAATCATCGCTCGGTGCTGGGCTGGCGCCGGGTGCCCTATATCTGGTTTGGCACGCTGGTGCAGTTCGGCGGCCTTTCCATCATGCCCTTTGCGCTGATCCTGCTCTCGGGCGACAGCAATGCTGCCCCCTGGGTCGGCCAGGCGAGTGCTGCCCTGGCATTTCTGCTGGTCGGCGCCGGTCTGCATACGACCCAGACCGTGGGCCTTGCCCTTGCCTCTGACCTGGCGCCGGAACATGCCCAGGGGCGGGTGGTCACGTTGATGTGCGCCATGCTGCTGGTTGGCATGATGGTCAGCGCCCTGGTCTTTGGCCTGCTGCTGGCCAATTTCAGCCAGATCCGCCTGATCCAGGTCATACAGGGGGCGGCGCTCACCACCATGGTGCTGAACGTCGTGGCCCTGTGGAAGCAGGAAGCGCGGGTGCCCGGCGGCATCTGTGGCGCGGCGGCACCGGCCATGGACTTCCGCGCCGCCCTGCGTGACTTCACCGCCGAGCCCGGCGCCGTCCGCCGTCTGGTGGCGGTGGGCCTTGGTACGTTCTCCTTCAGCATGCAGGACATCCTGCTCGAGCCCTATGGTGGGCAGATCCTGAAGCTGCCCGTCGGCATGACCACGGGCCTCACCGCCCTGCTGGCGGTGGGCGGGATTGCGGGCTTTGTCATCGGGGCGCGCCTGGTTTCGGCCAAGGCAGATCCGTTCCGGGTGGCAGCACTTGGGGTTCTGGCCGGGATCTGTGCCTTTGTGGCCGTGGTCTTTGCCGCACCGCTGATGTCGGCCGGGGTTTTTGCCCTTGGCACCACGCTGATCGGCGCCGGCAGTGCACTCTTCCTTGTGGGCACACTGACGGCCGCCCTTGAGGCTGCACGCGGCGGCCAGGCAGGGCTTGCCATCGGCACCTGGGGTGCGGTGCAGGCCTTTACGGCGGGGGCCGCCATCGCCATGGGCGGCATCCTGCGCGACGTGGTTTCGGGTCTTGCCGAACAGGGGACATTTGGGCCCGCACTCATGGACCCCGTCACGGGGTACAGCTTCGTCTACAACCTTGAAATCCTGCTGCTGTTCGCGACCCTGGTCGCCCTTGGTCCCCTCGTGCGCCGCGCGGCCCCGACGGGCCAGGATCGGTTGGCGGAGGGGCTGATGGCCCTGTCCGCTCAACCAAACTGGCAGCCCCTTACATCCTTCGACAGGAGGTAACTCATGCAGACCGGTGCCTTTACCAGTTACATCGACGTAGCCCAGGTAGCGATCTACCTGTTCTGGTTCTTCTTCGCAGGCCTGGTTTTTTACCTGCGCCAGGAAGACAAGCGCGAGGGCTATCCGCTGGTTTCCGACCGTTCGGGCAGTATCAAGGTTCAGGGCTTCCCGCCGATGCCCAGCCCCAAGACATTCCTGCTGCCCCATGGTGGCACACAGACAGCGCCGCGCACCGAGGCACCCGAGGCATTTCCTGCGGCACGTCCCTCGGCTCCCTGGCCAGGCGCCCCGCTCGACCCGACCGGCAACCCGCTGGTGGATGGTGTCGGTCCGGCGGCCTGGGCGATGCGGGCGGACGAGCCGGATCTCGGCTTTGACGACAACCTGCCCAAGATCATTCCGCTGCGCGTCGCCGAGGGCTGGAGCATCAACACCGATGGACCGGATCCCAGGGGTTACCTTGTGGTTGCTGCCGACACGCGGGTAGCGGGCAGGGTCACCGAGGTCTGGCTGGACCGTTCGGAAAACATGGTGCGCTATCTTGAAGTCGTCGTGCCGACCGATGCGGGCGACCGTGTGATCCTGCTGCCCAGCATGCTGGCGACCTATGACACCGAACGCGAACAGGTCCTGGCCGCCTCGGTCCTGAGCCGGCACTTCGCCGACGCCCCGACCCTGGCCCATCCCGACCAGATCACGCTGCGGGAAGAAGACCGGGTGGCGGCCTATTTCGGTGGTGGTCATCTTTACGCCAACAACAAGCGTCTGGGGCCTGTGCTGTGAGCGCGGAATACGAGATCGAGCCGGTTCCCGGGCTGCCGGAAAACCTGCCTGCGGGCGAGAGCATCCTCTGGCAGGGCTCTCCCGACTGGCGCTCGCTGTCGATGCGCCTGTTCCGCCTGCGGCTGGTGGTGGCCTATTTCGCTGCGCTGCTGCTGTGGCGGATGGTGGAGACGGGCGGGGACCTTGCCCAGCTTGGCCGTGCCCTCGTCATCACCAGCACCCTGGCCGCCCTGTCGGTGGGCGTCTTGACGCTGCTTGGCTGGCTGATGGCGCGCTCTACGCTCTACACCATCACCAACCGGCGGGTTGTCATTCGCGCCGGCGTGGCCTTGCCGGCGGCAGTCAACCTGCCGTTCCGGGGCATCGCTGCAGCCTCTCTGCGGTCCTATGAGGATGGCACGGCAGATGTGCCGCTGCGCCTCAGGGATGACCAGCGGGTTGGCTATTTTCTGGTCTGGCCGCATGCCCGCCCCGGTCATTTCTCGCGCCCGGAGCCGATGCTGCGCTGTGTTCCCGATGGGAACGAGGTCGCCCGCATCCTCTCCCGCGCGCTTGCCGTCGCCCACAGCCAGGTTGTGCCGGCAACTGCAGAAACGGTCTCTGCGGCTGCCACGGCACCGCATGGCGCCATCGCCATCGCCTGAAGGGGGACGCCATGCATCACGACCAAGCGATTGACGCCAAGCCATTTCCCAGGGGCCCTCTGTACAGTGCCTTCGCACTGGTGGGCGCCGTGGTGCTTGGCGTGATGGCGGCCCGGCTGACGCCGCTTCCCCAGGCCATGGTTGCCGACACGGTTGTCCAGCAGCAGCTGCGCTTTGTTGATCGTAACGATGGCGGCATCAATGTGCTTGATGCCAGCAGCGGCGCCGTCATCGGCGACGTGGCCCCGGGTACCAATGGCTTCCTGCGCTCAACCGTTCGCGGCATGGCCCGGGAACGGATGCGGCGCGGCATTGGACCCGATGTCGCCTTTGTTCTGGCAGAGCACCGCGATGGGCGGATCACCTTTGATGATCCCGTCACCAACCGCCATGTCGATCTCGCCGCCTTTGGCGCCACCAACAAGCAGGCCTTTGCCCGCTTTCTGCCCCATTCCCAGTCAACCGCGCTAGCCGCCAACGGCGCGCCTCAGGAGGCACCATGAGCACTGTCACGATGGCCGCCCTGCCAAACGAAACCACGAACATGGCCCAGACCGAGACGCTGCTGACGCCGCGTTTCTACACGACCGATTTTGCGGCGCTGGACAAGATCGACCTTAGCCCCGTCCGTGCGGAGTGGGACTATCTGATGGCCGAGTTCCGGCGCGACCCCAACAACGGGCATTTCGAGCGCACCGCCCAGTTTGTTGAAGAGGTCCGCCAGCTGCCCGATGCCCTGCAGACGGAATTCCTTGATTTCCTCGTCAGCTCCTGCACCTCGGAATTCTCGGGCTGCCTGCTTTATGCCGAGATCAAGAAGAAGTCGAAGAACCGCGAAATCGCGGAGCTGTTCGGCCATATGAGCCGCGACGAGGCACGTCACGCCGGCTTCATCAACCAGGCCCTCAAGGACTTCGGCCTCGGCGTCGATCTTGGCTTCCTGAAGCGGGCAAAGAAGTACACCTACTTCAAGCCGAAATACATTTTCTACGCGACCTATCTGTCGGAGAAGATCGGCTACGCCCGCTACATCACCATCTATCGCCAGCTCGAGCGCAATCCCGAACACCGCTTCCACCCGATCTTCCGGTGGTTCGAAAAGTGGTGCAACGACGAGTTCCGCCATGGCGAGGTCTTTGCGGTGCTGATGCGCGCCAATCCGCACCTGCTGACGGGCCTCAACAAGTTCTGGGTGAAGTTCTTCCTGCTGGCGGTCTATGCCACCATGTATGTGCGCGACCACACCCGGCCGGAACTGCACAAGGCCCTGGGTCTTGATCCCACGGCCTATGATCTGGCCGTGTTCCGCCTGACGACGGAAATCTCCAAGCAGGTGTTCCCCCTCTGCCTCGATATTGACCAGCCCGGTTTCATGGAAGGCTTTGAGCGCCTGCGCAAGCTGAGCATCAAGGCTGATGAGGCGAGCGCCCGTGGCGGTATCGGTGGCCTGCTGACGCGTGGCTATTGCGCGGTTGCGGCGGGTGCCACCCTGCTGCGCCTCTATCTCATGCCCTCCATCCCCAACACGCTGCCGCAGGATATGCGGTTGGCGCCGATCTGGTGAGGGTGAAACGTCCATGACCGATCACGGTCTGCCAGCCCTTTATGCCTTGCTCACCTGGTGGTTCAGCACCGGGGTGATCCTCTATCTCGACGGTTTGCCGAGGTGGACGTTCCGCTGGAGCATGCTGGGGGCAACAGCCGTGCTCGGCCTCTCGTTCTGGGGCCTTGCGAACAGCGCGCAGGACACGACGGTTTCCGGCGCCTATATGGCCTTTACGTGGGCCCTGCTGGTCTGGGGCTGGATGGAGATCAGCTTCTACATGGGCGTGGTGACCGGTCCACGGCGTCACGCCTGCGAGACGGGCTGTTCCGGCTGGAAGCATTTTGGCCATGCCCTGATGGTCAGTCTGCATCATGAGATCGCCATCGTGCTCGGGGGCCTCTTGGTGGCGGCCCTTACCTGGGCTTCACCCAATCAGGTGGGCCTGTGGACCTATGTCATCCTCGCGGTGATGCACGAGAGTGCGCGGCTGAATGTTTTCCTTGGCGTGCCCAATGTCACCGAGGAATTCCTGCCGCCCCATCTCGATTATCTGCGCAGCTTCATCCGCAAGCGCAGCATCAATCCGCTGCTGCCGCTCTCGGTAACCCTTGGCACCTGCGCCGCCACCATGCTGTGCACGGCTGCCCTTTCGCCAGAGGCCGGGCCGTTTGACCAGGCGGCATTCACATTTCTCGGCGTGCTGATGATCATCGCCGTGGCCGAACATTTCTTCCTGGTCCTGCCGCTGAACGTGGGTGCCATGTGGACATGGAGCCTGAAGGGCCGTGCACCCGTAGTAGTGCCCGATGCGGACCAGATCATCGATGTTGTAAAACTGGCCGAGACACCGCGTGTGCCGGCCCACAAACCGGCCGGCAGCGGCCTTCGTGCTTGACTAAGGGGAGGCGGGTTATGGATTACGAGGCTTTCTTCCAGGACCGTGTAGACATGCTGCGTCGCGAGGGCCGCTATCGCGTCTTCGCCGACCTCGAGCGGCGGGCGGGCGCCTTTCCGGCCGCCACCCATCATCATGATGGCGGCACGTCAAAGGTAACGGTCTGGTGCTCCAACGACTATCTGGGCATGGGCCAGCATCCCGAAGTTCTGCTCGCCATGCACGATGCGCTTGAAGCCTGCGGTGCCGGCTCGGGCGGGACCCGGAACATTTCTGGCACCAACCACCACCACGTTCTGCTGGAGCGTGAACTGGCCGATCTGCACGGCAAGGAAGCGGCGCTGCTGTTCACCTCGGGCTATGTGTCGAACTGGGCCAGCCTTGGCACCCTTGGCGCCCTGATGCCCGATTGCGTCATTCTGTCGGACGCGCTGAACCATGCCTCCATGATCGAAGGCATCCGCCACAGCCGCGCCGAAGTGCGCGTCTTTGCCCATAACGATCCCGAGGATCTGGCGCGCAAGCTTGCCGCCATCGAGCCGGGTCGGCCCAAGCTTGTGGCCTTTGAGTCGGTCTATTCCATGGATGGCGACATCGCCCCCATCGCCGAGATCTGTGATGTGGCCGAGCGTTATGGCGCCATGACCTATCTCGATGAGGTTCATGGCGTTGGCCTCTATGGCCCGCGCGGTGGCGGCATTGCCGAGCGCGAGGGCCTGTCCCACCGCATCACCCTGATCGAGGGGACCCTGGCCAAGGCCTTTGGCGTGGTGGGTGGATACATCGCCGGTTCCAGCGCGCTGTGTGATTTCGTGCGCAGCTTTGCGTCTGGGTTCATCTTCTCCACCTCGCTGCCGCCCCATGTGGCAGCCGGCGCCGTGGCCAGCATCCAGCACCTCAAGGCCAGCAACAAGGAGCGCCTCCGTCACCAGGCGGTGGTGCGCGACGTGCGCGCCCGTCTTGATGCCGCCGGCATTCCGCACCTGGATAATCCCAGCCACATCGTGCCGGTGATGGTCGGCGACCCGTTCCAGTGCAAGTTGATCAGCGACGTGCTGATGGATCGCTATGGCATCTATGCCCAGCCCATCAACTATCCCACCGTGCCGCGCGGGACGGAACGTCTGCGTCTCACGCCGTCGCCCCTCCACACCGAGGCTGACATCAGGCACCTGATCGACGCGCTCGGTGCGATCTGGGCCGAACTCAGCCTCCGTCGCGCGGCCTGAGGTGGCCATGGCCGCCTTGGGTTCAGCGCGGGGCGGCAGACTGGCTGACGGCGCCAGCAATCTTGCTGGAGTCGGCAAAGGGGAGGGCGAGATAGGTCGCCCCCATTTCCGCCGCAAGGCGTCGGGCCGCCTCCTGGGCGCGTGGCGAGGTATCGACCAGCAGGGTCGATACGCCCGCCAGGCGCAGGGCACGCGCGGACTCGAGGGCGTCCGCCTGGGCCTGATCGCGCCCCTGGCTGCCGTCGCGGGCGATGTTGGCCCGGCCATCGGTCAACAGAACCACAACCGGGGTCTGGCCCTGGCGCGCAATCGCGTCAGCCATGGCCAGCGCCCCATCGATGCCCGCCGCAAGCGGCGTGCCGCCGCCTCCCGGCAGGCCGGCCAGGCTGCGCTTGGCCCGCACCAGCGAGCGGGTGGGCGGCAGCAGAACTTCGGACACACTGCCCCGGAAGCCGATCAGCGCCACGCGGTCGCGCCGGGCGTAACATTCCGCCAGCACCAGTTCCACGGCGCCCTTGGTCTCAGCCAGGCGTGTCAACGCGGCCGAGCCCGAGGCATCCACCACAAAGACAATGGTGGTCTCCATCCGCGCCAGATAGCGCGTGGCCCGGAAGTCTTCCGGTCGCACGGCCACCCGGCCCTCGCCGGGCGCGCGGCCACGCAGGCGCTGCCATGGGATGGCGGCGCGCAGGGTTTCAATCAGGTTCAGGCGGGCGCCGGAACGCGGGCGCACACGGCGGATGCCGGAGGGGCGACCACGGGTTTCAGCCTTGGTGGCGGCCCCAGCCTTGCCCACAGCACCCCGACGCGCCTTCTCGGCCTTGGCCAGTTGCAGGCGGGCCAGCAGATCGGGCGGAATGGCCGCTGCAGCGGCGGCCAGCAGCAGGTCCTCCAGCGGGGGCATCTG